>JBCCHW010000184.1:0-7014 GCA_039028555.1 Pseudomonadota bacterium | reverse complement strand
AACCAAATCCGGCCACATCATGCCCTTGGCATGCACCCACCAGCGCCTGAAACACTAGTAGAGAAACGCCAAATCACTGGTACTGAAACTGGGGGCTAGACAGTGATCTTCCAGGCTGCTTGCCGGTACTCCTCGCCATTCAAATGGTGGAGGTATGGGCGGGAGGTTGTGCTTTGACCTGCCCAGCCTCCTAGCTCATCAACAACTCGATCAGGAACGTCAGTGGCATTTCTCGCAATGGTTCTCCATGTGTGTCTGGTATTATGTAGCGATAGCCGATCATTAGTTTCTTCCCCTAAGACTCTGCGCCTCAACCGGGTAAACTTCTGGGAGATGCGGGCGCTACTCTTACCGGTCTTCTTATTTCGCGGAAGGTCGGGGAAAAGGGTACTGTTCGAGGGTGTCGCAGCTGAAGCTCTTACACTTATGATTTCACGAGCGAGTCCGAATAAGGGGACATATCTGCTGGCATTCTTCGTCTTGCCTTCCCGAACGAAGAATCCTTGGCCCGTTGTTTCAACGTCTCTCTGGGTTAAGGCGGCGACCTCTCCCGCCCTGCAACCGGTCGCTATACAAACCCTCATAACATCGCCTAGGGATTCTCCTTGGGGTGCAGCGTTTAGAAGGGCGTTCCATTCGTCTGGTGTATAGATCTTCTCTGGGAACTCGCTTGGTAACTGTATTTTTGGCTTTGACTTGATGGTGATCGGCTGGTTGTGCCACGGGTTGATGAATTGATAGTCGATATGTCCCGATCTTATCGCCCATTGCCAGATACCAGACAGCAATGTTCTGGACCGTTCGATTGATGCCTTTTTCAGGCCACTCGGTGCTCTGGGTGACCTATATTCCCTCAAGTACTCGTTGAGGTACAGAGAAGCTACCCGCCGGTCAACATGCTGCAAACACAGTGGGTCGGCTCCTATTTCCTCCCGGGCGAATTCAAGGAAACGTTCGACCTCAGTGTTGATGTCATTCTTTGTGGATATTGCAATATCGTCCCTGGAGTTGAGGTACTTCTCAAGAGCGACTGAGAAGGGAAAGGCTGTTCCGTCGCCTATGCCATAGAGAATATCCGCCTCCTTACGTTTCCCTTGTCTCGCGAGTTCATGGGCTTCACCGGACAGCATGTCTCTGGAGATTTCCTGCTTGATCGAGTGTTCAGTGCCATCAGCGTCGACACCGAAGATCCAAACCGGATTACGGTCCTCCGAGAGAATTCCTTTGCGGAGTGTAAGTCCACGCTCAACAATGTCGCTGTTTTCACCGCGCCGTGCTCTGGCTACCAGCTTACGAATTTCACCTAGCCTGATGTCACGTTCGGCAGCAGCCTCCCTCATGTCCCGAGAACCTAAACCATATCTAATGGTCGCTCCGAACGGCTTTCCTGTTCTGGGATTGAGCTGACCGATCAGGATTTTTGGGGTCTTCATTGCAAATGTCCAAGCCTTCCGCCCCTTGGAGGCCTTCCTCATATATTTTAGATCCATGCCGTGACCTATGCTCGTATGTTGTTCACTTGGTACAACACAAAAAGTGACAACGTAATAATTAATTTTGTTAATCAGTAGTTTAGGGAGATTGGTGACCCCTGTAGGACTCGAACCCACAGCCTGCGGATTAGAAGTCCGCTGCTCTATCCAGTTGAGCTAAGGGGCCACGATGCGCCGTATATCAAGTGGGCGCGCCGGAGCAAAGCCGTTTGCCGGGCCGGGCACGGGGTCAGATCAGGTCTGGCCGGGCTGATCGGCGGCTGGCTGGCGGCTCTCGCCATCCGGGCGATGTGTCTGGGCGTCGTTGCGGATCGGGTCGCGCGTGATGCGTCGCCCCGGCGGCGAGGTTTTCAGCACAACCAGCAAAGCGATGACGGTCGCGGCGAGGACCAGGATCAGGAACAGGTTGAAATCTGTCACATGAAGGCGGTCGATCCCGCCGATCCAGCCAAGCGCGATGAGGATGAGCACGATGATCCAATGGACCACGGGCCCGAGAAAGAGCTTGCTCATCACGATGCCTCCCGGGACGCGGCTTTGGTTTCGAGGATCCTCGGCAGGACGATCGCTGCCGCAAGGGCGATGCCGATGGCCGAAATCAGCCAGCCGTCGAGCCCGGCGAGCCGGTGCGTGGGCGGGTAGAGCATCAGAGCCGACGCGATCAGGAGCAACATCCGGCGCCCCGAGCCAAACGCGCCGTGATACCACCCCTCCAACGCCATCGAGAGGACCCAGAGCCCGGCCAGCGCCAGGGCTGTCGACACCGCGGTCATCCAGAACGGCCCGACGAACAGCAGTGACGGGTTATAGACGAAAATCAGCGGCGCGAGATACTTGGCAATGCCCACCCGTGTCGCTTCAACAGCGGTTGCCATGGGCGGGGTCTTTGCAATCGCTGCCGCCGCAAAGGCCGCCAACGCCACGGGGGGCGTGATGGTCGAGACAACGCCGAAGTAAAAGGCAAACATATGCGCCGCGATCGGCTCGATCCCGATCTTGACCAAGGCAGGGACGATCAGCGCCGCAACGGTGATATAGACCGCCGTGGTGGTGATGCCCATGCCGAGGATGATCGAGGCCACCCCGGTCAGCGCCAGCAGGATCAGCAGGTTTCCATCTGCCAGTTCGATCACGGACTGGGTGAATTTGAGCCCCAGGCCGGATACGAACACCGAGCCGATGATCAGCCCCGCGCAGGCACAGGCGACCGAGACCGGAACGGTCGCGCGAACGCCGGCTTCGAGGGCTGCCAGCATGTCCACCGGGCTCATCCGGGTCGTGGGGCTGATAAAGCTGAGCGCCACCAGTGCCGAGAGCCCGAAAAAGGCCGATTTCATCGGCGTGTACCCATATAGCAAAAGCGCGATCAGGACGCAGAGAGCGATCAACAGGTGCCATCCCCGGCGCAAGACGTCCATGGTGCGTGGCAGCTCTTCGCGCGGGATCGACCCGATATCGTGCTTGTCCGCCTCGAGATGCACCATGAAGTAGATCGTCGCGAAGTAAAGCACCGCAGGGATGATCGCGGCCACGATGATGGTGACGTAAGATGTGCCCAGAAACTCCGCCATGATAAAGGCCGCAGCGCCCATGATGGGCGGCGTGATCTGCCCGCCCGACGAGGCGCATGCCTCGACCGCCGCGGCGAATTTGGGGCGGTAGCCGACCCGCTTCATCAGTGGAATTGTGAACGACCCGGTGGTCACGACATTCGCCACCGCGGAACCCGAAACCGTGCCCATGAAGCCCGAGGCAATGGCCGCCGCCTTGGCCGGGCCGCCGATCCGGTGCCCGGTCAGCGAGACCGCGAGATCGATAAAGAACTTGCCCGCGCCGGAGCGGATCAGCACCGCGCCGAAAATGATGAAGAGCACGATATAGGTGGCACAGACATGCAGCGGGATGCCAAAGATCCCGTCCGATGACATGAACAGCGTGTCGACGAACTTTCCCCAGCGAACCGGCGGGCCGTAAAAGAACCCAAAGAAATGGTTCGCAAACAGGGCGTGGAACATGAAAAAGCCGGTGATGATCACCATGGCCCAGCCGACCGCGCGGCGGGTCGCCTCGAAGACCAGGGCGATCAGGATGCCGCCGACGATCAGATCGGCGGGGTTCTTTTCGCCAAAGCGCATGTGGAACGCATTGATGTCCCACAATGTCCAGAGCTGGACGAAAAAGATCAGCCCGACCAGCGCGAGATCGACCCCGAGGCCAAGGCCCCGCAACCAGTTCCTGTCATCACCTGGTATGATGACGGGGTCGCGCATCGATTGCCGGAACAAGGGGTGCAGCAGAACCGCGAGCGACAGCATGACCGTCAGATGCACCGAGCGAAACGAGCGCCCCTCCGGCGTTCCCCAGACCGCGACGAAGAGGTGAAAAAGGGCGAGCGCGATCGAGATCGTCGCGCAAAAAAACAGCAACGTGTTCAGCAGGGTGACCCGCCGGTCGGTCAGCAGCCGCTCGAGAAAGCCGAGTTCCTGCTCTTCGGTGTATTCAAGCTGCTTTGTGGCGGTGTCGGACATCAATTCATTCCCCCGAATGCCCTTCCCCCGGGCAGGGGAAGGGATAGACCGTGTCGGTCAGGCCAGATCGGTGGTCAGCCGGTCGTCACGCCCAGTTCGTCATAGCAACGCTGGGCGCCGGGATGGATGGGGATCGCGACGCCGTTCAGCGCGTCTTCGACCTTGACGTTGTTCCAGACCGACTTGACCTCGGCAAAGGTGCCGTGGTTCGCCCAGAAGACCTTGCACATGTTGTAGACGAGGTCGTCCGGCATATCCTTGTGCACGACCATGTTCACCACGATGCCGAGCGAATTGAGATCTTCGGTAATGCTCTCATAGACGCCGGCCGGCATGGTGCCATAGATGTATCCGGGATTGGCCGAGATGATCGCTTCCTGATCCTCGGCGGGCAGGCCGATGAACCGGATGCCCGGCGATTGTTCAAGCTCGATGAAGCTCGCCTGGGGCATGTTGGTCGCCGCCATAAAGACATCGATATGGCCGTCCTTCATCAGGGCGACCGATTCGGTATAGCTCACGTGGTGAACGGTGCCGCCGTTTGCTTTGATCTCTTCGAAAGTGATCCCGTAATGCTTCAGGATCGACTCGGCAAAGGCGGTGCCGGTCCATTTCGCCTTGCCGGGCGAGATGTTCTTGTCCTTCATGTCGGCAAAGGTCTTGATGTCGGAATCTTCGCGCACCGCGACCTGGAACATCGAGCCGTAGAGCGTTGCGAAGTGGCGCACATCGGGCTGTTTGCTGGTGAACTTGCCCTTGCCGTTAAAGCCGTTCGCCGCCGTGTGGGCATAGGACCAGCCGATTTCAGCGTCGCCGCCATTGACCGACAGGATGTTCGAGATCCCGCCACCCGAGGTGTTCGAGGTGGCAATGCCGTCGATCTCGTCGTCAAAGACCTGCATGATCTTGGCGCCCAGCGGGTACCACGACCCGCCCGAGGGGCCCGAGACCATACGGACAAAGGTATCACCCGCCTGAGCCTGCCCCGCGACAAGGACGAGGGCGGCACCGCCGGATGCAAGTAAACGCGAAAAATGGTTCATTTATTCCTCCCATAGTCTTTTCTATTTGATCAAAGGTACTGGTCTGCCAGCGGCTGTCCAGCACATAACGGCAGCTTTCGGTGCCGGTCTGCCCCGCGCCGCGGTCACGCATGTTCGGCAAACCGGACCAGATGGTGGTCGGCATCCCCAAACAGATGGTCGATCATCACCAGACGTTTGGCGTAATGGGGCAGGGAATAGTCCCAGGTCATCCCGATTCCGCCATGGAGCTGGATCGATTCCTCCGCGACCAGTTTGCCGACCCGCCCGGCGAGGTTTTTGGCGGCCGAGACGAGCGGTTCGCGGGTCGCCCGGTCGGTTTCGAGCCGCGCGGCAGCCAGCATCACGGCCGAACGGAGCTGTTCGATCTCGAGCACCATTTCCACCATTCGATGCTGGATCGCCTGAAACTGGCCTAGCGACCGGCCGAACTGGCGCCGGGTCTTGAGATAGTCGAGCGTGATGTCCTTGCAGGTCTCGGCGAGACCCAGGGCCTCGGCTGACAGGGCAAGGCAGGCACGGGCCAGCGTCTCCTCGATCACCGCAAAGGCCTCGCCCGGCACGCCGATGGCCGTGGCGGCGGCGCCGTCGAGGGTGATCTCGGCGGCATGGCCTCCTTCGATCGTGCCATATCCGCGACGGTCGACACCCGCGCTCGCCGGATCGACGAGGAAGAGGCCGAGCCCGTCGGCCCCGTCGACCGTGCCGCTCAGACGCGCCGACACGACCAGGTGGTCGGCACTGTCGCCATTCAGCACCACGGCCTTGCGGCCCGACAGGCGCCACGTCGCCCCTTGCTGCTGGGCCCGGGTCGCCACATAGCTGGGCGAATAGCGCCCCTCGGGCTCCCCATGGGCGAACGCCAGGGTAAGGCGACCCTCGGCCACCTCCGCGAGAAGGTCATCATCGGCCCCCAGGCGCCACATGGGCGTTGCCCCCAGGATTGCCGTGGCCAGGAAGGGCTCGACCACCCCGGCCCGGCCGAGATGTTCGAAAACCAGCGCGATATCCTCGCCCGTGCCGCCGATCCCGCCCGCATCAGGTGGCAAGAGGGCGCCGAGAAGGCCAAGCTCGGCCATCTCGCCCCATTGATGCGTGCTGTATCCGCCCTCGCAGGCCGCATTCGCGCGGCGGGTTTCGATGGTGTAACGCTCGCGCAGATAGCGTTCCGCGGTATCCGCGATCATCCGGCGCTCTTCTGACAGGGTGAATTCCATCACAAACCCAACATCTGCTTGGCCACGATGTTCTTTTGGATCTCGGTCGAGCCGCCAAAGATCGACAGCTTTCTCAGCGTCAGGTATTGGCGCGCCAGCGGGGCGGCATGGTCGGGGCCGATCGGCTCTTCGTTCCAGCCCTCTTCGAAACTTTCGGGCACAAAGGGCATGGCGTAAGGCCCCACTGCCTGTCGCAACAGGTCCGAGATTTTCTGGCGGATCTCGGTGCCCTTGATCTTCAACAGCGATGGCTCCGCGCCCACGGCGGCCCCGGATTCGGCCGCCGACACCAGGCGCAGGTTAAAGACATCCATGGCCATCAGGTCGATTTCGACCTCGGCGACGCGCATGGCAAAAAGCGGATCCTCGGCCAGCGGTTTGCCATTGGCCATCTCGCGCCGGGCGATGGATTTGAGATGGTTCAACGTCTGTTTCGAGAACGCCGCCCCCGCAAGCCCGGTGCGTTCATAGCCGAGCAGATATTTTGCAATCGTCCAGCCCTGGTTCTCGACGCCCACCAGGTTTTCGGCCGGGACCCGGACATCGCTGAGAAAGACCTCGTTCACCTCGTGGATCTCGTCCAGCGTGATGATCGGGCGCACCTCGACCCCGGGGCTCTCCATGTCGATCAGCAGGAACGAGATCCCCTGTTGCGGCTTTGCGGCGTCGGGGTCGGTGCGCACGAGCGCGAACATGCGGTTGGCGTTGTGACCTTGGGTGGTCCAGGTCTTTT
>JBCCHW010000183.1:0-7072 GCA_039028555.1 Pseudomonadota bacterium | reverse complement strand
CTGGTGGGGCACGCCTGGAGCTCCACCCTCAGGGGCAGCCGGGATGCACATGCCGCCTCAATCCACTGCATATGCCTGGTGCAGGCACCACCCCCCTACAGCTTCATCCCAGCACCCACTCCCCCCAAGCTTACCAGTTGCCATGTCGCTTGCTGCGGGAGCCTAACCGCCCCCACCTGCTGCATATCCTACGTACGCGGCACCTGGGAGTGGATGCAGTTCGAAAAGATCATCCGCCGGGCGGCGGGCATGGGCTCGGCCAGCCGCGAGCCCGACCCGGACAGCTATGAATATGTGCACGATTTCTGTGACGTGCTGGTGGTCGGCTCGGGCCCTGCGGGGCTGGCCGCGGCCGAGGCCGCGGTGGCCAAGGGGCTCGATGTCATGGTGGTCGAGCAGGATTTCGCCTTTGGCGGCTCACTGCTCAGCCAGAGCGGGCCGATCGACGGGCAAACGCCCTCGGACTGGATCGCGGGCAAGATCACGGCGCTAGCCGGCGCGCGGATGCTGCCGCGAACAACCGCTTTCGGGCTTTATGACAGCAACGTGGTGGGGCTCTATGAACGGGTCACCTATCATCTGGCCCAGCCCGACCCGCGCCTGCCGCGTGGCCGGATCCGCATTGTGCGCCCGGGGCAGGTGATCCTGGCGACCGGCGCCATCGAGCGGCCGTTTGCCTTTGGCAATAACGACCGCCCGGGCGTGATGTTTGCCAGTGCCGCCCAGACCTATGTGAACCGCTATGCCGTCGCGCCGGGGCGCCGCGCCGTGCTCGGCACCAACAACGATGCCACCTATGACGCGGCCATGGCGCTGGCAGAGGCGGGCGTCGAGACGATGCTTCTCGACTCGCGCGATATCCGCAATCCCCTGTCCGAACAGGCCGAGGCCGCAGGTGTGACCCTCAAGAGGGGCACGCTCGCCGTCAAGAGCTGTGGCCGCCGGGTGGTCACCGGGCTCGAGACCGGCCGGATCGGGCGCCATGGCCATGCACGGCGCGAGGATCGGATCGAGGCCGATGTGATCGGCATCTCCGGCGGCTGGTCGCCGGCGATCCACCTGGTCTCGCATCGCGGGGTGAAGCCGGTCTGGAATGACGAGTTTGCCTGTTTCCTCTCGGGCGAGCCACCGGCGGGTGTCTCCTTTACCGGCGCAGCGGCGGGTCATTTCACGACCCAGGGCGCCATCGCCCATGCCCGCGCCGTGGCCAGCCGGGCCATCAAGGCTGTTACCGGCAAGGGGCGCAACGCGCGCCTGCCCGCGCCCACGGGGTGGGAGACACCTGTCGCGCCGCTTTGGGAGGTGACGCTGCGCGATCAGAAGCTCAAGAGCTTCATCGACCCGCAGCACGACGTGACCACATCGGATGTCCGACTTGCCGCCGCCGAGGGGTATGCCTCGGTCGAGCACATGAAACGCTATACCACGCTGGGCATGGCAACCGATCAGGGCAAGATGGGCGGTGTGATCGGCCTCGCGCTGCTGGCCGATGCGCTGGATCAGACGATTCCGGAAACCGGCATCACCACCTTTCGCCCGCCCTATACGCCGGTGCCGATCGGGGCCTTTGCCGGGCGCGCCACGGGCCATCACTGGAAACCGGTGCGCCGCACGCCGATGCACGATGTGCAGGAGGCGATCGGTTTCCGCTTCCTCGATGTGGGCCTCTGGAAACGGACATGGTGGCAACAGACCACGCCGGGCGAGGATCTGGGGGCGGCTTATGTGCGCGAAGCGACCAATGTGCGTGAGCGGGTCGGCATGGTCGATGTAACGACGCTCGGCAAGATCGCCGTGCAGGGCCCCGATGCGGGCGCGTTCCTCAACCGTGTCTATGTCAACGGGTTCGGAAAGCTGCCGGTCGGCAAATGCCGCTATGGCGTGATGCTGCGCGATGACGGGATCGTTTTTGACGACGGGGTGACCTGGCGGCTGGGCGAGGAAGAATTCCTGATGACCTGCACCACCGCCAATGCCGCACCGGTGATGGCCTGGCTCGAGAACCTGCTGCAGGCGCGCTGGCCGGAGTTGAAGGTACATGTCGCCTCGACCACCGATCAATGGGCCGGCGTGGCCGTGGCGGGACCAAAGGCGCGCGATGTCATCCAGCCGCTGATCACGGGCGATCTCTCGGACAAGGCCGTGCCGTTCATGGGAATTCTCGAGACCGAGCTGAAGGTCGAAGGGGGAACCATTCCGGTCCTGATCGCGCGGATCAGCTTTTCGGGCGAAATGGCGTTCGAGGTTTATTCGCCCTCCGATTTTGGTCCCGCGATGTGGGCTGCGCTGCTGCCGGGGGTCGAGGCCGCCGGAGGCTCTGCCTATGGGGTCGAGGCGCTTGGCGCGCTGCGCATCGAGAAAGGGCACGTCACCGGCGCCGAGCTTGACGGCCGCGTGACGCTCGACGACGCGGGCCTCGGCAAGATGGCGTCCTCCAAAAAGCCGTTCATCGGCTCGGTGCTGCGCAATCGCGCCGATCTGACCCGCGAGGATCGCCCGCAACTGGCCCATTTCATGCCGGTGATCAGGGAAAACCGGTTCAAGATTGGCGCCATCGTCTGTGAAGAGAACAAGCTTTCGGGCCACGGAATCGGGTGGATCACCGGCGTCACCGTCGCCCCGGCGATGGACAATCAGTGGCTGGGCATCGGCTTTATCGCGGGCGGTCCGGCGGCCTGGGAGGGCAAGACGGTGACCATCGCCGACCCGGTGCGCGATACCGAGATCAAGGCGCGGGTGATGAGCCCCCATCAGTACGACCCAAAAGGGGAGCGAATGCATGGTTGACCGGATCAGCGCCCTCGCGGGCCAGGAGATGCCGCGAAACTTCGGACCGGACCTGACGATGACCGAGCGGCGGTTGGGCGCCATATGGCAACTCGCCGCCTGGCCGGGAGAGGTCGCCGGGGCAGGCAAGCTTGTTGCAAGGACCGCCGGTGTGAGGACCGCACCCGGGCCGCGGGCGTCCGCCTCGGGAAAGACGGCCGATCTGTTGCGCATCGAACCACTGAAATGGCTCTTGACCAGTGATGCCCCGATTGAAAAACCCGAGATGGGGGCCACGGGAACCCCCCTCGATCTCTCCCATGCGCGTACGGTGATCCGCCTGCAGGGAGAGGCGGTGCCCGAGCTGATGGCGCGTCTGACACCGCTTGATCTGCGCGAGAGTGCCTTTCCGGAAGGCTCTGTCGCAACCAGCGCGATCGACCATGTCGCCGTCACGCTACATGCGAGAGAGGGCGGGTTGGAGGTTTACTGTTTCCGCAGCTTCGGCCTGTCGATCTGGGAACATGTCGCCAACTCAGCCGAGCAGTTCGCAATCGTATAGACGCGGCGGACCGCTTCCCTGCACCGTCGCGACGGCGTCAATCAAGGCACTTGCCCACCCACCCGCGTTCCGCCGCGTTGCGACAAGGGTCGAGGGGGGCTGGCCGCGGGTGGGTGGGCCAGTACGAACCTGGCGGCTGGCGGTTTGGTCGACGGGGAGCGGGCAGCCCCTTAACCGGCGGCTGACAGTGTAACCATTGCCAGAAGGAAACAGATCAGGATTCCACAAAAGGCCAGCCGCCAGTGACGTTTGGCATGGATCAGCACGGCGTCCTCGCGCATGGCTTCGGGCAGAAACCCGGTAAGCAGCGGGCCCGCGAGCCCTCGTCTTGCCCGGTCGGTGTCTCCGCTGAGGCCCTTGAAGGGCAGGAGCCCGTGCCGCGAGAGGCGGGCGAATTCGTCCGGATAGGCTTCCTCGATATGCGCGACGGCCGCCGCGATGATCGTCTTGCCGATAAACACGCAGGCCACCGCACCGATCACGAACAACAGGGCAAGGGCGACCATCATGCCGCGGCCAGCTCCCCGGACAGGGCCCTGTCGATCAGAGCGATCGTCTCAGGCACGCCGTAGAGCGCGATAAAGCCACCAAAGCGCGGGCCCTGGCTGGCGCCGAGCAGCACCTCGTAGATCGCTTTGAACCAGTCGCGCAGCGGCTCGAACCCATGTCGGTTGCCCACGGCAAACACCAGATCCTGCAGCGCGCCAGCCGCGTCCTCCGCGCCGTCGGGGCCCGACCATCTGGTGAGCTCGTCGCGCAGATCGGCAAGTGCCGAACGTTCCCTGTCGGTCGGCGCGCGGAAGGTCTTGGCCGGTTTGACGAAATCCTGAAAGTACCGCACCGCATATCCTGCCGCCGCGTCCAGGCCCGGGTGGCTTTCGGGTGTCGCCTCGGGCGAATAGCGCCGGATAAAGCCCCACAGCGTTTCCTTGTCTTCGGCACTGGCAGCCGAGGCGAGGTTGAGCAGCATCGAGAAAGGCACCGCGAGGTCGGAGGCCGGCACGTTGTGCCCGTGGATATGGAAGGCCGGGTTCATCAGCCGTTTTTCGAGATCCTGCCCCTCATAGGCGCGCAGGTGCTGGTGGTATTCGTCCATCGCGCGCGGGATGACGTCCCAGTGCAGCCGCTTTGCCGTGCGCGGCTTTTGGAACATGAAGAGGCCGAGGCTCTCCTCGCTGGCATAGCTCAGCCACGCGTCGATGGTGAGCCCGTTGCCCTTAGACTTCGAGATCTTCTGCCCCTCGCCATCCAGGAACAGCTCATAGACATAGTGTTCCGGCGCCGGGGCCCCCAGCGCGCGGCAGATCCTGTCATAGACCGGCGAGTTCGAGGAATGGTCCTTGCCGAACATTTCGAAATCCACACCGAGCGCCGCCCAGCGGGCGCCGAAATCGGGCTTCCACTGAAGCTTCACATTGCCGCCGGTGACATGCAGCACCGTCTCGGTGCCGTCTTCGTCGTCAAAGGTGATGGTGCCCTCCGCGGCGTTCACCTCCTTCATCGGCACATAGAGCACGCGGCCCGTTTTCGGCGAGATCGGGAGAAAGCAGCTATAGGTCTGCTGGCGTTCCTCCCCCAGCGTTTTCAGCATGATCTCCATGATAGCGTCATAGCGTTCGGCGGCGCGCAGCAGAACCTTGTCGAACTGCCCTGACCGGTAGAACTCGGTTGCCGAGATGAACTCATACTCAAACCCGAACCGGTCGAGGAAGGCGTTCAGCTTGGCATTGTTGTGCGCGGCAAAGCTGTCATGCGTGCCCCAGGGGTCGGGCACGTCCGATAGCGGCTTTTGCAGATGTTCGGCCAGGGCGGCGGGGTCGGGCACGTTTTCTGGAATCTTACGCATCCCGTCCATGTCGTCGGAGAAACAGATCAGCCGGGTCGGGATGTCCGACATCATCTCGAAGGCGCGGCGCACCATGGTGGTGCGCGCCACCTCGCCAAAGGTGCCGATATGCGGCAGGCCCGAGGGGCCATAGCCGGTCTCGAACAGCACATAGCCCTTTTCAGGCGGCGCCTTGGCATAGCGTTTGACCAGCTTGCGCGCTTCTTCGAAAGGCCAGGCCTTTGAAGTCAGGGCGGCATCGCGCAGGGCAGTCTGGGTCATTGCATCCATCTCCGCATGAGGTCGGATGCCTCATAGGCGCACAGACGGGCCCGCGTCAACGCAGAGGCCCCCGGTCGCGCGAATTTCAGGCACTGTCCCGGGGGGCCGGCTGACGGTTACGGTTGATTGCGGGCCGAGACGCGCACCGAGTCGATATAGGCGGTGATCAGATCGATCTGTGGTTCAACCGCGCGGTTCCCGCTATAGTTGTTGGGATTATAGCTGACGCCTGCGCCATTGTCGTAGGGGCCGTACAACACATCGCCCGTTTGCGGATCGACGATGGTCGCGATCCCGCGAAATGTACTATAGCGCACTGAACTGCCGGCGTTGAACCGGGGTTGAAAATCCTCGGGCGAAAACGCGATGGCCTGGTCGCCGATCATATTCACGCCATACGAGGTCGCATCGACGACCAGCTTTGCGTCGCGGGTGCCGGTCATGGGGCCATAGGTCTGAACCTTGAAGAGTTTCGGGAGAATACCGGCGGCGAAGTCGCGCATCTTGGCCCGGGCTTCGGGGGATCGTGCGGCCGCTTCAAAGGCTTTCTTCTTCTCTCGCATCTCGGTCGCTTCGAGGGAATCCGGGTCAGCGGTTCGCCCGACAAACCCATCTTCCAGGCCGAGGGATTCGGCATGTGCCAGACCGATCGTGCGGTTGAAAACCTTGAAGTTGTCACCGAGGGTCACTTCGGTCTCGACGATGTTCACCGGGAACGGGATCACCTCCTTTGGCTCGGGCGTACAGGCGGCGATCACGAGGAGTGTGGCGGTGACGAGTATTTTTTCAAAAGGGATTTTCATCATTTTCCTTTCACGTGGAAACATCCAGTGCCCGCTATCATCCGGGTGTGACGCGAGTGCGGCGGGCCTATTCCGGCGCCGCCGGCAGATGCGTGGTGTGATTTGATTGTGCCCGGTCATGGCTGTCCGGCGATGTCCCGGCGCAGATCCTGCAAGAACGCCTTGGTGATCTCGGTGTTTGCTTCACGCTCCATCTGATCTTCAAACTCGATTGGAGAGGTGAACGAGAGCACTCGGTGGCTGCCGGTCACGTCGAACGGGCCATATAGGACCTCTCCAGTCGCGGGGTTGATCACGCGTGCAACGCCAGAGACGGAGTTGAAGAAGCTTTCCGCCATCGGGACGGGTGCTAGTGTCGATGCGCCAAACTCTTCGCTGTCAAAGCTCATGGCAGTGATGGGCGCCATCTTCATCCATACTTGGTAATCTCGACCGACAGGCGGGCATCGGCGCCGGTGGCGCTGGCGGCTTTGGCCTGGGAGTCGATCTGTTGGCCGATCTGTTCCGTGATGCGATCCCGGGTCCAGGCGGCTGCCTCGGATGAGCGGGCAACCTTGTCGAACTCGGCCTTTTGTTTCTCGAGGGCGATCGTTGCATCGTCATAAGGGTCCGCGGTGCGGGGCACAGGGGTGTCCTCATATCCTTGCTGTACCGCGTATTTCCGGCCCAGCATCGGGGCAAGAATGTTGGCGTCATCGCGAAGGATCACCGATTTTTCCTCCCCAAACCGGCTTCTTTCTGGGGGGGGCTGTCGTAGAAAGTGTCTTGCACGAAACCTCACGCCAAACTGTCGTTGATAGCAGCAGCAGTTGTTCAAACGCGCTTGCTTCCGAT
>JBCCHW010000182.1:0-7161 GCA_039028555.1 Pseudomonadota bacterium | reverse complement strand
GAACTCGCCAAACTGCTTGGTGATCGCCGCCGTCAGCGTCGTCTTGCCGTGGTCAACATGGCCGATCGTCCCGATGTTGCAGTGCGGCTTGTTACGCTCAAACTTTTCCTTCGCCATGGTGGCCTCCTTCTTTTCTCGTCAGGCGCGGGGGGCGTCCCCGCGCCGTTTGTCCCTATGATCAGGCGTATTTCGCCTGGATTTCCTCGGAGATGTTCTGTGGTACCGGCTCGTAATGATCGAACTGCATGGTGAAGTTCGCCCGGCCCTGAGACATGCTGCGCAGGGTGTCGATATAGCCGAACATATTGGCCAGCGGCACAAAGGCGTTGATGGCGATCGCGTTGCCGCGGTTCTCCTGCCCCTGCACCATGCCACGCCGCGAGGTCAGGTCGCCGATGATGCCACCGGTATACTCCTCGGGCGTCACGACCTCGACCTTCATCATCGGTTCGAGCAGCTTGGCCCCGGCTTCGCGGCGCTTGAACGCTTCGCGCATGCAGGCACGGCCCGCAATCTCGAAGGCGAGAACGCTCGAGTCGACATCGTGGAACTTTCCGTCGATCAGGGCGACCTTGAAGTCGATGACCGGGAAGCCCGCGAGCGGACCGGAGTCCATAACCGACTGGATGCCTTTCTCGACGCCGGGGATGTATTCCTTGGGAATTGAACCACCAACGATCCGGCTTTCAAAGGTGTAGCCCTCGCCCGCTTCTGTCGGGGTGATGATCATCTTCACCTCGGCAAACTGACCCGAGCCGCCCGACTGTTTCTTGTGGGTATAGCTGTGCTCGATCTCGGCCGAGATGGTTTCGCGATAGGCCACCTGCGGGGCGCCGACGTTACACTCTACCTTGAACTCCCGCTTCATGCGGTCGATCAGGATGTCGAGATGGAGCTCGCCCATGCCCTTCATGATGGTCTGGCCGCTTTCCACATCGGTATGGATCTGGAACGAGGGATCCTCGGCTGCCAGGCGCTGCAATGCGACGGCCATCTTTTCCTGGTCGGCTTTGGTCTTGGGCTCGACGGCTTTCTCGATCACCGGGATCGGGAAGGTCATCGTCTCGAGGACCACAGGGTTCGACTGATCGCAAAGGGTATCACCGGTCGTCGTATCCTTGAGGCCGGCCAGCGCGACGATGTCGCCCGCAAATGCCTCATTAATTTCTTCGCGGTTGTTCGAATGCATCATCATCATCCGGCCAAGACGCTCTTTCTTGCCCTTGGTCGAGTTGAGAATGCTGCCACCTTTGGAGATATGGCCCGAATAGATCCGGGTGAAGGTGAGCGAGCCCACGAAGGGATCGTTCATGATCTTGAAGGCAAGCCCCGAAAACGGCATGCCGTCTTCGGCGCGCCGCTCGATGTTACGCTCTTCGGTCTCGTCACCCGGGGCAAAGCCCAGGTAAGCCGGCACGTCCAGCGGACCCGGCAGATAGTCGATCACCGCGTTCAGCATGGGCTGCACACCCTTGTTCTTGAATGCCGAACCGCAAAGAACCGGGACAAAGGACATGTCGAGCGTGCCCTTGCGGATCAGCCTGCGCAGCGTATCGGTATCGGGCTCGTCGCCTTCCAGATAGGCCTCCATGGCATCATCGTCCTGCTCGACGGCAAGCTCGATCATCTTGTTGCGCCATTCCTCGCAAGTGCTCTTCAGATCTTCGCGGATCTCCTGGCGGGTCCACGAGGCGCCAAGGTCCTCTCCGACCCAGGTCCACTCTTCCATGGTGATCAGGTCGATGATGCCTTCGAGTTGATCCTCGGCACCGATCGGAATCTGGATCGGCATCGGCTCGGCGCCGGTGCGGTCCTTGATCATGTGAACACAATTGAAGAAGTCTGCGCCGATCTTGTCCATCTTGTTGACGAACACGATCCGCGGAACCTTGTACCGGTCGGCCTGGCGCCAAACGGTTTCGGTCTGCGGCTCTACCCCTGCATTGGCGTCAAGAACACATACGGCGCCATCCAGAACGGCCAGCGAACGCTCGACTTCGATGGTAAAGTCGACGTGGCCGGGGGTATCGATGATATTGAAACGGAACTTGGGTGTCTGCGCCTCTTGGCCGTCTTCGGAACGCTCCCAGAACGTGGTGGTCGCAGCCGATGTGATGGTGATGCCGCGCTCTTGCTCCTGCTCCATCCAGTCCATTGTCGCAGCACCATCGTGCACTTCGCCGATCTTGTGCGACTTGCCTGTGTAGTAAAGGATGCGCTCCGTGGTCGTCGTTTTGCCGGCATCAATATGGGCCATGATGCCGAAGTTACGGTAGCGGTCGAGCGGATATTCGCGGGCCATCGGATTGTCCTCGGAGCCTGTGGGTTACCAGCGGTAATGGGAAAAGGCCTTGTTGGCCTCTGCCATCTTGTGGGTATCTTCGCGCTTTTTCACGGCTGTGCCGCGGCCCGAAACCGCGTCCATCAGCTCGCCTGCAAGGCGTTCTTCCATTGTGTTTTCGTTGCGGGCGCGCGACGCGGTGATCAGCCAGCGAATGGCCAGCGCTTCGCGGCGTTCCGGGCGCACCTCGACGGGCACCTGATAGGTCGCGCCGCCAACCCGGCGCGAGCGCACCTCGACCGACGGCTTGATGTTGTCGAGCGCCTCGTGGAACACTTCCATCGGCTCGCGCTTCAGACGGTCTTCGACCCGGCCCATCGCGCCATATACGATGCTTTCGGCAACCGACTTTTTGCCGTCATACATCAGGTTGTTCATGAATTTGGTGAGCACGCGGTCGCCAAACTTTGCGTCTGGCAGAACTTCGCGTTTTTCGGCGCTATGACGACGAGACATCTGGCGTTCTCCTTACTTCGGCCGCTTGGCGCCGTATTTCGAGCGGCGTTGCCTACGATCCTTGACACCCTGGGTATCAAGAACCCCGCGCAGGATATGGTAGCGCACGCCGGGAAGGTCTTTCACACGACCCCCGCGGATCAGCACCACCGAGTGCTCCTGCAGGTTGTGCCCCTCACCGGGGATGTAGCTGATGACCTCAAAACCATTGGTCAGCCGGACTTTTGCAACCTTACGAAGGGCCGAGTTCGGCTTCTTCGGCGTGGTTGTGTAGACACGCGTACAGACGCCGCGCTTTTGCGGGCAGGCCTGCAGGTGCATCGCCTTCTGGCGTTTCACTTTGGGCTGCCGGGGCTTCCGGATCAGCTGTTGGATCGTCGGCATAGGCGCCTATCCTCGTTTATTCTTCCATCTGGAACGCCTCTGGCCCGACCAGAAACGCAAGCACCACAAAAGCGGCGCTCTCGCGCGCTCCTGCGGCAGGTGATCAGAGGATCGAGCGCCGAAGCGCTGGATCGTGTATTGCCACTACTTTTTGGCGGTCTCACATCGCACGGTGGTCGCAAAAGCGACCTGATGGCGAAGTGCGCGGAACATACGCACGAGTCCCCGAAGGGTCAAGCCATATTTCGGGTAGTTTTGCGCTGCCGCTCATCGCGGCGCACCCGATAATTTTGAACCACGCAAAGCCCCGTCAACCTATTGAAAACGAAGGTCTCAAAGCCGATGCACAAGATTGTTGCCGACCCGGCGGACCTATCGAGCAAAGCTTTCCTTGAACCGATGCAGCGCCAGCATCCACCAATCGAGCGTGACATCAAAATTCTGACGCGTCACGCCGCCTGCCATATTGACGTTCATTTCAATAACCCTGTTTTCGTCCTTATCGAGGCTGACCTTGCCGAAGCGATGGGTGCTGTTCCACCGGGCGAGATCGTCTTGGATATCGGCGGTTGCCCCCTCGGCGGGCAAAAGAACCGATAGAAAGCGAAGGTCGGTGCAATCCGCCCCGTTCTCGCACCCATAGAACTGCACCCGCCATGGCACGCCTTCGGTCATCATCTCGATGACCGGATCGCGAAACCCGTCGCGCCGCCAGTGCCCGGTTCCCAGTCGAGCAACGATATCGGTCACCGGTTGGGGGTCGCTGGCGTCGATCAGTCCCGCCGGCGTCGGCAGCGGCACTTTGGGCGGCGCCCAACCCTCGGACACAGGCAAACATGCCGAGACAAAAACAGGCAAAAGGGAAAGTCCGAAACGAAGATCAATCATATCTCAGCACAGGGTTGGCAACGCTCAACCACAGGATGCGCCGCAGCGCGCAACACCGCAACAAAAAACCCGGCGCCACTGGGGCGCCGGGTTGATTATCAACAGTGTCGAAGCGGTCAGAGGATCTCGCCCAACCCGCTGGTGTCCCCCTCTGTGGCGGGTTTCAGCTCGTCGATCAGGCCGCTGTCGGCCTCGGCGTCTTCGATACCGATCACTTCGAGTGCTGCGGCAGCGGCTTCGGCGGCCGCTGCCTTCTCATCGGTGATGACCTTGTCACGGCGCGTCGCTTCAAGCTTGATCCGGTTCGTCGCGCCACCGGTCCCGGCGGGGATCAGACGGCCGACGATGACGTTCTCCTTCAACCCGATCAAGCGGTCGCGCTTGCCCTGGGTCGAGGCTTCGGTCAGCACCCGGGTCGTCTCCTGGAACGACGCGGCCGAGATGAACGAGCGTGTCTGCAGCGACGCTTTGGTGATGCCGAGCAGAACCGGCGCCCCTTCGGCCGGGCGTTTGCCCTGGGCGATCATCTTGGCGTTGATCTCGTCGAACTCTGATTTGTCGACGGTCTCACCGGCCAACAGGGTCGTATCGCCCGAGCCTGAGATCTCGATCTTTTGCAGCATCTGACGAACGATCGTCTCGATATGCTTGTCGTTGATCTTCACGCCCTGCAGCCGATAGACGTCCTGCACCTCGTTGATCAGATAGGCGGCCAGCGCCTCGATCCCCATGATGGCGAGAATGTCATGGGGGGCGGGGTTGCCGTCCATGATGTTCTCTCCCTTTAGGACGCTATCGCCTTCCTGAACGGCGATATGCTTCCCCTTGGGCACCAGGTATTCGCGCTTTTCCAGTGACTCGTCATGCGGCTGGATCTCGATCCGACGCTTGTTCTTGTAGTCCTTGGCAAAGTGCACAACACCATCGACTTCGGCGATGATGGCGTGGTCCTTGGGACGACGCGCTTCGAACAATTCCGCCACGCGGGGCAGACCCCCGGTGATGTCCTTGGTCTTGGCGCCTTCGCGCGGGATACGGGCCAGCGTGTCACCGACCGCGATCTCCTGGCCGTCCTCGACCGAGAGGATCGCGTCCACCGACATAAAGTAGTGCGCCGGGTTTCCGTTATCCAACTTCACCATCTCGCCACTGGAATCGACCAGCGTGATGGCGGGTTTGAGATCGCTGCCCTTTGGCGCGTTGCGCCAATCCATCACGATACGCTGGGTAATACCCGTTGCGTCATCGGTGTCTTCCTTTATCGACAGGCCAAGCTCGAGGTCGACAAACTTTGCGACCCCCGCCTTTTCCGCGATGATCGGCAGGGTGTACGGATCCCACTCGACCAGGCGTTGACCACGCTCGACCGGATCACCCTCGACAACCATCAGCTTGGACCCATAGGCGATTTTGTGGGTCGCCCGCTCACGGCCCTGCTCGTCAACGACCGCGATCTGCATGTTGCGGGCCATTACGATCACATCGCGATCGGCATTCGTGAGCGTGTTGGCATTGCGGAACTCGATCTTGCCTTCCTGGGTCGATTCAAGGAACGACTGATCCGAGACGTTTGCCGCCCCGCCGATGTGGAAGGTCCGCATCGTCAGCTGTGTCCCCGGTTCGCCGATCGACTGCGCCGCGATGATGCCGACGGCTTCGCCGACATTCACCGGCGTCCCGCGGGCAAGGTCACGACCATAGCACTGGGCACAGATACCGTCTTCCGCCTCGCAGGTCAGGGGCGAGCGGATATAGATCTTCTGCACCTTGGCCTCGTCGATCCGGGCGGCGTCAGCCTCCTCGATCAGAACATTGCGCGGGTGGATGACATCGCCCGTGGCCGGGTCGAGGATATCCTCCTGCGGAACGCGGCCCAGCACCTGCTCGCCGATCGACGCAATCAGCGTACCGCCATCGACGACATTCTCGGCCGTGATCCCTTTTTCGGTACCACAGTCCTGAATGGCGATGATGCAGTCCTGAGCGACATCGACCAGGCGCCGGGTAAGATAGCCCGAGTTCGCCGTCTTGAGCGCGGTATCTGCCAGACCCTTGCGGGCGCCGTGGGTCGAGTTGAAGTATTCAAGAACGGTCAGGCCTTCCTTGAAGTTCGACACAATCGGCGTTTCGATGATTTCGCCCGACGGTTTCGCCATCAGGCCCCGCATGGCGGCCAGCTGACGCATCTGGGTCGGCGACCCGCGCGCGCCCGAATGCGACATCATGTAGACCGAGTTCGGGTCCTTCTCGCGCCCGGTTTCGTCCTCGACCTTGACCGAGGAGATCTCCTCCATCATCGAGGCCGCGACCTTGTCGGTACATTTCGACCAGGTATCCACGACCTTGTTGTACTTCTCACCCTGGGTGATGAGGCCGTCGAGATATTGCTGCTCGAACTCTTTGACCTGCTCGCGGGTCTCGTTGACGATGTCCCACTTGTTGTCGGGGATCACCATATCGTCCTTGCCGAACGAAATCCCGGCCTTGAATGCCTGAGTGAAGCCCAGCGTCATGATCCGGTCGCAGAAGATGACCGACTCTTTCTGGCCACAGTGGCGATACACGGTATCGATGACCTCACCCACCTCGCGCTTACGCAGGACGCGGTTGATGATGTCAAAGGGCACCATGTGGTTTTTTGGCAGAATGTTGGCGATCATCATCCGGCCCGGCGTGGTCTCGACCCGCTCGGTGATCGGATTGCCATCCTCGTCCACCGTGTGGTGGCGCGTGACGATTTTGGTGTGCAGGTTGATCAGGCCCTCGTGCAGCGCATGCTCGATCTCCGGCTCGTCGGCCAGCATCATGCCCTGGTTCGGCTCCCCCTCCTTTTCGAGAGAGATGTAGTAGAGACCAAGGATCATGTCCTGCGACGGCACGATGATCGGTTTCCCGTTCGCCGGCGACAGAACGTTGTTCGTCGACATCATCAGAACACGCGCTTCGAGCTGAGCTTCGAGGCTCAGAGGCACGTGAACGGCCATCTGGTCGCCGTCGAAATCGGCATTGAACGCCGAGCAGACCAGCGGGTGAAGCTGGATCGCCTTGCCTTCGATCAGAACCGGCTCGAACGCCTGGATGCCCAGGCGGTG
>JBCCHW010000181.1:0-7169 GCA_039028555.1 Pseudomonadota bacterium | reverse complement strand
GGAAGCCGCCGGGGCCCCCTGGGCCCGCGCGGACTGGCCCCCGGCCCGGCCCAGCGAGGAACTCGCCGCGCTGGACGGGAATTGGGACGCGATCCCAGACCCCAAAAAACTGGCAAAAAAGATCAACGGCCAGGCGGAAGCCAGGGGCAAGAGCATCGACGAAGAGGCGCTGAAACAGGCGACTCTCGACTCGATCCGCGCGATCAACTTCATCCGTTCGTACCGGATCCGCGGCCATCTGGCGGCAGATCTCGACCCGCTGAAGCTGGATGACCGGGAACATCACCCGGAACTCGATCCGGCGTTTTTCGGGTTCACCGAGGCGGATATGGACCGCCCGATCTTCATCGACAATCTGCTGGGTCTGACCGAAGCGCCCCTGCGCGAGATCGAGCAGCTTCTCAAACGGACCTATGCCGGCACTTTCGCGTTGCAGTACATGCACCTCGACGACCCCGTCGCCAAACGCTGGCTGCAGGACCGGATCGAGGGCTACGGCAAGGAGGTCGCGTTCTCGGTCGAAGGGCGCAAGGCGATTCTGAACAAGCTGGTCGAGTCGGAAGGGTTCGAGAAGTTTCTCCATGTCAAATACATGGGTACCAAGCGGTTCGGCCTCGACGGTGGCGAGGCGGCGATCCCGGCTCTTGAGCAGATCATCAAGCGGGGCGGGGCGCTCGGCGCCAAGGAGATCGCCATTGGCATGCCCCATCGGGGACGGCTGAACATCCTCGCCAATGTGATGTCAAAGCCGTTTCGCGCGATTTTCAACGAGTTCCAGGGCGGCAGTTTCAAGCCCGAGGATGTCGATGGGTCGGGCGATGTGAAGTACCATCTGGGCGCGTCTTCGGACCGGGATTTCGATGGCAACAAGGTCCATCTCAGCTTGACGGCGAACCCCAGCCACCTCGAAGCCGTGAACCCGGTCGTGCTTGGCAAGTGCCGCGCAAAAATGGAGATGTTCGGCGGCGACAAGAGCGCGGTGATCCCGCTGCTTCTCCATGGTGACGCAGCCTTTGCGGGTCAGGGCGTGGTGGCAGAGTGTTTTGGCCTCTCGGGCCTTCGCGGGCACCAGACGGGCGGCACGATCCATCTGGTCGTGAACAACCAGATCGGCTTTACCACAGCGCCGCGTTTCTCCCGCTCGTCGCCCTATCCGACCGATATTGCAAAGATGGTCGATTGCCCGATCTTCCATGTGAACGGCGACGACCCGGAGGCGGTGGTGCACGCTGCCAAGGTCGCCACCGAGTACCGCCAAAAGTTCCACAAGGACGTGGTGATCGACATCTTCTGCTATCGCCGCTTTGGCCATAACGAGGGTGACGAACCGATGTTCACCCAGCCAAAGATGTACAAGGCGATCAAAAAGCACAAAACCACGGTGCAGATCTATGCCGATCGTCTGGTGCAGGACGGGTTGATCTCGACCGATGAGGTCGACGAGAACCGGGCGAGCTTCCAGAACTACCTGAGCGAGGAGTTCGAAGCGGGCCGAGCCTACCGCCCGAACAAGGCCGACTGGCTCGACGGGCGCTGGTCTGAGATGGAACGGGCAGAAGGCGAGTATCAGCGCGGACAGACCGCCGTGTCGCCAGAGCTGTTCGACGAGGTCGCCGCAGCGCTTACCAAACTGCCCGGGTCGTTCAAACCTCACCGCACCGTGTCACGCCTGTTGGACCACAAGCGCGAAACCCTGACCGAGGGCGCCGGCATCGACTGGGCCACTGCCGAAGCGCTCGCCTTCGGCACGCTGCTTTGTGAAGGCTACAAAGTGCGCCTTTCCGGCCAGGACTGTACGCGCGGCACGTTCAGCCAGCGCCATTCCGGCATCACCGATCAGGACACCGAAGAGCGGTACTATCCGTTGAACCATGTCCGCGACGGCGATGCGAATGGCGGGCAAGCCCATTACGAGGTCATCGACTCGATGCTCTCGGAATATGCGGTTCTTGGCTATGAGTATGGCTATTCGCTGGCTGAACCCAACGCGCTCACGCTTTGGGAGGCGCAGTTCGGCGATTTCGCCAATGGCGCCCAGATCATGATCGATCAGTTCATCAGCTGCGGCGAACGCAAATGGCTGCGCATGTCAGGCCTCGTGATGCTGTTGCCCCATGGCTATGAGGGACAGGGGCCCGAGCATTCTTCGGCCCGGGTTGAGCGGTACTTGCAGCTGAGCGCCGAGGATAACTGGATTGTCGCCAATTGCACGACGCCGGCGAACTATTTCCACATTCTGCGCCGGCAGCTGCAGCGCAGCTTTCGCAAGCCCTTGATCCTGTTCACCCCGAAATCGCTGTTGCGCCACAAGCACTGCGTCAGCACCAAGGCCGAGTTCACCGACGGTTCCAGCTTTCACCGCGTGTTGTGGGACGATGCGCAATACGGGCTTTCCGACACCAAACTGGTGGCCGACGAGAAGATCCGCCGTGTCGTCATCTGCTCGGGCAAGGTCTATTACGACCTGCTCGAGAAACGCGATGCCGAAGGGATCGACGACATCTATCTGATGCGGCTCGAACAGTTCTATCCGTTCCCGGCCCTCTCGATGACGCGCGAACTGGTCCGGTTCAAGAACGCCGATGTCATCTGGTGTCAGGAAGAGCCCAAGAACCAGGGGGGCTGGTTCTTTGTCGAGCCCAATCTCGAGTGGGTCCTCGGCCGCGCGGGCGGCAAGGCTCAGCGCGCAGGATATGCCGGACGCCCCGCCTCGGCGTCACCGGCAACCGGGCTCGCCGCCCAGCACAAAGCTGAACAGGAAGCGCTGGTTGCGGCCGCGCTGGATCTCGAAGGAGACGCGTGAAATGTCAACTGAAGTCAGGGTCCCTACCTTAGGTGAATCGGTGACCGAAGCCACAGTGGCGACCTGGTTCAAGAATCCCGGCGACGCGGTCGCGGTCGACGAGATGCTGTGCGAGTTGGAAACCGACAAGGTCACCGTCGAGGTTCCCTCACCCGTCAGCGGCACGATGGCGGAACATGTTGCCAGCGAGGGCGACACGGTGGGCGTCGATGCGTTGCTCGCGACAATCAACGAAGGCGAGGGGGGTGCAGCAGCCGCAGCGCCCGCTGCCGAGGCGACACCTGAGGCGCCCGAGGCCGCGCCCGCGCCCGCCGCCGGGACCGCCACGGCGTCTGTCGCGTCGCCGTCGGCACAAAAGATGATGGCTGAAAAGGGGATCGACCCCGCCGCTGTCACCGGCACGGGCCGCGATGGCCGGATCATGAAGGAAGACGTCGCGCGCACCGCCGTCGGTGCCCCGGCACCTGTCCCTGCCCCCGCCGCCATCGCCGCGAACGAGACCCAGCGCGAAAAACGCGTGCGCATGACACGCCTGCGCCAGACCATCGCGCGCCGGCTGAAAGACGCCCAGAACACCGCCGCCATGCTCACCACCTATAACGAGGTGGACATGACCGCGATCATGGCGCTGCGCAACGAGTTCAAGGACGAGTTCGTCAAAAAGCACGGCGTGAAACTGGGCTTCATGAGCTTTTTCGTCAAAGCCTGCTGCCACGCGCTGCACGAAGTCCCGGCGGTGAATGCCGAAATCGACGGCGATGAACTCGTCTATAAGAACTATTACCATATCGGCGTTGCGGTCGGCACGCCGACCGGTCTTGTAGTGCCGATCGTACGCGAAGCAGATCAGCTCGGCTTCTCCGATATCGAGAAGACCATTGCGGGTCTGGGAGAGAAGGCCCGCGACGGCAAGCTGACCATGGCGGACATGCAGGGCGGAACCTTCACGATCTCGAATGGCGGCGTCTACGGCTCGCTGATGTCATCGCCGATCCTGAACCCGCCGCAGTCGGGCATCCTCGGCATGCATAAAATTCAACAGCGCCCGATGGTGGTGGGCGGCGAAATCAAGGCGCGCCCGATGATGTACCTGGCGCTCAGCTACGACCACCGGATCATCGACGGCAAGGAGGCGGTGACCTTCCTCGTGCGCGTCAAGGAGGCGCTGGAGGATCCACGCCGCCTGTTGATGGATCTTTGAGGATCAATGACAGTGTCGCGTTCCGGTCTTTCGATCCTTGTGGCATCCGGCACTATCGGTCCTTCCGCCATGATGAACGTCATCGGCGGCGTGCGTGAGCACCATTGAAGTGTGTTTGGGAACAAGACCCGGTGTTTGGACCAAAAGCGCAATGAGAATGACTTTGAAATGCATCGTTGTTCTCCCGCAAGCTAATGAACCGAAAAAGCGGTCTCAAAGTTAACAGGACGTTAAAATGAGCGACTATGACATTGTGATCATCGGCGGTGGCCCCGGCGGCTATGTCTGTGCCATTCGGGCCGCGCAGCTGGGGTTGAAAACCGCCTGCGTCGAGGGGCGCGGCGCGCTGGGCGGCACCTGTCTGAATGTGGGGTGTATCCCGTCAAAGGCGCTGCTCCATGCCTCGGAAATGGTCCACGAGGCCGAGGGAAGCTTTGCCAAGATGGGGATCATGGCCAAGGAGGTCTCGGTCGATATCCCCAAGATGCTCGAATACAAGGACGGTGTCATCACGGCGAACACCTCCGGCATCGAATTTCTGTTTAAAAAGAACAAGGTGGACTATGTGAAGGGCTGGGGCGAGATCGTCTCGGCGACCGAGGTCAAGGTCGGGGACCAGACCCTCTCGACCAAGAATATCGTGATCGCGACGGGGTCCGAGCCCGCCTCGCTGCCCGGTGTCGAGGTCGACGAGGAACGGGTGGTGACCTCGACGGGCGCGCTCGATCTTGCCGACGTTCCCAAGAAAATGGTCGTGATCGGTGCCGGCGTCATCGGGCTCGAACTCGGCTCGGTCTGGTCGCGCCTGGGGGCCGAGGTGACGGTGGTCGAATACCTCGATCACATCACCCCGGGTCAGGATGGCGAGGTTTCGAAACAGTTCCAGAAGATTCTGAAAAAGCAGGGCATCAAGTTTGTTCTCGGCGCCGCCGTGTCGGGCGTCGACAAGGGCGACACGCTGACCGTCAACTATGCGCTGCGCAAGGATGACAGCACGCATTCGCTGGAGGCCGATATCGTTCTGCTGGCGACGGGCCGGCGCCCCTATACCGAGGGTCTCGCGCTCGACCGGGTCGGCGTCGAAACCGTTCGCGGCGTGGTCAAGACCGATGATCACTGGCGCACGACAGTTCCCGGAATTTACGCCATCGGCGACGTGATCACCGGCCCGATGCTTGCACACAAGGCCGAAGACGAGGGCATGGCCGTGGCCGAAGAGATCGCGGGCAAGCATGGCCATGTGAACTATGGCATCATTCCCGGCGTGATCTATACAACCCCCGAAGTCTCCAGCGTCGGCGCGACCGAAGAAGACCTGAAATCGGCCGGAACGCCCTACAAGGTCGGCAAGTTCCCCTTTATGGCCAATGGACGGGCAAAGGCGAATTTCGCGCCTGAAGGTTTCGTCAAGATCCTTGCCCATACCGAAACAGACAGGATCCTGGGCTGCCATATCATCGGCCCGGCAGCTGGCGACCTGATTCACGAGATCTGTGTTGCCATGGAGTTTGGCGCCTCGGCCCAGGACGTCGCGCTGACCTGCCACGCGCACCCGACCTATAGCGAAGCAGTGCGCGAGGCGGCAATGGCCTGCGGCGACGGGCCAATTCATTCCTAAGGAGCTTAACTTTATGAAGTTGCTTGGTATTTCCGGATCCCTGCGCAAAGGCAGTTTCAACACGATGTTGGTCAACGAAGCCGCCCGGATCTTTGAACCGAGCGCGTTTACCTTCGCAAATCTCAACCTCCCGCTCTATGATGGCGATGTCGAAGCGGCGGGCATGCCAGAACCTGTTCTCACACTCTGCGATCAGATCCGGGAGGCTGACGCAATCGTCATGTCGACCACCGAGTACAACAAGGCACCCTCCGGCGTCATGAAGAACATGCTCGACTGGGTCTCGCGCCCGCGCCCCGCCCCCCTGGTCGGCAAACCGGTTGCGGTGGTGGCCTCGGCGGCAGGGTCCGCGGGCGGACAGCGCGCGATGGCGCTGATGTATCTCTATCTGATGCCGTTCAAGGTCAGGCTGGTGGTCGAACAGGAGGTTTGCGTCGGAAACTCTCACGCGGCGTTCGACGATGAAGGCCGGCTGAAACATGATGCGCATATCGGTGGTCTGACCCGCCAGATGGAAGCGTTGAAGGCCGCAATCTAGGCCCGGAACCGCCTCGCGTGGTTCAGGAACGCACTCATACCGATGTTGCCGCCACGAAAATCGGCACAATCGACACTATGATCCTGGAATTTTTCACAAGATCGTGACCTGCGGGGCCGGTGAAACACCTCCCTGCAGCGCTACCATCGCGAGTGCAGCGACAATCGGGAGTACGCCGGATGACACGTTTCCTTCCCGCCTTCTTCGCCATCGCAGCGCTGGCAGTGCCAGCGTCGGCGGAAAACCCAGTGAGCGACCATGCGGAACTTTGGGACAAAGCCCGCGAACGGACATCAAGCGCGACCGGGCAAGCCAAATCTGACGACGCGTCGGCACCTCGCGACACCACCAGCGTCGTGAGCGACACCAAGCCCGATCAACAATCCGAGAGCAAGTAGGCCCGGCGACGCCTGTCTGCCGGGACACACCCTAGCTGAGAAGCCGGCTGGCCCCCTGATCGAGCCGGACGACATTGGGGATTCCCGCGCCGGGAAAAAGTTCCATGACCAACGGGTCGTGCCCGGGTACGCATTGCTCGGTGCTCGAAGCGAGGGTCTGAATGATGTCCCAACCCCGGTACATCGCCTCGACATCTACAACGATGGGAAAGGGTTTGCGCCCGACAAAGTTCTCGTAGAAATGACTGGCATCGGAGGCGAGGCAGAGCCAGCCGGCCGCAGTCTTGACACGGACCGACATCAGCCCCTTGGAGTGCCCGCCGATGGCATGGACCGTGACCCCAGGCGCAATGAACCCGTCGCCGTCGTGGAAAATCACCTTGCCCGAGTAAATCAGTTTCACCGTTTCGATGATGTGCTCCATCGAGAACGGCATTTTCAGCGCCGACATGCACATGCAAGGTCCGGTGGCATAGGCGATCTCGGCCGCCTGCAGGTGGAACCTGGCATTGGGAAAACAGTCGAGCGTGCCCGCGTGGTCATAGTGAAGGTGGGTGACGATGACGGTGTCGATATCCTCGGCCGCGATGCCGAGCGTCTTGAGCGCCTCG
>JBCCHW010000180.1:0-7233 GCA_039028555.1 Pseudomonadota bacterium | reverse complement strand
CGCCCATGGCCGCGAGGGGCGGTTATGGGCCGGGATGATGGCCGCAGGCGGGGCGCATGCCCGCGATGCCGAGATGCTGCGCGATATGGCGGCCCGCGCGGGGTATCTGGCGCCTTACGAATTCCTCGAACGGCTCTTTGTGGCGCATGACGGGCGCCGGCGGCTGATCGCGCGGCTGGGACCGGAGGCCGAAGATTGCATCGATGAATTGATGGCCCAGGCCCTGGCCTATGAGGCGCGGGAGACACCCAGCCTGACGGGATTCGTGACCTGGATCGAAGCGGGCGATGTCACATTGAAACGCGAGATGGAGAAGGGAGCCGACGAAGTCCGGGTGATGACGATCCATGGTGCCAAGGGGTTGGAGGCACCGATCGTCATCTTGCCCGACACGGTTTCGACCGGTCGAAGGGGGGCGGGCACGCCGGTCCTGCTTCCGCTGCCGGATCAAGATGTCACACTGTGGGCCGGTCGCGCCGAGGCGGATGACGAACCTGCCGCGACCGCGCGCGCAGCCGTCGCGGCGAAAGCCGAGGCCGAGGACAAACGGCTCTTGTATGTCGGTCTGACCCGGGCCGAGGACTGGCTGATCTTTTGCGGTGCCGGCAAGCGGCGGGATGCGGACAAAAGCTGGTACGGCGTTCTGGAACAAGCGATGGCCGGGATGGGGCCGACGCAGACGGTGAAACAGCCTGGTGCCGAAGATCCGATCCTTCGATTTGATTCCGGCGCCAGCCCGCCTGACGCGCCCGGGCACGCGCCGTCGGCCGCCGTGCCGGAGAGGCCGATAGAGCCCGACTGGCTGACGCCGGTGGCTGGCGAGGCCCGTGCGTTACGGTTGTCCCCCTCGGCATTGGGGGGGAGCGGTCCCACGCCGGCATCTCCCGAAGGTCCCGAGCCGGAGGAGGCACGGCTTCGCGGTCTGGCGGTCCATCTGTTGTTGGAACGCCTGCCGGAAGTAGAGGCCCGTGCCCGTGCGGCTGCGGCCAGAGCCTTGCTCGAACAGTCCATGCCGGGGCTTGCGCCCGCGCTTGCCGACGAGGCGATTGCCGAAGCGGCCGAGATCCTCGACGCGCCGGCCTTTGCGGAACTCTTTGCAGAGGATTCACTGGGTGAGGCAACGATTTCGCTGCCCTTGCCCGCCACCGGGGGCCGACCCATGTTGGGGCGGATCGATCGATTGCTGGTCACGCCCCGCAGAGTGCTGATCGTCGACTTCAAGACCGATTGGCATGTGCCGGATCGCGTGGCCGATGTCCCAGCGCCTTATCTGGCCCAGATGGGCGCCTATCTCTATGCGTGTAAAGGAGTTTTCACTGACCGTCAGGTTGAGGCCGGGTTGCTGTGGACCCGCGCGCGGACGCTGATGCTGTTACCGGATACGGTTTTGCAAAACAGGTTTGCATCAGCACTTCAACAGCAGACGGGGATTGATTTGACCCGGGGCGACACATAGATTCGGTTCAGCGCAATATGAGAGGATCTGGACATGGCGACTGTTGCCGTCAATGATAACGAGTTTGATGAGAAGGTGCTGAACTCCGACACGCCGGTCGTGGTGGATTTCTGGGCCGAGTGGTGTGGGCCCTGCAAGCAGATCGGTCCGGCGCTGGAGGAAATCGCCAGCGAGATGGGCGATGAGGTGACAATCGTCAAAGTCAATATCGACGAGAACCCGAACGCGCCGTCGCAGTATGGCGTTCGCGGGATCCCGACGCTGTTGCTCTTCAAGGATGGCGCTGTGGCCGACAAAAAGGTCGGTGCGGATTCGAAAACGGGCATTTCCACCTGGATCAAAGGCGCGCTTTGACGGTCGCCGCGCCGGCGGCTTCCCGACGCTTTGAACCAAGCGGAGTTTGCTGACGCAAACACGCCTATGAATGCGGCCCCTACGGGGCCGCGTTTTGCTTTTGGCGGGCGTGATGTCTCGTCTCCGGTCGCGGTCCGGCTGGTCAGGTGTGGTCGCGCAAGATGATCCCGGCGAGATAGAGCGATCCGCAGATCAGGATCCGCGGGGCTGGGTCCGGTGACCTGGCCAGAACATCTGCCAGAGCTTCGGCGACGGATCCTGCCGGTTGCGGGTCTTTCAGGCCCGCGAGGCGGGCCTGGGTCGCGAGGGCATCCGCAGACAGGCTTGCCTCGGTCTCGGGGATTGCAACGGTGCGGATTCCTGCCGCAAGCGGGGCGAACGGGCGCAGATAGTCGACGGCCGATTTCGTATCGAGCAGACCAGAGATGAGCCAGAGCGGGGCTGCCGCCCGGGCCGTGATTTCTTTGATCAGGTCGGCCAGTGCTGCGCCGGCGGCGGCGTTGTGCCCGCCGTCGAGCCAGAGTTCCGCCCCCGGGGGAAGGCGCTCGATCAGCGGGCCATGGCGCAGGCGCTGCATCCGGGCGGGCCATTCGGCCTTTGTCACCGCAGCCTCGGGATCACCGTCTTCCAGCGCCCGCAGCGCCGCGATGGCGATGCCGGCATTCTGGATCTGGTGTGCGCCGCGCAGCCGTGGCAGGGGCAAATCGAGGAGGCCTTGCCCGTCCTCGAAGACCAGCCGCCCGTGCTCGGTGCGCGCCATCCAGTCCTGGCCAAAAAGATGGACGGGTGCGCCGATCCGGGCCGCCCGGTCTTCGATCACTTCGCGGGCGATATCGTCCTGCGGTCCGACAATGCAGGGCACGCCGGGTTTCAGGATCCCGGCCTTCTCGCCGGCGATCTCGGCCAGCGTCTCTCCCAGATATTGCTGATGATCGATCGAGACGGGGGTGATGACGCTGAGATGCGGCTGGATCACGTTTGTGGCGTCGAGGCGACCGCCGAGGCCGACTTCGAGCAAGGTGTAATCTGCCGGGCGACGGGCCATCTCGACCAGGGCCGCGACCGTCGTGATCTCGAAAAAGGTAATGGGAACAGGGCCGTTGGCGGTTTCGCATTCGGCGAGCAGGGCGGTCAGATTGGGTTCTGATATCAGTTCTCCCGCCAGTCGGATCCGCTCGTGAAACCGCGCGAGATGGGGGGATGTATAGGCATGCACGCGCCGCCCCGCCCCTTCGAGCCCGGCGCGGATCATGGCGAGCGACGAGCCCTTGCCATTAGTGCCGGCGATGTGGATCACCGGTGGGAGCGCCGTTTGCGGGTCTCCCATCTCGCCCAGCAGGCGCCACATGCGGTCGAGGGTCAGGTCGATGATCTTCGGATGCAGCTCGAGCAGGCGCGCGAGGATCGCGTCACTGGTGGCGGTCACCTTGGTCAGGCCTGGGTGTCGGCGGTGGGCGTGCCTGCCTCGGGCGACGGCAAATTCCCTTTGATCAGAGGGGGATGGCCCATCAGCATGCGCAGGATCGTGCCGATCTCGTCGCGCATTTCCTTGCGCGAGACCACGCGGTCGATCATGCCGTGATCGAGCAGGTATTCGGAGCGTTGGAACCCTTCGGGCAGTTTCTCGCGGATGGTCTGTTCGATCACGCGGGGGCCGGCGAAGCAGATCAGCGCGTCGGGTTCGGCGAGGTGAATGTCGCCCAGCATGGCGAAGCTCGCGGTGACGCCGCCGGTCGTGGGGTGGGTCAGCACGACGATGAAGGGCAAGCCCGCCTCGCGCATCATGTCGACCGCCACCGTGGTGCGCGGCATCTGCATCAGCGAGAGGATGCCCTCCTGCATGCGCGCGCCACCGGCGGCGGAGAACACCACCAGGGGCGCTCCGATACCGGTTGCGGTCTCGGCCGCCTTCAACAGCGCATTGCCGACAGCCATGCCCATCGACCCGCCCATGAAGCTGAAATCCTGTGCCGCAGCAACGGTTGTGACGCCGTGCAGTTCGCCCTGAACCACCAGCATCGCCTCGTTTTCATTGGTTTTTTTCCGCGCATCGCGCATCCGCTCGGTATAGCGTTTGGAGTCGCGAAAGCTGAGCGGGTCGGCCAGCGGTTCGGGCACCTCGATCTCGGTAAAGATCTTGCCGTCGAACAGGGATGCGAAGCGGTCGCGCGGGGTGATTGCCATATGATGATTGCAGCTGGGGCAGACCATCAGGTTGTCGCTCAACTCGCGGTGAAAGATCATCTGACCACATGACGGGCACTTCGCCCAGAGATTCTCGGGCGTATCGCGCCGCTGGAAGAAGTTCTTGATCTTTGGCGGGACGTACTCGGTGATCCAGTTCATCGCTGCTCTCTTCTCGCGTGTTTTGCGCTAGATAACCCCGTCGCCGCGGGGTTTCAATCACCTAGCGTTCGGCCCGGAATCGGGGGGGATGCTTTGGTAGTGCAAAGGGGATGCAAAGGGGATGGCAATTTTCCGGCCCGAAACACGGCCCGGATCGACCCTGTCAGGCGAGCCTGATGGGCTGACGGGGGTGCCCACGCCCCCGTCATGCGCACCGTGTTTCAGGCTGATCCGGCGGTATAGTCTTCGTCCGAGACCGGCTCCATCCATTCGATATGCTGGCCGGTTTCGTCCTTTTGCTGCATGGCGAGATGGGTCATGGCGTGTTCGGGATGGGCGCCGTGCCAGTGTTTCTCGTGCGGCGGGATCCATACCGTATCGCCGGGGCGCAGATCGACGGGCGCTTCGCCCTCGGTCTGAAAGCGTCCGTACCCGCTGAGGATATAGAGCGTCTGGCCATAGGGATGGGTATGCCAGTTTGTGCGCCCGCCCGGCTGGAAGGTAACGCGCAGCGCGGAATAGGTGGCGGGTTCGGGCGCGCGGATGATGACTTCCTGGGTGACATGGCCGGTGAAGTAATCCGGGCTGGCCATAATGGTTTTGGATTTCGGGTTCAGCTCCATGGCGCGCTCCTGTTCAGCGGGATTCGAGTTCGGCTCCAAACCGGGCGAGGCTCTGTGCGAGCCGGTCCGGTGCTTCCAGGGGAAGAAGATGCCCGTACTCCTCCCATTCTTCCAGCCGTTTGTCGGGAATTTTCGCCAACAGGCGCGCAACCACATCGGCGTCATAGAACACCCGGTCTTTCAGCCCCTGAATGTTGAGCACGGGAAGGGTCAGCTGCGACCAGTCCGGTGCCCAGTCCGTCGCAGGGGCATTGCGCATCAGGTTGGCATGGCCGCTGGCAGGATCAGTGGGTTCATAGGTGCCGGTCAGGCAGTTGGCCCGCATCTTGGCCAGGAAATCCGGGCCCACCAGCATGGGCAGTGTCGCATCCATCAACAGGCCGACGCCGCCATGGGCGGTGATCACCGGCAGGGCGTCGTTGACCCAGGCGATCCGGGGGCCGATTTCGCGCAATGTGTTCAGAAAGACCAGACCCGCCGCCGGGGCGCCCGCCAGAACCGCACGCGCGGCGTAAAGCCCGCCCACCGACAGGCCCACCAGAATGGGCCGCTCGGGTGCCAGTTCGGCCAACAGGGTCTGTATGTCGCCAATGATCAGATCGTCGGTGAGCTCAACGCCATCGGCAAACCGGCTCTCGGCCTGGCCGCGAAAGTTATAGCTGAGGGTTCCAAACCCGGCCTCGCGCAGGGCGGGGGCGATCACCGCCTCCCAATGATCGGTGCTGCCGGTCAGCGCATTGACAAAGACAAAGGTCGGCGCGCCGCCGCGCGATGGTTTGGTGTGCAGATAGTACAGCGCATTGCCGCCGCCCAGATCAAGCTCTGACATGAAATCCTCCCGGTTGGTTTTGGGAGGCAGCCTAGCCAATGCGCGCCTGCGTCAAAAGCCCTATCGCGCGGTATGGGCCCCCGCGGCGAGATCAGCGACAAAGCTGAGCACGTCCTCGGCGCTGTCGCCCCGGCCGATCCGGTCGACAATGGCCGAGCCTACCACCACGCCATCGGCCACGCGCGCGATGGCGGCGGCGTTCTCGGGCGTCTTGATGCCAAAGCCCACGCAAACCGGCAGGCTTGAGGCCGCCTTGATCCGCGCGACATCGGGCGCCACGTGATCGGCCTGGGCCGAGGCGGCGCCGGTGATCCCGGTGATCGAGACGTAATAGACGAACCCGGACGTGTTCGCGAGGACCGCGGGCAGGCGTTTGTCGTCGGTCGTCGGGGTTGCGAGCCGGATAAAGCTGAGCCCCGCGGCGTTCGCGGGCAGGCACAGTTCCTCATCCTCTTCGGGCGGCAGATCGACCACGATCATCCCGTCGACCCCGGCGGCGATGGCGGCCTCGAGAAAGGCCTCGACCCCCATCGAATAGATCGGGTTGTAGTAGCCCATCAGGATGATCGGCGTGGTGTCATCGGCCGCGCGAAAGGCGGTGACCATCTCGAGCGTCGCGGTCAGCGACATGCCCGCCGCCAGCGCCCGTTGCCCGGCCAGCTGGATCGAGGGGCCGTCAGCCATCGGGTCGGTGAAGGGCATGCCGATCTCGATAACGTCCACGCCAGCGCCGGGCATGCCGTTGAGGATTTTCTGCGCCGTCTCACGGTCGGGATCCCCGGCCATGACAAAGCTGACAAAGGCGCTTTTGTTTTGCTGTCCCAGCCGGTCGAAACAGGCGGCGATGCGGTTTTTGGTCATGCTGCGTCTCCGAAAGCCGGTCGCCCGGCGGGCGCGGGCCGCCGGGCCTTGGTTTAGTCGTCGTTGCGGTAGTATTTCTTGTCGCGGGGCTTGCCGTCCCAGCCCTGCTTGCGGGGTTTGTCGTGGCCCCAGCCGCCGTCACGGTCGCCGCCGCGATCGCCGCGCCCGCCCCGGTCATGGCCGCCACGGTCGCCGCCCCGGTCGCCGCCGCCGCGATAGGGTTTGCCGCCGCCCTCGCGGTCGCCGCCATGGGGGCGCCCGCCGCCGCGGCCTTCTTCGCGGTGCTCCCATTTGTTGAGCAGGGCGAGGGCAAAGGTGTCGCGGCCGATCACGCCCTCGTTGCACCAGACGGTCGAGACGGTGCCCGCATCCTCGTCGATATCCTCGACACACATCCGCATCGAGCCCGATTTCAGGACCACAAGATCCCCGATATAAAACTTAGCCATTTGGTCCTTTTTCCGGGGGTCGCCCGATCAGATCTTGACGCCCAGCGCGTCTGCTACGGTGAAGATATCCTTGTCGCCGCGCCCGCACATGTTCATGACCAGCAGGTGATCGGCAGGCAGATCCGGCGCCATCTTGGCCACATGGGCCAGCGCGTGGGACGGCTCCAGCGCCGGGATGATGCCTTCGGTCTCACAGCACAGCTGGAACGCATCCAGCGCCTCCCGATCCGTGACCGAGACATATTCGACCCTCCCCATATCGTGCAGCCAGCTGTGCTCCGGCCCGATCCCGGGATAATCGAGCCCCGCGCTGAT
>JBCCHW010000179.1:0-7259 GCA_039028555.1 Pseudomonadota bacterium | reverse complement strand
GTCGAGCCGGTCGAAATAGGGCAGGTTTTGCAGATAGGTCCGGCTCTCCATCAGCTTTTCGGTGCCACGATGGAGCAGACCGATATGAGGGTCCGTCCGCTCGACAATCTCGCCGTCAAGCTCCAGCACCATCCGCAAAACACCATGGGCAGCAGGGTGCTGCGGCCCAAAGTTGATATTGAAGTTCCGGATCCGCTGCTCACCGGTCTGGGTATCGATCGATCCGTCCATGGAAAATCTCCTTACAGCGCGGGGCCGCTGGCCGTGCGAAACAGCTTGGTGATCAGCTTCCACTCGTCCCCGACGCGGAAAAAGCCCAGATAATCCGCGAACCGGCGCGGGGGCACGTCGACCCACAATTTGACATGCGCGGTCTCGTCGCCCCAGACATCCACCGTGAGGATCTCGTATGACGGCGCGCCCGGGAACGGGTCGCGGCCCGCGACACGCTCCAGATAGGCCGCCTTGTCCCAAAAGACCGGGGCGCCCGCCCCGTCGACCGCGGTCATCAGAAACCGCTCGTGGCACATCTCTTCGAACACTTGCGGCTGCGCATGGTGGATCGCCTCGCAATAAGCGACGGCGACGGCCCGGACTGCGTCCTCGGTTGCGTCTGCGACACCGTCCATTGCCTCAGCCCTCCTTTTTCTCGTCGCCGGGCAGGATGTATTCCGCACCCTCCCACGGGCTCATAAAGTCGAACTGGCGGTAGTCCTGGACCAGCTCCACCGGCTCGTAGACCACCCGCTTTTGCGTCTCGTCATAGCGCACTTCGGTATAGCCCGTGGTGGGAAAATCCTTGCGCAGCGGATAGCCGCGAAAGCCGTAATCGGTCAGGATCCGGCGCAGGTCCGGATGGCCCGAAAACAGGATGCCGTACATGTCGAACACCTCGCGCTCGAACCAGTTGGCGCTGGGGTGCAGCCCGACGATCGAGGGGATCACGGTCTCCTCGCCCGCCACGACCTTGACCCTGATCCGGTGGTTCTGGCGCATCGAGAGGAAGTGATAGACCACGTCAAACCGGCTCTCACGCTCTGGATAGTCGACCGCGGTGATGTCGATCATGGTGGTGAACTGACAACTGGAATTGTCGCGCAGATAGGCGACCACCACGGGCAGGCCCGCGACCGTCGAAATCAGGGTCAGCTCGCCATGGGTCACGTCAAACGAGACCACATTGTCGGCCTGGGTGGCGGCGATGATCTCGCCCAGTTCCATCATCGGATCGGACATGTCGCCTCCTTAGCGGGTAATCGTTCCGGTCCGCCGGATCTTGCGCTGAAGCTGGAGGATGCCGTAAAGCAGCGCCTCCGCCGTCGGCGGGCAGCCCGGCACATAGATATCGACCGGCACGATCCGGTCGCATCCGCGCACCACCGAATAGCTGTAGTGATAATATCCGCCCCCGTTGGCGCAGGAGCCCATCGAGATGACATAGCGCGGCTCGGGCATCTGGTCGTAGACCTTGCGCAGCGCGGGCGCCATCTTGTTGGTCAGCGTGCCCGCGACGATCATCACGTCGGACTGGCGCGGCGAGGCGCGCGGGGCAAAGCCGAACCGCTCGACATCATAGCGCGGCATCGAGGTATGCATCATCTCGACCGCACAGCAGGCGAGCCCGAAGGTCATCCAAAAGAGCGAGCCGGTGCGCGCCCAGGTGATCAGATCCTCGGTATTGGTCAGCAAAAAGCCCTTGTCGGCCAACTCGTCCGACAGCTGGGCGGCCATAACCTCGTGGTCAGCGCCCGCACCCGTTGATGCGATCACTCCCATTCCAGCGCCCCCTTCTTCCACTCATAGGCAAAGCCGATCGTCAGCACGCCCAGGAACACCATCATCGACCAAAAGGCCGTGGCCGACAGGTCGCCAAAGGCCGCCGCCCAGGGAAACAGGAAGGCAATCTCGAGATCGAAGATGATGAACAGGATCGACACGAGATAAAACCGGATATCAAACTTCATCCGCGCGTCGTCAAAGGCGTTGAATCCGCACTCATAGGCCGAGATCTTTTCAGGATCGGGATTGCTGGGCGCAATCAACAGCGGCGCGGTCATCAGGAACAATCCCAACGCGATCGCCAGACCGAGAAAAATCAGAATCGGGAGATACTCGCGGAGAAGGTCTTCCATGCAGGCTCACCTCATGAACTGGCTGGCATCGCATTACGCGCCCCGTTTACCCGTCAGCCGCGGACGGGTCAACAAACCAGGCCGGGGTTGCGACGATGCAGTGCAGGCAAACCGATGTTCCACATATTGCTTCCGCAGCGCAACGTCTTTTGCGCACTGCGGCATGACGATCTCTGCCCGGCTTGCCCCGACGACCGCAGGAATCCGATCCCATCGGTGCGGCCCGGGCATTTCCAGAAACCGGGTGACGGGATCCCATCGCTTGTGATATCTGGGATGTGGCATACCAAACGCCATAAACGAGCTGAGACTCGATTTCTAGGGAGAAAACAAAATGACCAAACGTCTTGCATCATCGGTTCTTGCCATCATCGGTTCGCTGGCACTGGGCTCCAGCGCCATTGCCGAAAACTATCAGGAAAAGATCAACGCCTATATCGACAGCGATATCCGTGGCTGGCTCGGCTCGGACGAGATCATCACCGCGGTCGATCAGCAGAATATCGACCATCTCGGATACACCGGCAAGGATATCGACAATCTCGATCAGCGCTGGCGCAAGGAAAAGCTGCGCGGCGGCGGCACGCTGATCGACACCACCATGGGCAACGACCTTTCGGCCTTTTTAAGGGGCGTCAAGGCGGCCTCGGGCGGGGTGATTACCGAGATTTTCATCATGGACAATCACGGCATGAATGTCGGCCAGACCAACGCCACCGGCGACTATATGCAGGGCGACGAGGCCAAGTGGAAACAGACCTACCCGGTGGGGGCCAAGGCCGTCTTTATCGACGAGGTCGAGGAAGATGGCGGCATCAACATCGCCCAGACCAGCCTGACCGTGGCGCGCGACAACGGCGCCCGGCTGGGCGCTGTCACCATCGGCATCAATGTCGACGCGCTGAAATAGCCGCCCCGAACATCCTCCGGCGCGTCCCTGCGCCGGGGGCTCACCCGCTGCTTATCGGTAAAGATCGGCCCGCGACGGCGGCAGCGGCGGGATCCCCTTGGGCGATTGCGAGGCCAATGTCTGATAGATCCGGGCCGATCCGCGCAGAAACGCCAGCGAACACCCCCCCAGATAGGCAGACCACAGCCGATAGGTCTGGGCCCCCACCAGCGCCTCGGCCTCGGCGCGGCGCGCGGTCAGGCGCTCGCACCAGATCCGGGTCGTGCGTTCATAGTGGCGGCGCCAGGCCTCGACATCATGGACCTCCAGCTTTGCCTTTTCCATCGCGGCCACGGTGTTGCCGATATCGTCAAGCTCACCGCCGGGAAAGATATAGCGCTGCAACGCCCGCTGTTCCGGCCGTTTGGCGAACCGCGCCTTGCGCCGTTTGGCCCCCCGGCTGATCGCATGGTTCAGGAACAGCGCGTCCTGTGCCATCAGACTGCGAACCTTGCCAAAGTAGTGGGGGATGTTTTTCAGCCCGATATGCTCGTACATGCCAATCGAGGCGATCTTGTCGAACTGGCCCCCCAGATCACGGTAATCCACGATCTCGATGGTCACCCGCTCGCCCAGCCCGTCGCGCTGCACCCGGGCCTTTGCCTCGGCGGCCTGGGCGTCCGACAGGGTGATGCCGTGCGCCCTGACCCCATAGTGTTTCGCCGCATGGCGCACCAGCCCGCCCCAGCCGCAGCCGATATCCAGGAACCGCTCCCCCTCGGTCAGCCGCAGCTTGCGGCAGATCATGTCGAGCTTGGCGAGCTGTGCCGCCTCCAGCGTCTCGACGCCTTCGGGGAAATAGGCGCAGGAGTACTGCATCTCCGGGTCCAGGAACAGGCGATAGAAGTCATCGCCGACATCGTAGTGAAACTGGATGAAACGCCGGTTCTCCCCCTCCTGGCGCGCCGCCCCCTCGGCATCGCCCTCAAAGCCGCGGCTTGCGTCGGGATTGTCGGCGCGCGCCACGATCAGCGGCAGCAGGATCCGCGCCAGCGTGCCCCGGGGAACCTTGCGCAGCCGCCGGCGCACCGAGTTGTCCAGCGCAAAGGGGCGCCCTAGATCGACCCAGCTGCCGCCCTCGATATCGATCCGGCCATGGGCATAGTGCCGGATCGCCCGGTCGAGCGTCGGCCGGCGCAGCAGCGAGGGCACCACCCCCGGCGTCTCGATTCGCACCGCCAGCCCCGGCGGCGCGTCCCGGCCCAGCGGCTCGACCGACCCGTCCCACAACCGCACCGAGATCGGGATATCCGCCACATCGCGCACCAGCGCCAGCGCCCGGCGCACCGCTTGCAGAACCTTGTCCTCGGCCATCGGCCTCCCCCCGTTTCGGACCCCGTGTAAGACCCGTGTCAGACCCCGTGTCAGACCTTGTGTCAGCGCCCTGATCGGCCCCCGTTTCAGCGCTGCGCATTTCAACAGCAGCCGGGCGGCCGGATCAAGGATCCTCGCCGCCCGAGCCGACAGGCAACAGCCCGATGATGTGCTGAATGATGATGTGTTGAATAGTGGCGCGGTTGACGGGGCTCGAACCCGCGACCCCCGGCGTGACAGGCCGGTACTCTAACCAACTGAGCTACAACCGCGCAGGACCCCGTCTGGCGGGGTCCGGTTCATCTACGAGAGCCACCCTGCCCCGTCAAGGGGATTTTGACAAGCAGATGAAACTCCCGCCCCGCTCACACGGGCCCGGCATATTCGCCGCGCGCGGGATAGGATTTCTCGATCGCGAAATCCAGCGCCGCCACCAGTTCGCGGAAATGCGGGCGCACGAAGGGCATGGTCTGGACCGAGGCGTAATAGAGCGACCCATCCCCGCTGACCATGAACAGCCCGGGCTCCGAGAACAGATCCGGCTCCTCGATCCCGATCGAGGTCTTGCCCCGCCCGGCAGACAGATAGAGGCCCCATTCGCGGGCCTTCTCCAGCGTCAGGCCATAGCCGAATGTCAGCGCCGTGGCGCCCACCTTTTCAGCCATCTGGGCGGTGCGCTCCTGCCCGTCGGAGCTGAGCGCAATCGCCCCCACCCCACGCTCGGCAAAGGCGGCGACCTGCTTTTCGAACTCGCCCAGATAGGTGGCGCAGATCGGGCAGTGCAGGCCGCGGTAAAAACAGATCACCGTGCCGCGTTCGCCCAGATCCTTGCCGAGGTCGAACCCCGCGCCATCAAGCGTCTCGACGACCAGACCGGGGGTTTTCTTGCGGGGCATGAGCATGGGGGTGTCCTTTCATCCAGAAATCGGGTGCGCCTCTCGGCGCCCGCCCTCAGATGGCAAACAGACCCCGGGCAGACAATCCACGATTCCGTGAACCCTTCGCTTCACCCCGGGCGGCAGTTGAGGCATGATCGCGGGATGGATCCAAAAGACAATTACCGTCCCAACTGGCTTTCGACATTTTATCAGTCCGTCGCCAATGCCGTCAGCGCGATTGCGCGCGATGCCCGGGTTTTCGCAATTCCTCAGACAAGCGGCGCGATCCAGCAAGTAGTTGAATGGCTCCGCCGCAACTATCTTTGGATCGCGATCTTTCTCGGCGGCGTCATCTATCTCGGCCTCTGGATCTACATTACCTGGGAGCTGCCGTTTCGCGCCGTCGCCCTGTTGGACCGGCTCGAAGCCGAGATCAATGATGAGTTCGGCACGACCGACACCATCAACAACCTGATCGTCGCGTTTGGCGCGCTGCTGGGCGCGCTGGCCCTGCTCGCCACGATTCCCTTCCAGCTGATCAAGACATGGATGAACGAACGCAATGCGCAAACGGCCGAGGCCGGGCACATCACCGACCGGATCAACAAGGCCGTCGATCAGTTGGGGGCCGAGAAAACCGTCACCTATCGCGCCCGTTATATCCACTGGACCCGCATGGTCGACGGGCATGAGGTGCGCGAGGGGTTCAGCCAGCGATGGGGCGAGGGGCCCGATATCCAGAACAAACTGCCCCCCGAACTCGCCGAGATGCCCAAGGAGGCGCAAGAGCCATACCTCACCTTTGGCGAGTGGGAGGCGGTCACCGAAACCGTTCCCAACCTCGAAGTCCGCCTCGGAGGGATCTATGCGCTGGAGCGCATCGCCCAGGATTCGCTGCGCGACCACATCCAGGTGATGGAGATCCTGTGCGCCTATATCCGAAACAACGCCCCGGCCTCGGAAGCCGAGAGAAACCCGCTACCCCCATGGCCCGACTGGCCGGAAAACGCCGATGGCGCCGCGATGGAGGCGCGCGACAAGTAATTGAAGGAGCGGGAAAAGAAACTCGATGACTGGCTCGATGCCCTGCCCGGGCCCCGCATCGACATCCAGGCGGCGATCACGGTAATCGGCCGCCGGACCGACCGGCAGATCGAGGTGGAACGCCGCCCCCGCAACGGCGGGGGCTCTGAGAAGACCACAACGATCCCTAGAACGGGTCCTGAACCATATCACGGCTATGCGCTGGATCTGCGCAACTGTTGCCTGCGCAAGGCGGACCTGACCCTGCGGAACCTGAACAGGGCACTGCTGACCAACTCCTTGTTGGAGCGGGTGAACCTCCGCGAAGCACAGATCAAGCAGGCGGACCTCAGCGGGGCGGAGATGGAGCGGGCAGTCCTCAGCGGGGCGGAGATGGAGCGGGCGGACCTCAGCCGGGCGAAGATGGAGCGGGCGGTCCTCCTCGGTGCAGAGATGAACAGGGTGGCCCTCTATAGGGCTAGGTTGGAGTCGGCGAATCTCAGCAATGCGAAGATGGAGCGGGCGGGGCTCAGCAGGGCGAAGATGGAGCGGGCGGTCCTTTATATGGCGAGGTTGGAGTCGGCGGACCTCAGCCAGGCGGAGATGGAGCGCACGAACCTCCGCAGTGCGAAGATGGAGAGTGCAAACCTCCGCAAGGCGAAGATGGAGCGGGCGGAGCTCCAAGGGGCGAAGATGAAGCGGTCGATCCTCCGTGCGACAAATCTAAAGTCCGCCAATCTCAGCGACTGGGAAGGTGCCGGCACGTCGCTCAGATCTGCGGATTTCACCGATGTTGTTAACCTCTCGCAGAAGGCAGTCGACGCTGCCTATGGCGTGCGCGAGGGAGTCGGCAAAACCCTGCTGCCAGAGGGGATCACGGCACCCATTCATTGGCATCGGGCAACCGAGCTAATCCAAAATCCAAAGTCATTTGTGGAATACCAAACAGCCTACAAATCCTTC
>JBCCHW010000178.1:0-7267 GCA_039028555.1 Pseudomonadota bacterium | reverse complement strand
GGCCCGGGCCGGGGGGGGGCGCGGGGGGGGGGGGCCGCTGGGCCGCGTTTCCACCCATTTGCTTGGTTTGCCGCCCTTTGGCAACCCCCGGGCACGGGTTTTTGGGTTTGTGGCAGGGGGGGGGGGGGCGGTATTCGATCTGGTCGTCGGTGGGGCTCTCGCTCGCCATCGGCATCGGGGCCCGGCGGTTTCGGAACATGCTGGCGGGTGCGGCCGCCATGGACCGGCATTTTCTCGAGGCACCGGTCGAGCGCAATCTGCCCATCCTCCTGGCGTTGATCGGGATCTGGCGGCGCAATGTGATGGGCTGCGCGAGCGTCGCGCTGATCCCGTATGATCAGCGGCTCGATCGTTTCCCCGCCTTCATCCAGCAGCTTGATATGGAGTCCAATGGCAAGCGCGTCTCGCTTGCGGGACAGCCCGTCTCTCGGTCAACCGGCCCGGCGATTTGGGGCGAGCCGGGAACCAATGCCCAGCATTCCTTTTTCCAGCTGCTCCATCAGGGCACCGATGTGATCCCTGTCGACTTCATCGCCGCGACCCGCGCAACGGCGGCCGATCCCGCGCATCATACGCTGCTGCTGGCCAATTGCCTGGCTCAGGGCCAGGCGCTTGCCTTCGGGCGGACCGCCATCGAGGTCGAGGCCGAGATGCGCGCCGCAGGCGCCAGCGACCAGGATATCGCCCGCCTTGTCCCGCACCGGGTGTTTCCTGGCGATCGACCCTCCACGACCATTCTCTTCCGGCAACTCGACCCCTTCGCGCTCGGCCGCCTGATCGCGCTCTTCGAGCACAAGGTCTTTGCTCAGGGCGTCTTTTGGGGAATCAACAGTTTCGACCAATGGGGTGTCGAATTGGGCAAGGTGCTGACCAACGCGCTGTTGCCCGCACTCCATGGCGATCCCTGTGTCGAAATGGATTCGAGCACCCGCGCCCTGATCGACCGTATCCGGGCAGACGGCGATGGGTAGACCGGTCGTCTAACCGGAATAACCGCTCATCTTGCAGATCAACCCCCATTCCTCGACGGTCACCGGCACGACCGACAGGCGCGATTGCTTGACCAGCGCGAAATCGGCCAGTTTTTCCTCGGCCTTGATCTCGGCCAGCGTCACGGGGCGGGGAACAGGTGCGACCGCACGCACATCGACGCAATCCCAACGCGTATCCTCGGTCGTGCTGTCCGGATGAGATTCGGCGCATACCTCCACCACGCCGACAATGCGCTTTTCATTGACCGAGTGATAGAAGAAGCCAAGATCACCGATCTTCATGGCCCGCATATTGTTACGCGCCTGATAGTTGCGAACCCCGTCCCATTCCTCACCAACATCGCCCTTGGCGACCTGATCATCCCAGCTCCACGTGTTTGGTTCGGATTTGAAAAGCCAATAATTCATCCCGGTTCCCATTTGCTTTTGCCAACTTTACAGCGCTGGCCATTCCGCGCGCGTCGAAAATCGCATTTTGCTCGGCAGCGGACGCGCGGGACCGGCCGACAGGCCGGTTCAGCCGACCACGCGTTTCCAGGGTCGTATGGACACGCTCTCGAACAGACCCGCCTTGGCATAGGGGTCTTCTGCCGCCCAGGCCTCCGGCGTAGAGATGTCATCGGCCTCCATGATCAACAGCGAGCCACACATCTTGTCCTGTGCGTCCAGAAAGGGTCCGGCCTGAACGATCGCGCCGTCGGTGCTTTGAATATGGGTCAGATGGGCCTCGCGATTGTCCAGGCGGGTTTTCAGCGCGCCCGGCTTGTCGATACAGATGATGGCATAGAGCATGTCGTTCTCTCCTAGGTCAGGCCTTTGCGCCCTTCTTGCCCGAGCCCAACAGGGGCGCGGCGGTTTCGTCAAGGGGCCAGCGGGGCCTTGGTGTCACGTTGCCCGAAACATTTCCGGCCTCGAAACGCTCCAACCCGGCCCAGGCGATCATCGCGCCGTTATCCGTGCACAGCTTCAGCGGCGGGGCGACGAGCCGAAACCCGTGTTCGTGCGCCCGCTCCTCGAGCTCGGCCCGCAAGGCCCGGTTCGCCGCGACGCCTCCCGCAACCGCCAGGACCGGTTCGGCCAAACCCGGATGTGCCGTCGCGAACAGATCCATCGCCCGGGCGGTCTTGTCGCCCAGAACCGTGCGCACGGCTTCCTGAAAGCCCGCCGAGAGGTCCGCAACATCCCGGCGATACAACCCGCCCTGATCTGCGATCAGCGCATCCCGCGCCCGCGCGATTGCGGTTTTGAGACCTGAGAACGACATGTCGCATCCGGCACGGTCCAGCAGCGGGCGCGGAAACCGGAATCGGCTGGCATCGCCATTCGCCGCCGCCTCTTCAACCCTTGGGCCGCCGGGAAAGCCCAGGCCCAGCAGACGCGCTGTCTTGTCAAAGGCTTCCCCCGGCGCATCGTCGATGGTGCTCCCAAGCCGACGGTACTCGCCCAGCCCCTCGACGGCGATCAACTGACAATGCCCGCCCGAGACGAGCAGCAGCAGATAGGGATAGGGCACGCCATCCGTCAGGCGCGGGGTCAGCGCATGGCCCTCGAGATGGTTCACGCCGGTCAGGGCAAGACCCGCTCCCGCTGCAATTCCCCTGGCGGTCATCACACCGGCCATGACACCGCCGATCAGCCCGGGCCCCGCGGTCACCGCGATGGCGTCAATCTCCGCCAGTGTCGTGCCTGCATCCTCGAGCGCGCGTAGCACCACTTGGTCGGCGCGCTCGGCATGGGCGCGGGCGGCAATCTCCGGCACAACGCCGCCGAAACCGTCGTGCAGATCTTCCTGGCCGTAGATCGCATTCGAGAGGATGGTACCGGGCCCCTCGGCCGTGCCGGCGACCACGGCCGCCGCCGTTTCGTCGCAGCTCGCCTCCAGCCCGAGGACAATCATCGCCGGGTGATGCATTGCGGCGCGGGCGCCGCAGCACTATCAGGGAAACGCAGCAATGATAAACGGAGCGGCAATGACACTTCCTTCTTCCGATCGACCTCTGAGGATCGGCACCCGTGGCTCGGTCCTTGCACTGGCGCAGGCGCACGAGACCCGCGACCGGCTGATGGCCGCCCACAACCTGCCCGAGTTAGCCTTTGAGATCGCGGTGATCAAGACCACTGGCGACCGGGTTCAGGACCGGGCGCTGTCCGAGATCGGCGGAAAGGGGCTGTTCACCAAGGAAATCGAAGAGGCGCTGTTCGCCGGAACGATCGATCTGGCGGTCCACTCCATGAAGGACATGCCGACCCTGCTGCCCCCGGGCCTCGAGATATCTGCCTTGCTGCCGCGCGAAGATGTCCGAGACGCATTTGTGAGCCTGCGCCACGCCTCCATCGCCGCGTTGCCCGAAGGCGCGGTTGTCGGAACGTCGTCGCTGCGGCGCCGGGCGCAGTTGCTGCACCGCCGCCCGGATCTCGAGATTGTCGAGTTTCGAGGGAATGTTCAGACCCGTCTGAAAAAGCTTGAGGACGGCGTGGCCGAGGCAACATTTCTCGCCTGTGCCGGACTTCGGCGGCTGGGGTTGGAGCATGTCGTTCAAGAAGCGATCGAGCCCGACAACATGCTTCCAGCCGTGGCCCAGGGCGCAATCGGGATCGAGACCAGGGTTGAAGATCATCTGACCCAAGAATTGCTGGCGCCGATCCACGATGGTGACACAATGGTCCGGCTCGCGGCCGAGCGGGCCTTCCTCGCGGTCCTGGACGGGTCCTGCCAGACGCCGATCGGAGGGCTTGCCGACCTGATCGACGGCAGCATTCGGTTCCGTGGCGAGATCATCCGGCCCGATGGGACCGAGCGGCACGGGACCGAACGCAAAGGGCCGCCCTCGGATGCCGCAGCGATGGGTCGTGATGCGGCCGAGGAGTTGCGCCGCCGGGCAGGCCCGGATTTTTTCGCCGGTTGAGCCATGAAGCCGGTCCTGCTCACCCGTCCGCTGGCCGATAGTCGCCGATTCGCGGAGGCGCTCGAGGCGGAAGGGATGGACAGCCTGATCTGGCCGCTGATGCGGATCGAACCGATTGCACCTGTGTCCAAGCTGCCCATCGGGATCGGTGGGCTGTTGATCACCTCCAGTCATGCGATCCGGGCCTTTGCCGCCCTGGACAAGCGGCGGGATCTGCCGGTGCTTTGCGTGGGGTCGCGCACAGCTTCTGTCGCGCGCGATTTGGGCTTTGGCATCGTGTTGAGCGCCAATGGCAATGTCGAGGCCATGGCGCGGCTGGCGCCGGGAACGGGCATACGGCACTTTTTCTACCCCCGGGGCCGGGAAACGGCACGTGATCTGGGCGAAATGCTGCGCGCGGGAGGGCAGCAGGTGACGGATATGGTGCTGTACCAGGCGGTGCCTGCCGGCGATCCCCCGGCGCCCGTTGCGGCAGCACTGCAGACAGGTGCGCTATCGGCCATCACGCTATGGTCGACACGAAATGCCGAGGTTCTGGTCGACTGGTGCGCGGCGAAGGGCAGCGTTCGCATGCTCGCCGTGCCCATCGTCGCAATCTCTGACGCGGTGGCGGACCCATGCCGAGAGGCCGGTTTTCAAAAGGTCAGTGCGGCGCACAGCCCAGATGCCGCCGGGATCCTGACGCGGCTTCGGGCGCTTTCTGCCGATTAACCCCGCCGCGCACGGGGATGGGGCGCAATGCCCGTTGTCTGACCGCTAACAGCATCATACGATGTCACGATTGATCGAGTCACCTGACAGGTTCGATGCGCATGCCAAGGGGGTGCTTATGAGCAAAGAGAAAGAGCCGGAAGGCGTCGAGCCAGAGCAACCTGCAAAGCCGCTTTCCCCAAGCGATGACTCCTCTGTCGAGACCGCCGCGCAAGCGGAACAGGATTCTGACGGTGCGGACGTGCCTTTGAACAGCGATGACCTTCCTGCGCATGCCGAACCTGCAGAACGCGCCGAGCCGATTGAAACCGAGGAACCCAAGGAGGGCTCCGATGACGATGCAGATGCCAAACAGGTGGAAACGGCGCCCATAGGCCCTTCCTCGCCGCCGCCCCAACGCGAGATCCCGGCGGAGTATGATCACGAGCACGAAGGGGGCGGGTCGCATCTCGCCTCGACCGCGTTGATGATCCTGTTACTGGTGCTCTTTGTTATCGGGATCACCCTTTGGGCCGGACCGAAGCTTGCGCCGCACCTGCCCGAATCTGTCGCCAAATACCTCAACCCGGCTCTGAACGGCACAAAGGATCGGGTTGCCGCGTTGGAAAACCGCCTCATGGAGCTTGAAGGGCGCGCCGCGCCGGTTTTGAAGAGCGACCTCAATGAGGTGAAATCTTCGGTGGATGAAGCGCTGGCGGCAGTCGGGGCGACACAGAAGAATGTTGACGAGGTCTCACAGGGCGCTGGAGACGAGATCCAGCGCATCGATTCTGCGGTGTCCAAGACCGAAGCCAAGATGAGCAATCTTGATGCCCGGGTGGGGCAGGTGGAAACTGACTTCGAGAAAAAGGTCGCGGACCTTTCGGGGCAGCTGAAGTCGATTTCGACGGCTCTTGCGGCCGCAGCAGAAAAAGATGCGGCGTCGGGGCCAGTCAATGCGCAGTTCCAGGCCTCGTTGCAGGCACTGCAGTCGCGTGTGGATAACCTCGCCAAGGAACTCGACACCTTGCCGGGGCTGGTGAGCCGGGACGAATTGGCGTCCTATGCCACAAAGGCGGATCTTGCCGCACTCGCCAGCAAAGCCGATCTCGAAGCCGCAAAAACCGCGCTGAGCAAGCAGGTGTCCGACGCCGTGGCGGCGGCCGATGCCGCCAAGAAGATCGGCGACGACGCATTGAACGATGCCCGCAACTCGCTCAAAGCGGCGGCGGTGAAGGGGCTGACCTCGACACTCAAGAGCCGGATGAACGGCGGTTTGCCCTATGACGCAACGTTGTCGGAGCTTGAAAACCTCGGTGCCGCGAAACCGCCTGCGGCGATCGCGTCGGGCGCTCAGACCGGGCTTGCCACGGTGGCGGAGCTCAAATCGGGTTTTGCGGCGGCGGCGCGAAGTGCGACCGCGACCGAGAGTGCCGCCGCCGGTCAGGGGGATACGGCATCGCTGATCACCTCGTGGCTGGAATCGCAGGTCTCTGCCCGTCCGACGACGGCGGTCGAGGGCAACTCGACCGGCGCCGTGCTCAGCCGGGTTGAAGCGGCGCTGAATTCAGCAGATCTCGCCGGCGCACTGAAAGAGGCTGAAACCCTGCCCGACGCGGCCAAGGGTGCGATGTCGGACTGGCTGGACAGACTCAAGCAGCGGGTTGATGCGGATGCCGCACTTGGTGGCTTTGTCGCTCAGATCGGCGGCCAGGGGTAAAGGGAACAACACGTCATGCTCGGATCTATACTGCGCTACTGTCTCTTTATCGCCCTCGTCGCCGCCGCCACCTGGGGTGTCTATCAGTTGATGGAAACGCCCGGGGCAATCGTTGTCAGCTTTGCGAATTATGAATACACGCTGACCCCGCTCGCCTTTGTTGTCCTGGCCGCCATCGGCTTCGCGGCATTGTTGATCCTGTTCAAGGTCGCGGGGCTCTTGCTGGCGCTCTACCGGTTCATTTGTGGCGACGAGACGGCAATCAGCCGGTTCTTCAATCGCAGCCGGGAGCGGCGGGGCTTTGACTCGCTCAGCCAGGCATTGACAGCGCTTGCCGAGGGCGATGGCGCGAAAGCCAAGACCAAGGCAGAAAAGGCCGAGCGCCTTCTTGAGCGCCCCGATGTGACGCAGCTCGTCACGGCACAGGCCGCCGAGATGTCGGGCGACCTGATCAAGGCGCGAAAGTACTACAAGGCATTGGCCGAGGAAAAACGCAGCTCTTACGCAGGGGTGAAAGGCCTTCTGGAACTCGCAAACAATGACGGCGACGAAGAGCGGGCGCTAAAGCTTGCCAATCAGGCCTATCAGTTGCGGCCAAAGAATGCTTGGGTCCTGGACAATCTCTACAATCTTCAGAGCCGGAGCTTTGACTGGAAGGGCGCGCGCAAGACGCTCGCCGAACAGCGGCGTGCCGGCCTGTTGCCAAAACCCGAAGCGAACCGCCGCGACGCGATGCTGGCGTTGGCCCAGTCGGAGGATGCCGAGGAACTCGGGCATCATGAAAGCGCGAAACGCCTGGCGATTGATGCCGCAAAGCTTGACCCGCTCAATGCCGACGCGGTTTCCAAAGCCGTCCGCTATCTGGTCGCCGCGGGTTCGAAACGCGCCGCGAACCGATTGATCACCAAGGCCTGGGGGTTTACGCCGGGCCCTCAACTCGCCGCGGCCTATGCCGCGAT
>JBCCHW010000177.1:0-7296 GCA_039028555.1 Pseudomonadota bacterium | reverse complement strand
GTCCACGGTGGGGTTCAGGACGTACTCGCCGTCCTCGAAGCCCACGCGAGCCCCGGCGATGGGCCCCATGAAGGGCGCGCCCGAGATCGTCAGCGCGGCGGAGGCGGCGATCATCGCCACCTCGTCGGGGTCGTTGTCGAGGTCGTGCGAGAGCACGGTGCAGATCACCAGCACCTCGTTCTTGAAGCCCGGCACGAAGAGCGGGCGGATCGGCCGGTCGATCAGGCGGCTGGTGAGCACTTCCTTTTCGGTCGGCTTGGCTTCGCGCTTGAAAAAGCCGCCGGGGATCTTGCCCGCGGCATAGTATTTTTCCTGATAGTGGACAGTCAGCGGAAAGAAATCGAGGCCCAGCTTGGGCTTTTTCTCATAGACGACGGTGGCGAGCACGGTGGTCTCGCCGATCGTGGCCATCACGGCGCCATCTGCCTGGCGCGCAACCTTTCCGGTTTCCAGCGTGAGCGTTTCACCGCCCCACTCGATGGATTTGGTAACGATATCGAACATTCGGTTTCCTTTTCTGGCGCCGCCTGACCCCATTGTCAGGGCGGGCCGTCATCCCCTGTTCCTCAGGGGGCCCCTTGCGTTTCTCCTGGCGGTCTCCCTGGGGCGGATGGAGGCGCTTTCGGACATGGTGGTCGGGGTTTCGAGGGCGTGCCTCCGGACGCCGAACCGCGCCCGCAGAAATCAAAGGCGCCGCCCAAGGGCAGCGCCTGGATGTATCAGCGACGGATGCCGAGGCGTTGGATGAGCGATTTGTAGCGCTCTTCGTTCTTGCCGCGCACGTAATCCAGCAACTTGCGGCGCTGGCTGACCATCTTGAGCAGCCCACGGCGGGAATGGTTGTCCTTTTTGTGGGTCTTGAAATGCTCGGTCAGGGTGGTGATCCGGCTGGTCAGGATCGCGATCTGCACTTCCGGGCTGCCGGTATCGCCGTCCTTGGTGCCATAATCCTTGATGAGCTGTTCCTTGAGCTCGGGCGTAATCGACATCGGGGTCTCCTTTTTCTGATTTGTCAGATCCGGTTTGCGCGTCCAAAGCCGGGATGTCGTCCAGCAGAGGTCGCGAAATCGGCCTCCGGCGGCCAATCCCGCCGAAGATTGGCGGCTCATAGCGATGTTTTCGCGGTTTGGCCAGCGAAATCGTTCGCCGCCGCACCCTGGGCCAACAGCACACGCTGGGGATGAAAGCGGCCCGCCGAAATCCGGCCAAGGGCGATCGCTTCGCCGCAATGGCGCGCCCAGGCCAGCGGGCACTCGGCCGCGGGCGGCGCGGCGATGGCGCGCCCGTGGCGCAGATCCGTGGCCATCCCGGCATCGACATCGATCACCGGCGTGGCGCCAAGCCCCGCCTGCAGCGGCAGCAGGGGCGGCAGCGTGCCGGTTTCGCGCCATTGGTCGAAATCGGCAAAGGACGCGGGCGCGCTCAGATCGAACGGCCCGGTCGCGAGGCGGCGCAGCACCGTCACATGGCCGAGGCACCCCAGATGCGCCCCCAGATCCCGCGCGATCGAACGGACATAGCCCCCCTTGCCACAGACCAGTTCGAACGCGGCATGATCGGGGTCCGGCATCTCCAACAAGGTGAGCGAGGCGACATGCAGCGGGCGGGGCGCGAGCACCGGTTGCGCCCCCTCGCGCACCAGATCATAGGCCCGCGCGCCGTCGACCTTGACGGCCGAGACCGCGGGCGGGGTCTGCGCGATATCGCCCGTAAAGACCGGCAGCGCCGCCAGGATGGCCTCGCGGGCGGGGCGCATGGCGGCGGTGGCGATGACCTCGCCCTCGGCGTCGTCGGTGCTGGTCGCCTGCCCCCAGCGCATGGTGAAGCGATAGGTTTTGGCCCCCTCCTGCGAGACGGCGATCACCTTGGTCGCCTCGCCAAAGGCGATGGCGAGGCAGCCGGTCGCCATCGGATCCAGCGTGCCGGAATGGCCCGCCTTTTGCGCGTTGAGCGCCCAGCGGGCCTTGTTCACCACGCCGGCCGAGGTGATGCCCGCGGGCTTGTCGACCACCAGCCAGCCATGCACGGGGTTGCCCTTGCGTTTACGCGCCATCGTCGCTGCTCCTCACAGCCCTGCGCTTAGAGCAAAACCGGATCCGATTGAACCGGTTTTGGTCCCGTGGGAAATGCGCGGCGCTGGAGGGAGCCGCCTCAGCGGCTCTCGCGCCGCCAGGCGGCAAGGAACAGCAGGCCGGCGGCAAGCGCCGCCAGCCAGGCCGGCAACAGCGGCAACAGGCGCACACCGGTGACCGAATAGGCATCGCGGCGTTCCAGCCCGATCCAGTTGCTGGAATGCGCCCGGCCGCCTTCGCGCACCAGCTTGACGCCGGGCACCCCGTCGGCGAGCCAGACACTCTTGCCCCCGGTTGCCGCGATCAGGGGCGCGAGCAGGCTGTCATCGGCCAGCGGGTTCTCGTATTCCCGCGGGCTCGGCGGGCCAAGGGCGGCGACCGCCTCGAGATCGCCGTTGCGAAAACGCCAGAGACCCTCTTCGGCCCCTTCGAGCAGCACAGCCCAGCGGCCCGGCGCGGTTTCGCCAAGCGTCAGTTCGCGCTGTTCGCCGCCGTCGGGCGGCAGCGCGAGCAGGGTCGGGTCGATCCCGGTTTCGACACTGCGCCGCTCGATGATGATATTGGCCCCCTCGACACGGGCGGTCAGCGCCTCCTCCTCGAGCGCGGGCTCCTTCATCAGCCAATGGGCGGTGCGACGCAGCAGTTCGGCCTGCGGGCCGCCGCCTTCGAAGCCCCGGGTCCACAGCCAGGCCTGATCGGAGGCGAGCAGCGCCACGCGCCCCTCTTCCACACGGTCGAGGATCAGCAGGGACTGATCCTCGGCGCCTGACATGATCGCGTGGCCGGCGCGCTGCTCGACCGGCACCTGACGCATCCAGCGGCCCCAATCGGGCACGCCGTCGACCAGCCCGGTCGCCGCTTCGAGCCCCGCGGTGACGGGGTGGCGGTGGCCAAGCTCGGTCACGCGCGGCAGGAACGGCGACTCGATCACGTCCAGGCTCGGCTCGGCAGGCATGATATCGTTCAGCGGCGTGCGGCTGAGGCTTTGCGCCCCGGCAAAGGCCGCCCCGGTCGAGACCAGCACCGCGCCCCCGTCGCGCACATAATTGGCCACATTGCTGAGCAGCGCCGAGTGCAGGATCCCGCGCCAGCGATAGCGGTCAAAGACGATCAGGTCGAACTCGTCGATCTTTTCGATGAACAGCTCGCGCGTCGGGAAGGTGATCAGGCTCAGCTCGTTCGCCGGCGTGCCGTCCTGTTTGCCGGGCGGGCGCAGAATGGTGAAGTGGATCAGATCGACCGCCGGGTCGGATTTGAGGATATCGCGCCAGGTCCGCCCGCCGGAATGCGGCTCGCCCGAGACCAGCAGCACACGCAACCGGTCGCGCACGCCGTTCACATCGGTGATCACGCGGTTGTTGCGATCGGTCAGTTCGTCCTCGCGCACCGGGATGCGGATATCGACGATGTTCGCGCCGCCATGGGTGATGTCGACGGGGATCTCCGTCTCGGCACCCAGTTGCAGCAGGACCGGCGACGCTGTCCCCCCATCGATCGAAATCTCCGCCTCGACCGAGGGGCCGAGATCGGCGGGGCGCTCACCCAGCGCATGGGCCCGGACCTTGAAGGTGACGGAATCCCCCACGATGCCAAAGGCAGGCGCGCTGATGAGCTCGAGCCGCAGGTCAAAGCCGCCCTCCTCGCCCGCGATCAGGGCGTGGACGGGGGCGGGAAAGTCGCTCAGCCGGTCCGCGTCGTGCACCTGGCCATCGGTGATGAGAACCGCGCCCGCGATCTGGTCGGGCGCGACACGGGCCGAGGCCTCGTCCAGCGCGCTCAGCAGCCGGGTGCCGGCATTGTCCTCGGCGCCCGGGGCGACCTCGATCAGTTCGACGCGGATATCCTGGTCGTCACCACCGGCGGCGCGGATCTGTTCGGCAATGGCGCTCGAGGCCGCGGCGATCTGTGTCGCGCGGTCCTGCAACGAGGTGCTTTCGCTGAGATCGGTGACAACAAAGGCGACCGAGGGCAGGCCCTTGCGCTCTTCCTGGCGCAGCTGCGGCCCGGCCAGCGCCAGAACGACAAGGCCCAGCGCCAGCGCGCGCAGGAACCAGCCGCCCAATCCCCGCCACGCGGCCCAGAGAACGCCCGCCAGTGCGAGGCCGCCCAACGCGGCGATGATCGCCCAGGGCAACAGCGGGTCAAAGGCGATGCCCGCGGCAGTCATTGGCCCAGCCTTTCGAGAACGGCGGGCGCATGCACGAGGTCGGACTTGTAGTTCCCAGTCAGCGCATAGAGCACGAGGTTGATGCCAAAGCGATAGGCCATCTCGCGCTGGCGATCCCCGGTGCGCCCGATGGGATAGACGAAATAGCCATCCTCATCGACCGCCCAGGCCGAGGCCCAGTCGGCCGAGCCGACAACCACGGGCGAGACATTGTCGTCCACCCGGTCGAATTGCGGGATCGACGGGTCGCGGGCGATCCCGTCCTCGGTCTTTGGCGCCTCGGCCCAGACCGAGCCGCCGCGCCAGCGGCCCGGAAACCGGTCGAGCAGGTAGAACGAGCGCGTCAGCACATGGTCGCCATCCACCGGCGCCAGCGCCGGCAGGTTCAGGCCGCGGGCGATCTGGCGCATATCCACCGCCGAGGCGCCGCCAAAGCCGGAGTTCCCGTTCTGCGTGTCGATCAACAGCATGCCGCCATTGGCGATATAGGCCGCCAGCTTCTCCAGCGCCTCGGGCTCCGGCACGGTGCCCGCAACCAGCGGCCAGTAGAGCATCGGGTAGATGTCCATCTCGTCGGTCACGGGATCGACACCCACGGGCGGGCCCGGCTCGACCGAGGTGCGGGTGCTGAGCGCGATGCCAAGGCCGCGCATCGCCTGCTGCGAGATGGCATCCACCCGGCTGTTGCCGGTGAGCACATAGCCCAGGGTCGTCTCGGCGGTGGCCGAAACCGCATCCTCGGCATGGGACTCCGGCGCGATCAGGATCACGGCCAGCACGGCGGCAGCGACCTGTCGCGCGCCAAACAGACGCCCGCTCAGCCACAGCGTGGCGACCAGATCGGCCATTGCCATCAGGATTGCCGCGGCCAGCAGCCAGGGGCCGAGCCGCTGCGCCTCCGCCCCGCCCAGCGTCTCGACGATCGTCCCGATCGGCGGCTCGGGCATGGGCGCGAGCTGATCGTCGGTTTGATGGAGGTTCATCACCAGCCGCCCGCTGCCCTGCGCGCCGCCAGCGCCATCATCGACGCGCAGATAGACGCCGGGCGCGATGCCGGGCCCAGCACGGCCCGCGGCAAAAGCCTCGCCCAGCACCGGCTCGACCGTGCCGGCGACATCCAGCGGCCGGCCCGAAGCGTCGAGCAGGATATCCGGGCGCCAGAGCGTGCCGGCCAGTTCCTCGAGCGGTGGTGTCGCCGAGATGGTTCCCGGCGCCAGCGCCATGATCCGGCCCAGCATGTCGACGAACAGGCCCGAGAGCGGCAGCGACGACCATTCGGCGTCTGCCGAGACGTGAAACAGCACGATCCAGCCCTTGCCCGAGGGCCTTGCCGTCACCAGCGGCGTGCCGTCATCGAGCTGCGCCCAGACCTTTTCACTCAGATCGGGCGCCGGTTCGGCCAGCACCTGGGTGCGCACATCGACCTCGTCGGGGATCGCGAGATGGCGGAACGGCCCCTCGGGGTTGAAGGGGCCCAGGGTGCGCGGCTTGCTCCAGGCGAGCGCGCCGCCCAGCACCCGGCCGCCCCGGCGCAGCTTGACCGGCAACAGCGGGTCCGCTTCCTGCTGGCCAAAACGGTCGCCGATGGCGGCGGCAAGGCGCGGGCCCGCGAAGCGGATCAGAATGCCGCCCTCGTCGACCCACTCTCCCAGACGCGCCTGATCTTCCTCGGTAAAGGCGCCATGATCGGCCAGAACCAGGGCCGCGGGCGGCACTCCCATCAACTCACCCAGACTTGCCTCGCGCAGGATCGCCCAGGGCTCCAGCGCCTCGCGCAGGTAATGGGTGGCCGATGTCAGCGAGACGATGGCATCCTCGGCCACCGGTGCGACCAGCCCTGTCGGCACCCGGCTGAGCGAACCGTCGGCCATCACGGCACCTCCCGCGCTGGCGCCATCGGCCAGGACGAGCCGCGAGACATTGGCGATCAGTTCGGGGGGCAGGTCAAAGACCACCGCGCTGGTCTGGTCACCGGGGCCAAAAGACGCCGGCGCGACGCCGACGCGCCGCTCGGCCCCGTCCTCGGTGCGGGCATAGGCGAGCACCAGCCGGGTTTCCTCGTCGCCGCCGGTGCGCAGAACATCCGCGACCATGCGCCCTTCGTCCAGCCGCGGCGGGGTCAGCGCGTGCGCGGTCCGGGCGGGGCCCACCAGGGTAAGCGGGCCGCGATCCGACAATGCGCTCATCAGATCGCCCTCCTCTTCGCCCGCCTCCGCGCCCGCTTCCTTGCCATGGGCCAGCCCGTCATGCAGCCAGACGCTTTCCGAAAACACCAGCGACTCCAGCGCATCACCCAGGGGTGCGCGCTGGGGCGGCCAGGGCGCGGGGTCCGTGGCCTCGAGCATGGATTTCGCCACCGGCGCACCGACCGGCACGGGCGGCTCGCCCGAGGCAAGCGGCCAGAACAGCACCTGCCGCCCGGCCTCGCCCACCTCGTCAATCGCCGCGCGGGCGGCGGCCTTGCGCGCCTGCCAATCGGGCGCCGAAGCCCAGCCCTGATCCATCAGCACCAGCACCGGGCCCGTGCCGGTCCCGAGCCGGGCCGAGGGGTTCAGCACCGGCCCCGCAAAGCCGATCAGGATCGCCGCGACCATCAGCGCGCGCAACAGGATCAGCCACCAGGGGGTCTTGTCCGCCTGACGTTCCTTGTCCTCGAGCCCCAGCAGCAGGGGCACGCCGGGAAACGCCTCGATCTTGGGGCTGGGCGGGATCGCGCGCAGCAGCCACCACAGGATCGGCAGCGCGACAAGCCCCGCCAGGATCCAGGGGTTGAGAAACGCGATCGGGCCAAGAGACAACATCTCAGTTCCCTCCCAGAATGGCATGCAGCGCCAACAGGGCGCGGCGCGGGCTTTCATCGGTGCGGTGATGGATCAGCTGCCAGCCGGTGCGCCGGGCCAGATCGCTCAGCGCATCGCGGCGCCGGGCCAGCCGGTCGCGATAGGCGTCGCGCAGGCTGACCGCCTGATCGGTCTCGTAGCGGATCTCGCGCCCCATGCTCTCGAACCGGGTGCGCCCGCTGAAGGGAAAGACCTCCTCGGCCGGATCCAGAATCTG
>JBCCHW010000176.1:0-7402 GCA_039028555.1 Pseudomonadota bacterium | reverse complement strand
CCTCGGTCTCGGGGTCGGGGGCCCTGGGAGCCGAGGAAGCCGCCTCGGGCGGCGTGCCATCCTGGCTGTCGGCTTCCTGCCCGGTACCAGCCGCGGACTGAGCGGCCTCCGACGCCGGAGTTTCGGTTGTGGCGCGTTCCGCCATCTCAGGGGTGAGCCTGCCGGATTTCCAGATCGCCACTCCTGCTAGTGCCGCCACGACAGCGACAATGATTCCTAAGCGTGTGGCTTTCATTCTTTTCCAGTTTCTCCTCAAACGTCTCACCCTAGCCCGCCATCACAGGCTCGTGTAGACACCTTCTGGTCATCATTTGCAGGAGCGTTGTATGTCAAGCATTTCCCCAAATATATGTGTTTTCTGCGGGTCAAGACCGGGAATTAAACCTGTTTACGCGGTTTCTGCACAACAATTGGGGCGCGGTTTGGCGCAGAACGGTTTTGGCCTTGTTTATGGCGCAGGTGACCTGGGCCTGATGGGCGAAACGGCCCGTGCTGCCCGGCAGGCAGGGGGACGGGTTACCGGTTTCATCCCGCGCCACCTCTTCCAGCGCGAGGTCGGCCGGCACGATATCGACGCCCTGATCGTGACCGAGACGATGCACGAGCGAAAGATGCTGATGTTTGGCAATTCTGACGCCGTGGTCGCCCTGCCGGGCGGGCCGGGCACGCTTGATGAGTTGATCGAGGTGCTCACATGGCACCAACTGGGACTGCATGAGCGCCCCGTCTATCTGATCAGCCCCGATGGCTACTGGGACCCTTTCGTTGCGCTGATTGGCCACCTTGTCGACCACGGTTTCGCCGACAGATCATTCCTCGACTATTTCACCCTTGTCGACTCGGCCGATGCGGCAATCTCCGCATTGATCAGCGAACTGAAACCGCAAGCTTGAGGCGCGCCAAATGGACCAGGTTCTTGCCGGACTGACCGGCACAGCCGACATGATCGTCGGCACAAATGATACCGCCCCCCGGGTCGGGTCGGGGGTGATCCCCGTTCTGGCGACACCGATGATGATCAACCTGATGGAGGAGGCGGCGCTGGCGGCGGTGGAGCACCTGCTTCCCACGGGAAAGCAATCGCTCGGCACCCATCTCGCCGTCTCGCATGTCGCGGCCACGCCGACGGGTATGAAGGTTACCGCAACCGCAGAGTTGAAAGAGGTCGACGGCCGGGAACTGACGTTCTGGATCACCGCCCATGACGAGCAGGATCTGATCGGCGAGGGAGAGCACCGCCGTGTGGTCGTCACGGCGGCGTCGTTTCAAGAGCGTATCAACGCAAAGGCCAAAGGCTGATCACATCCGCCCGGCCACGTTTTCCCAGTTCACCAGCTTGTCGAGGAAGTTGGCAAGATAGGCGGGACGCTTGTTGCGAAAGTCGATGTAGTAGGAATGCTCCCACACATCGCACCCCAACAGGGCGGTCTGGCCGAAACAAAGCGGGTTAACCCCGTTCTCGGTCTTGGTGACCTTGAGCGATCCGTCGGTGTCCTTGACCAGCCAGGCCCAGCCCGAGCCGAACTGGCCCGCACCGGCGGCCGAGAAATCGGCCTTGAACTGATCGACCGAGCCAAAGCTTTCGGTGATTGCCTTTTCCAGCTCGCCCGGCATCGCGCTGTCTCCCGGGCCCATCATTTCCCAGAACTGGTTGTGGTTCCACATCTGCGAGGCATTGTTGAACAGGCCCGACTGCGCGACAGCGCCCGACTCGTAGGTTGCGACGACGACCTCTTCGAGCGATTTGCCCTCGTGACCCGACCCGGCCAGCAGTTTCGCGCCGTTATCGGCATAAGCCTTGTGGTGCAGATCGTGGTGATACTCGAGTGTCTCCTGGCTCATACCATTGGCGGCCAGCGCGTCATGTGCATAGGGAAGGTCTGGGAGTTCAAATGCCATTGGAAGGCCCTCTTGTTGAAAATTCCGGTCGGGGGTAGCCCCCGCGCAAGGGAATATACGCCTAATCATCGACGGGGGAAGAGAGGATCGAAAGATAATCAGGGGGCGTTATCGGCGCTATCACCACCATTCATTTGACCTGAGGCGCGCCATTCCCAACAAATCGACGATGGAATCCGTTTTCGCCTTCCTTGCCGGGGCGCTTGCCCTGATGGGCAGTCCCGGCCCCGCGACGCTGAGTTCGGCCGCATCGGGCGCGGCGTTCGGCATGCGTGCGGCGCTGCCCTATGTGCTGGGCATCAGCCTGGGAACGACCACGGTCGGCGCGATCGTGGCGCTGGGGGTCACGGGGCTGGTCACCTCGATCGAGGGGGCCGGGCCGATCATTGCGCTTCTGGCCGGAGGATACATCCTGTATCTGGCCTGGAAGATCGGATCGGCGCCCCCTCTCGGCTCGCTTGACCGCGGTGAGGATGCGCCGCCGATGATCGCGGGGTATCTGTTGGCGATCGTGAACCCGAAAGCCTATGCGGCACTGGGGGCGCTCTTTTCCGGCTTCCACCTGATCGATGGCGATCCCGGTGCTGACAATCTGATCAAGTTCGCAATCGTTGCGGCGCTCGCGCTCGCGATCAATCTGTTCTGGATGAAGCTCGGCAACGTGATCGCGCAAAAGATGCGATCCCCCACAGCCAGCCGTGCCATGAATATCGGCTTCGCGATCGCGCTTGTGGTGTCGGTCCTGATGGCGCTCTTCTTCTGAGCAGCCCGCCTCAGACCGCAATCACCACGATCGCGACGCGCCGGTCCTCGGCCAGCAGAACATTATAGGTTCGGCAGGCCGATGAGGTCGACATGAACTCGACGCCCGGTCCCGCCTCTTCGATCGCATCGCGTATGGTCGGATCCGGCGCCGCGATCTCGGCCCCCTGCCCGATCAGCACGACATCAATCTCGTTTGCCACCGACAACAGCGGCGACAGCGCATCGGCGGTCAGCGCGTCGATCCGGTGGATTCCCGCGGGCAGCACGACCAGCGAGCCATCGTACCAATCTCCCGCAATCCGAAATCCACCGGGGCCATAGCCGTCGATCGGAGGCTGAGCGCCAAACTCGATCTCGTTCAGGCGCATCGGATCAGGCGCCCATGCGCCGCCCGGACTGCGCCAAGATCGTCCAGGGTCAAACCTGCGCCCCATCCGCGCGGACGTTTACCTTGCGCTCTTCATCGGTCTTCCAGTCGCGCTTGACGCCCAGCCACAACAGGATGGGTGCGGCGATGAAGATCGAGGAATAGGTCCCGATCACGATCCCCATGATCATCGCGAAGGTAAAGCCCTGGATCACCGGCGGGCCCAAAAAGAACATCGCCCCCAGCGCGATGAGCGTGGTGAACGAGGTCATCACTGTTCGCGACAGGGTCTCGTTCACCGAATGGTTCAGCAACTCCTTCAGAGGCATTTTCTTGTATTTGCGCAGGTTCTCGCGAACGCGGTCGAACACCACGACAGTGTCGTTCAACGAGTATCCGACAATCGTCAGAACCGCCGCGATGATCGCAAGGTTGAACTCGATGCCCGAGATGGCAAAGACACCGATGGTGATCACCACGTCGTGGATCAGGGCCATCACGGCACCCAGGCCAAACTGCCATTCGAACCGCAGCCAGATATAGAACAGCACCGCGATCACCGCGAGGCCGACGGCCAGAATGCCCGCCTCGAGCAACTCGCCCGAGACCTTGGGGCCGACCACCTCGACCCGCCTGATCTGGGTCCCCGGGATCTCGGCTGTCAGCGTGTCGCCGATCTGCTCGGCCACCTCCATGCGGTCGTCGCCGTCATTGCGCTGTTCCTCGACCCGCACGAGGACATCGCGGTCGGACCCGAAACTTTGTACCTGCACATCGCCCAGATCCATCCCGCGCACGAGGCCACGGATCTGCCCCAGATCGGCCGCCTGCTGGGTTTGCACCTCAACCATCGTGCCGCCGCGGAAATCGATTCCGAAATTCAGGCCCATGGTCGCTGTGAGGACCACCGCCATCACAGCCATGGAGATCGACCCGAAAACCGGCCAGCGGCGCACCGCCATAAAGTCGAGCTTGGTCATCTCCGGGAAGAACCGGAACTGCACGACCTTCAGCGACTTGGGCCGCTTCCAGTCAAGCCAGCTGACCACCATCAGCCGGGTCACCATCACCGCTGTAAAGACCGAGGTGATGATCCCGATGCCGAGGGTGACGGCAAACCCCTTCACGGGCCCGGAGCCGATCCCGAACAGGATCAGGGCCGCGATCAGCGTGGTGATGTTGGCGTCCACGATTGCCGACAACGCCTGTGAATACCCCCGCTCAATGGCCCGCGAGACCTTGTTGGCGCTCGAGCGTAGTTCCTCTGTGATCCGCTCGAAAATCAGCACATTGGCGTCGACCGCCATCCCGATGGTCAACACGATCCCGGCGATTCCCGGCAAGGTCAGCGTCGCGCCCAACAGGCTCAGGATGCCAAAGATGAGACCCACATTGATGATCAGCGCGAGATCCGCGAAAATGCCGAACCGGCCATAGACAGCGGCCATAAAGATCAGCACCGCCGCAAAGGCCAGCAGCGTCGCCGCGGCCCCCGCCGCCACCGAGTCAGAGCCCAGATCAGGCCCGACCGTGCGTTGCTCCAACACTCTGATCGAGGCGGGCAGCGCCCCCGCCCTCAGCAGGATCGACAGATTGGTCGCGCTCTCGACCGTAAAGTTCCCTTCGATAAAGCCCGCGCCGCCCAGAATAGCCGATTGAATCCGCGGCGCCGAGATCACTTCGTTATCCAGAACGATCGCAAAGAGCTGCCCGACATTCGCCGCCGTGTATCGTCCAAAGATCCGGCTGCCCGCCGAATCGAAACGGAAATTCACGATCGGCAGATTGTTGTCGGGATGGAAACCCAGCTGGCTGTCGACCAGATTGTCCCCGGTCAGGATCGACCGCCGCTCGAGCAGATAGTTTCCACCGCCCTCGTCCTCGCTGCCCTGGACGATGTATTCACCCGCCCCGGGTGTTCCGACATCGGGGCCAAAGGCCATCACCTTGTGGAAAGACAGTTTCGCCGTGCGCCCGATCAGATCCATCAGTTCATCCGCCGAGCCGATGCCCGGGACCTGAATCAGGATCCGATCCTCGCCCTGGCGCTGGATCGAGGGTTCGCGCGTCCCCGCTTCATCGACCCGTCGCCGGACGATCTCGAGCGATTGGGCGATCGTGCGATCAGTCAGCGCGACGACCGCAGGCTCGGTCAGCGCGATGCGTAGGCGCTGATCCGACTCGCTCGTCACCTCCAGGTCCGGGCCGCCCAGACCCTGGGTAAAGCCAAGACCGCCGCCCACCGGTTGCGCCAGGCCCGCAAGGACGTCACGGGCTAGCTCGACCTGATCAGCGTTCGAGATGCGCACCGAAACATGGTCATCGGTCGCGCGCAGATTGGTAAAGCGGCGCACCCCCGCCTCGCGCAGCGCCTCGCCCACCTCGGCACGCAGGTTGATCATCCGGTCGGCAATCACCTCGCTGATCTGAACCTCGACAAGCAAATGCGCACCGCCGCGCAGATCGAGGCCCAGATTCACGCCCTCATGGGGCAGCCAATGCGGAATCTCATCCCGGGTTTGCTGATCCAACAGGTTCGGCGCGGCGAACAGAATGCCCAACAGGCACAGGCCGATCACCAGGATCCGTTTCCACAGGGCGAAGTACAGCATGGGCAGGCGCCCCTTCCATCAAAACGGATCAGTTGTCGTTTGCGGGCTCGGTTTTCGAGATCACGCTCAGAATGGTCGATCGCTGGACCTTGACCTTGACGTTCTGTGCGATCTCGAGCTCGACCTCCTCGCCTTCGCCGACCTTGGTCACCTTTGCGTGGATGCCACCGCCGGTGATGACCTGATCGCCGCGGCGCAGCGCTTCGAGCATCGCCTTGTGCTCCTTGGCGCGCTTTTGCTGCGGCCGGATCAGGAAAAAGTAAAAGATCACAAAGATCAGGACCAGCGGCAAAAGGCCGGCAATTCCGCCCATCGGGTCGCCGCCGCCGGCGGCTTGTGCATAGGCTGGGGTCGCGAACATGGGAGGCACCTCATAACAGTTCGGTTATCCGGCTCTCTCGACCGGTTGCGCGATATATACGGGGCATGGCCGGTGATGCAAGCACAGCCGCCGTCGCAGTCCATTTCCGGCTTGCACACGGCGCGATTACACCGTAATCCCCGCCCGGAAACAAGAACTTGGAATCCTTTGAAACTGGGATGCGACAATGGCGAAGGAAAAGTTTGAGCGTAACAAGCCGCACTGCAACATCGGGACGATCGGCCATGTTGACCACGGCAAGACGACGCTGACGGCGGCGATCACCAAGCAGTTTGGCGAGTTCAAGGCCTATGACGAGATTGACGGCGCGCCCGAAGAGAAGGCGCGCGGCATCACCATCTCGACCGCCCATGTGGAATACGAGACCGATGCGCGCCACTATGCCCATGTCGACTGCCCCGGCCATGCCGACTATGTCAAGAACATGATCACCGGGGCTGCCCAGATGGATGGCGCGATCCTGGTGGTGAACGCGGCTGACGGGCCGATGCCCCAGACCCGCGAGCACATCCTGCTTGCGCGCCAGGTCGGCGTGCCGGCGCTGGTCGTGTTCCTCAACAAGGTCGACCAGGTCGATGACGAGGAACTGCTCGAACTGGTCGAGATGGAAGTGCGCGAGCTGCTTTCGGATTACGAATTCCCCGGCGACGATATCCCGATCATCGCGGGCAGCGCGCTGGCCGCGCTCGAGGATCGCGACGATGCGATCGGCAAGGACAAGATCGCCGAGCTGATGGCGGCGGTTGACGAATACATCCCGCAGCCCGAGCGCCCGATCGACCAGCCCTTCCTGATGCCGGTCGAGGATGTCTTCTCGATCTCGGGCCGGGGCACGGTGGCCACGGGCCGCGTCGAGCGCGGCGTGGTCACGGTGGGCGAGGAGATCGAGATCGTCGGCATCCGCGACACGAAAAAGACCACCTGCACCGGGGTCGAGATGTTCCGCAAGCTGCTCGACCGCGGCGAGGCGGGCGACAATATCGGCGCGCTGTTGCGCGGGATCGACCGCGACGGGATCGAGCGGGGCCAGGTGCTCTGCAAGCCCGGCTCGGTCAAGCCGCACACCAAGTTCGAGGCCGAGGCCTATATCCTGACCAAGGAGGAAGGCGGGCGCCACACGCCGTTCTTCACCAACTATCGCCCGCAGTTCTACTTCCGCACGACCGATGTGACCGGCACGTGCGAACTGCCCAGCGGCACCGAGATGGTGATGCCCGGTGACAACATCAAAATGACCGTCACCCTGATCGCCCCGATCGCCATGGAAGAGCGCCTGCGCTTCGCCATCCGCGAAGGCGGCCGCACCGTCGGCGCAGGCGTCGTCGGCAAAATCATCGAGTAAACAAACAAAAAAGGGGCCGGATAATCCCGGCCCCT
>JBCCHW010000175.1:0-7439 GCA_039028555.1 Pseudomonadota bacterium | reverse complement strand
CCGGCTAATCAAACCACCCCCTGTGGTTTTGCGCGACACTGTGCCCGGGCCGGGGGGGGGGGCCGCCTGGCGGCCCCACGGGGGCGCCCCCCCCCCGCCGCCGCGGCCCAGGCAATCAGGGCGAGCGGTGCATTGGTCACCGCAACAACCATGACCGGACCCAGGGCCAGGGCGCGCCAGAGATTGGCATGGGCGGGATCTCGGGTCCGCCCGAGCGAGACCGAGAGCTGGGAGAGCGGCGTGCGGGCGATGCGAATGGCCGCCGCCAGCCCGAGGCCCGCGATCAGCGTCTGATCGGGGCGGAAACTCTCGCCATAGACCAGCGCCATCGTTGCCCCGGCAAAGAGCACATAGGCCGGCAGAAAACCAAGCGCCAAAAGGGCATGGGTGCGCAACGCCTCGGCGGCGGCCTGCTCGACCGCGCCGCATTCAATCGCGCGCCGGAACCGGGGCGCCAACAGCGAGGCCGCCGCGCGCCCGGTGATCTGTGCCGGCAGCAGGGCAAGCTGCAACGCGATGCCATAAACGGCAATCCCGGCCCAGCCATAGCTGCCGGCAACGATCAGACGGTCGGCCTGCAATGTCAGATACATCAGCAGCGCGTTCAGGATCAGCGGGAAACCGAACTGCCATGAGCGCACCAGGCACTCGCGGGCAAGGCACAGCCGGTAAGGATGCCGGGCAACGAGATGTGACAGGACCAGCTGCGCGAGCGCTTGCGCGAGCACGGCCGCCAACAGCGCGCGATGATCGCCGCCCACGGCGGCCATTGCGCCCGCCACCAGCATCACCATGGCAGCGCCACCCTCGACGATGGCGAGGCCACGGTACTCGTATTGACGCTCATGCCGGCGATAGTCGAGATGGATCCCGCCCCGGATCAGCGGGACGAGGCCGAGCACCAGATAGCTCGTCAGCGCCGGGCCGTCGGCATAGATCAGCGCAAAGGGCGCCGCGACCAGCATGAGGATTGCCGCCATCGCGAGGCCACGCAGGGCCACCACGGCGTGCAGCTCAGCCTGCAGGCGCGCGATCCCGGCCTCCGGCGCCCGCGCCAACAGCCGTTCGACACCGACATCGCTGATCATCTCGACCAGTCTCAGAACCAGCGCGAGCAGCATGGCCTGGCCCAACTCTTCGGCGCCGATCAAGCGTGCAAAGATGACCGACCGCGCGAGCGCGGCGGCCTCGGCCAAGACGGGAACACCCCATGCCAGCGGCCTGGTGGTCGTGCCTTTCACCGGCTCACCTCTTGTGCCAGCAGGGCGGCGATCGCATCCATCTGGGCCTCGGCCCGGGCCTGGACCTTGGGAAGAATCGCGGCGAGGCGGTCGCGCATCTCGGCGCGCGTGGCGAGAGATCGCGCGACAGCCCGGCCGATCCCGTCGGCCCGTGTGAGGCGCAGATCCGCGACCTCTGCCGCGATGCCGCACTCGGCGAACACGCCCGCTGCCTTATCCGAATAGCCAAGGCCCAGCGTCGGCACGCCCGAGGAAAAGGCCGCAATGGTCGCGTGCATCCGCGCCCCGCAGAACCAGTCGAGGCGCGAGATGATCCATTTCAGTTCGGTTGCCGAATAGTCCTGGGGCAGCACGTCGATCCGCCCGGGATAGGCCCTGATCAGCTCTTCTTCCAACAGTTTGGCGGCCTTGAAATCGCTTTCGGGATGGTCCTGCGCCCGGCGGACATGCGGAACCAGGATCAGCCGCATCTTCGGGTCGCTGTGCAGGGCCGCCCGGGCGGCGGCGTGGATTTGCGCCCGGTGATCGTCGGCCAGCGAGATGCCGGCGGCCGATGCGTCGCGGTCGAGATACAGGAGCCCGCTGATATTGAGCCCCGCAACCGGGCAGGTCCGCTCGGTCGAGAGCCACTCGCGGATCTGGCGGGGCAAGCCCCTCGGTGCCTGTTTGGGCAGCAGAACCGCCATGTCCGGCCCCTTGCAATGCCGGGCGGGATCAAACCGCGCGCCGAGCGCCCGGCGAAGTGTTGCAAAGCTGCGCGCATCGCGCACAAAGACACCGGTCGCGCGGCGCAACAGCTCGAACGCGATCTCCTGGTTTCGCGGATCGCGAAAAGGTCCCAGGGTCTGGGGCAGCAAGATCAGCGGCTTGCCAAGGTCGAGGGCGAGCCGCTTGGTCAGCACCATGGTCTGAAACCGCTTGGGCCCATAAAGATCGGTAAAGCTGTCACCCCCCGAGACGTCGAGAACCGCGCGGGTATCCACCACCGTTCTGGCCGAGGCGCTGGTGACGCCGCCAAGGCGGGCCATCCAACAGGCGACCCGCAGGCAGTCGCCGCGCCAGAACCGGCGCGTGTTGGACAGGCCAAACAGCTCGACCGCGCCGTGCGTCTCTTCGATCTCCCAGACCGCCCGGCGGCGCCCGATCCCGTGATCCGAGACGGCAAAGGGGCCCATGCCGCGCCTCGAGAGGCCGTTGATGGCCGAATAACAAAGCGCGGTCACACCCTGGTTGCCCGTGTCGGGCGCTGCATTCATCAATGTGATCATGGGACGGGTTTCCGGTTGCGGCTGGTTGACCCGGACTATCCCGCAAACTGATCCGACATGCCCGATGGCATCGGTCTACCCGCCCTGCTCAAAGCGGCAGGCGGACTATACGAAAGAAGAGGCGAAAGGGCGACAGGGCGCCGCGATCGGGGCCCGGGGGCTAGAACAGCCCTTCTTCCTTGGCGATCATGGCCGCATGGGTGCGGTTTCGAGCTTCGAGCTTGCGGCACAGCGTTTTGACATGGAGCTTGATCGTGACCTCCTGGAGGTCGAGTTCGCGCGCAATCTCCTTGTTCGACATCCCTTTGCAGAGCCCGTCGAGCACCTGCATCTCCCGCTCCGAGAGCTTTGAGGTCAGCGGATGCTGTTCCGCGTCCGAGGCCTGGGTCATGAACTGGACCGGCGCGTATTGCTCGCCCGCGAGCATGAACTGTACCGCGTGGAGCAGGGACTTTGCCGGCATCGTCTTGGGAACGAACCCCGCGGCGGCGGCGGCCAGCGCCTCGTGCGCGACCGTGCGATCGGCGGTGCCGGACATGATGGCAACCGGGTAGCCGTGGTTCTTCTCGATTGCTTTCTCGAGGCCGGAGAGGCCCGCCATGCCGGGCATCCCGTAATCCAGCAGCACGAGGTCAAAGGGGCCGTCCTTGGCCAGCAGATCCTCGGCGGCATAGAAATCCTGCGCGACGATGATCTGGTAGGGGCCCTCGCGCTCGAGAAAGGCCGAGATGGTGTCGCGCACCAGGTCATGGTCGTCGGCGATCAATATCCGCGTCACTCGTCGGGCCTCCCGTCAGGGTTTCGGGCAATGATGGCCGCATGGGCCGTTGCGATCAACTCTTCCGCGTCGACCGGCTTTTCCAGGATCGCCGCGAAATCCGCGCTTTTCGAGGCATGATGGACCAGGGCGCTGACCAGTATCATCGGCACGTCGGCGCCCGACTGGCGCACCGCCGCCGCGAGGTCCGCACCCGACATGCCGGGCATGTCGAAATCCGTCACCAGCAGATCCCACGCATCAGGGTCTTCGACAATCGCCTCCAGCGCATCCGCGGGATCGGTGCAGATCGCGGTCTCCGCGCCCGCCTGTTCCAGCGTGCCCGCGATGACCTGGGCGACGAGTTCGGCATCGTCGCAGACAAGGATCGTTCGCCCGTCGAGCGCCATCGGGTCGGGAAGGGGCGGCGGGGCGCTCGCGCGCCGGCGGGTGCGATCGCGCGGGACCGTCAGGGGCCAGTAGACCTCGAACGTCGTCCCGACCCCGATCTCGCTCTCGACGCGCACCGCGCCACCGGCATTCTTGATGATCGATGTCATGACCGCGAGGCCCAGCCCGGTGCCATCCGCGCCCTTGGTCGAGAAATAGGGGCTGAAGATCTTGGCGCTGTTGTCGGGGCTGATGCCCGCACCTGTATCCGACACGCGAAATCGGGCGTAGCGGGCCGCCGGATCGAGCTCTCCGACCGAGAAGGAGAGCCCGGGCGCCACCTCGACCTCCTGCATGGCAATGGTGATCTCGCCGCCACCTTCCGGGCACGCATCGCGCGCGTTGATGCCGAGGTTGAGCACCACCTGGAGCACGTCTGTAGGGTCCGCCTCGGCGATCACGGGCGTGTCGGGCACCGAAACCTCGAGCGTGATCTGCGAGGTCAACCCGGCGCGCACCAGGTCTGCGGCCTCCTCGGTTGCGTGGCGCAGGTCGATCCGGCCGTGCTCGCGTTTGCGCGCGCCCAGATCCAGGAGCCGATCGACAAGGCTGGCCGCGCGTTCCGAGGCCGCGTTGATCCGGTCCGCATGAACCCGGGCCGGATGGTCGCGGGCGAGATCGAGCCCCAGCAGCTCGGCCGAGCCGTTGATGGCCGAGAGGATGTTGTTGAAGTCATGCGCGACCCCGGCCGCAAGCTGACCGATCGCCTCCTGGCGCTGTGCGTGGCGCAACTGTTCCAGAAGACGGCTGCGTTCCTGCTCGTCGCGCGCGCGCTCGGAGGTATCGCGGGCAACGCAGACGAGGCCGACATCCCGGATCAGCGTCAGCGAGATCTCCTGCGCCACCGGCTCACCGGATTTCGAGACGCCGGCCAGCTCCGAGCGCCATGTGCCGGTACGCTCCACCTCCGGGATGCCGACCCGGGTGATGTGTTCGGCATGGTCGGCACGGTACAGGATCGACCAGGGGCGCCCGAGGATCTCGACCTCGCTCTGATAGCCGAACATCCTCAGATGGCTGGGGTTCATATAGACGAAACGCCCCTCGGTATCGGTGATCGCGATCCCGTCCTGGGCCGAGTCGATGGCGACGGCGCGCTGTTTCAGGATCGTCTCGGTGGCCTTGATGCTGGTGATGTTGGTCGCGATCGACACCGCGCCCCCCTCACGCGTGGGATGATCGTTGATCAACAGAACCCGCCCGTCGGGCAGATGCTCTTCGCGGTCGCGGCTGCCCGAAAACAACGCGTTCTGACGCGCGCGCGCCTGGCGCATCGCGGGCCCGCGTGCTTCGCCCAGATCGGTCAGGCGCCGGGCCCAGACATCGACAAACCGCGCGCCTTCCTCCCAGACCACCTGATCGGTCTCGAAGAACTCGCGGAACTTTGGATTTACAAACAGGATCCTGCCATGGGGATCGAGCAGCAGGAACGCCTCGGAGGTCGACGAGAGGGCGCCGATCAGCCGGTTGCGCGCCGCGTCGCGCTCCTGCTCGGCCTCGCGTTCCGCGGTGATGTCGACCTGGGTGGCGACCATCATCCGCGGCGCGCCGTCGTCATCGTCGATGGGATAGAGCGTCAGCCGGTTCCAGAACTCGGTGCCGTCCTTGCGCCGGTTGCGCAGATTGAAAGTGCCGGTGCGCCGATTGGCAACCGCCACGCGCAGGCGCGTTCGTTCGGTCGCGTTATGCGGCTCGGCCGACAGAAACCGGCAGTTCACACCCAGCACTTCCTCGCGGTCATACCCGCTCAGATCGAGAAAGGCCTGGTTGACATAGACCAGAGGCATCGCGGGATCGGTGGCATCGGCAATCGCCACACTGGCCGAGGCGCCTTCGATCACCGCGGCGAGCAGGGCATTGTGCTCGGAGAGCGCCAGCGTCGCCAGCGCCTGCGACGCGATCGTGGCCAGGCGGGCGATCAGCGACTGATGCGCGCTGGTGAAACGGTCCCGCGCGGGGTCCAGGCAGATCAGCGCCCCGGTCTGCCCCTGGGCAAGGGTGATCGGGGCGACGAGAAACGAGCGCATCTGCGAGATTGGATCCCCGGTGGCCGGCCACCAGGGGACGCGGGTCAGATCGGCGATCCGGCGCACCCGCCGGTTGTCAAACGCAGATGGCGGCAGGGCCTCGCCGATCCATTCGGCGGCGGTGGCGTGGATGATCCGCGCCCCGGCATCGGCCGAGCCGACCAGAATGGCATGCGTGGCATCGACGTTCCGGGCCACCGTTTCGAGGAACTTGGCGATGCTCTGGTTCGGGTCGCCGGTCTGCGAGATGGCTGCGAGCCCTTCGAGCAGCGCATTCGACTGTCGCAGGGCGTCGCTTTCCCGCTGGCGCAGGACGTCTAGCTCGAGAAGGGCTTCGCGAAGCTGCTCCTCGCTATCGCCTTGTTTGGCCAAACAGGAACCTCATCTTGCCAAGGTCACGCAGGAGATCATCAGGTTCCCATGTGCGTTGTACCCGTCCAGAATTGGTCCCTGTTCGCCAAATGTAAAGATCCCGAGAAAAGGCGCCCCGCCAAGCGCCTGGTCAATGCCGCGCGCCACCTCGTCCATCCGCTCGTTCACCGCGAGCATGCAGCCGCCGCAATAGATCACCAATGCGCCCGCGATCTCGTCGCGTGCAAGGCGCCCGCGCGCGGCGGCGAATGCGGCGACCCGCCCGGCGCGCGAGGTCAGACTGTCGGCCGCGCCCTGCATCAAGGTCACCTCCTCGCCCTCGGCGATATCGGTAAACAGATCGATCGAGCCATCGGGATGCACGGCGGCGGGATGGGACAACAGATAAAACGGCACCTCGGCGACATCGCCGGCATGGCGGCCCAGGGGGGTAAAGGTGCTCTCGGAGAGGATCATCGCCGGGGCATCCAGCCCCCGGGGCACGACATCGCCGCCGGTCCATTGCCCATAGACCTCCGCCGCGGGCCGGCCATCGATTGCCGACAGGCGGCGCCCCGCGGCCCCGGTCACGATGCCGGTGCGCTGGGTCGGGGCATAGCCGCTTTGATACGCGATCGACAGCCGCGTCGAGGGAAACAGCACCGAGACGACCACCCCCTCGCCCAGGCAATCGCGGCCGTCAGAGATTTTCCAGGCGCCGCTGATATCGTTGTCGGCCGCGCTGCCGCCGACAATCGGGACATTTTCGCCGACCTCGTCGGTGATGCCGCGCAGGACCTGCTCTTCGGTTCCGGGCGACGCGGTGAGCCAGACCAGGTCGGGCGCTTCGCCGGGCCGGTCGGCGGCATCAAGCGCCTGCGTGATCGCGGCCCGGGCCGCGGCGCGGGGATCGCCGTCAAAGGGCGCCATGCCGGTGCCGTAACTGCCCTCGGGATCCTTGATTGCAAAGACGCCGAGCCCATTGCCCTGGGCCGAGATCATGCCCGAGTTCGACATCACGCCCAGGCACGAGGACCCGGCATGCAAACTGGTTCCCGCCCGGCCGCCCAGCCGGTCGCCAATCGTCGCAACGTCGTAGCCATGCGAGAAATGCGCCGAGAGGAAATCAGCCTCCTGAAAGCCCGCGATTCCCAACTGGTGAATCACGTCGTCAAGCGCGAGGCCGGTATCGCTCGCGTCGCTGCTTGCGCAAAAGATGTCCATCACAAGATCCTTCTATCCCCGCTGAGATAACAATCCAAAGGGCGCAGTGGCGGTCGCATGGGGATAGGTGAGCTATCCTAAAGGATAGTCCTGCCCCTTGCGGGGCGCGGCGGCAGGTCTG
>JBCCHW010000174.1:0-7533 GCA_039028555.1 Pseudomonadota bacterium | reverse complement strand
GTCCTGGATCTATATCGGCACCCAGGGGATCGTGCAGGGCACCTATGAAACCTTTGCCGAGGCGGGGCGCCAGCACTATGACGGCGACCTGACGGGCAAGTGGATCCTGACTGCCGGTCTGGGCGGCATGGGGGGCGCGCAACCGCTGGCTGCGGTCTTTGCCGGGGCCTGTTGTCTGGCAGTGGAATGCGACGAGACGAGAATAGATTTTCGCATACGAACCAAGTATGTAGACGAGAAAGCTCATACCTTGGATGAAGCCTTGGAAATGATCGCCCGCTGGACCGCGGCGGGGGAGGCGAAATCGGTCGGGCTGTTGGGCAATGCCGCCGAAATCTTCCCGGAGCTCGAGCGGCGCGGCGTGCGCCCCGATATCGTGACCGACCAGACCTCGGCCCATGATCCGCTCAACGGGTATCTGCCCGCCGGATGGACGCTGGGCGAGTGCCGCGCCCGGCGCGAGACCGACCCCAAGGCGGTCGAAAAAGCCGCCCGCGCCTCGATGCGCACCCATGTCGAGGCGATGGTCAAGTTCTGGAAGGCCGGGGTCCCGACGCTGGATTACGGCAACAACATCCGCCAGGTGGCGCTGGAGGAGGGGTTCGAGGAGGCCTTTGCCTTTCCCGGTTTCGTGCCGGCTTACATCCGCCCGCTGTTCTGCCGGGGCATCGGCCCGTTCCGCTGGTGCGCGCTGAGCGGCGACCCGGAAGACATCTACAGGACCGATGCCAGGATGAAGGAGCTGTTCCCGGAAAATACTCATCTGCATCAATGGCTTGACATGGCACGCGACCGTATCGCGTTCCAGGGGTTGCCCGCGCGGATCTGTTGGATCGGGCTGGGAGACCGGCACCGGGCGGGTCTGGCGTTCAACGAAATGGTGCGCAGTGGCGAGCTCTCCGCCCCTGTGGTGATCGGGCGCGATCACCTCGATTCCGGCTCGGTCGCCAGCCCCAACCGCGAGACCGAGGCGATGAAGGACGGCTCCGACGCCGTCTCGGACTGGCCGCTGCTGAACGCCTTGCTCAATACCGCCTCGGGCGCCACATGGGTCAGCCTGCACCATGGCGGCGGGGTCGGCATGGGGTTCAGCCAGCATTCTGGCATGGTGATCTGTTGCGACGGTACCGAAGACGCCGACAGGCGGCTGGAGCGGGTGCTGTGGAACGATCCCGCGACCGGCGTCATGCGCCATGCCGATGCGGGCTATGACATCGCGATCGACTGCGCCAGGGAACACGGGCTGCGCCTGCCGGGGATTCTCGGCAACTCGTGAGTGGTGGTTTTGGCGCGCGATCCTGGTCGCGGGCAGATCGCGGGGGCCTGCCCCGACAGATCGCGATTGGCAATCGCACCTATGCGATCAGATGCGATCGGGCGCGACTTGGCGGCCCCGGGGGCGGGCGGTTTTTCCCCCGCGCGCGCTTTCTGATAGGGTCGCGGCATGTCTCGGCTGACCGGCGATAAACAGCACTATCTGGGCGTGGGCATTCTGGGCCTCGCGCTGATGGTCGCCCTGTTGGTCGGCGTCTATCAGATGGCGCGCGATCACTATATCGACGAGCTGGAGGAGAAGGGCCGCGCCTCGGCCACGCTCTACCGCGAAATCCTGCGCGGCTGGCTGGGGCGGTACATGGCGCTGGCGCCGATCTATGCTCACAACCCCGAGGTGGTGCGCCTGCTGCGCTGGCCCGATGACGGGGTTCGGGTGGATCTGGTCAATCAGCGGCTGGAAGAATGGAACAGCGCCTCGGGTGCTGCGGACACCTATATCCTGGATGCCGAGGGCAACACGATCGCCGCTTCGAACTGGGCCGAGCCCTATTCCTTTGTCGGTCAGAACTACGGCTATCGCCCCTATTTCACCGATGCAATGCAGGGGCGGCTGGGGCGCTATTTCGCGCTGGGCACCCGGTCGGGCAAGCGGGGGTATTACTTTTCGTTTCCCGTGCGTGACGGGCGGCGGGTGACGGGCACGGTGGTGGTCAAGGTTCCGGTCGACGGGATCGAGCAGGAACTGCGCGCCAGCCCCTATGAAGTGCTGGTCAGCGACGCGGCGGGGGTGATCGTGCTGGCCGGACACCCGGACTGGCGGATCCACAACATCCAGCAATTGAGCGACGCGGCGGTCGCGCGCATCGCCGAACAGCGCCAGTTCGGCGACGGGGATCTGGCGCTGGTCCCGATTGACGGGCTGGATGCCAGCCGGGCGACCAATCTGGTTCATGCGGTGCCCGACCGCTCGGGCGCCGCGCGGGCCGAGTTCCTCCATATCGCCGAGCCGATGACGGTCGAGGAATGGCGGCTGCACCTGATGCTGCCGACCCGGCCCGCCCGCGCGCAGGCGCTGACCATGGTGCTGTTGGTCGGCGCCGTGGTGTTGCTGCTGGTTCTGGGCACGGTGATCGTGTGGCAACGCCGCCGCCGGCTGGTGGAGCGCCTGGCGGAGCGCGAGCGCGCCGAGGCCCGGCTCGAACAGGCGGTGACCGAACGCACCGCCGATCTGCGCCAGACCCAGGCCGAACTGGTGCAGGCGGGCAAGCTGGCGGCGCTCGGCCAGATGTCGGCGGCGCTGAGCCACGAGTTCAACCAGCCGCTCGCCGCCATCCGCAGCTATGCCGAGAATGCGGGCGCGTTTCTGGAGCGCGGGCGCCAGGACCGGGCGGCGGAGAACCTGTCGCGCATCTCTCGGCTGACCGAGCGGATGGCAAAGCTCTCGAAACACCTCACCACTTTCTCGCGCAAGCCCAAGGACACGCTGGGCCCCGTCTCGCTGGACCTGACGCTCGAGGAGACGCTGTCGCTGTTGGCCGGGCGGATCGACCGGGCAGGGGTGATGATCGAGCGTCAGGTGCCTGAGGGGCTGTTCGTGCGCGGCGGGCAGACCCGGTTGCAGCATGTGCTGATGAACATCATCGGCAATGCCATTGACGCCTGTGGCGAGCAGGACGCGCCCTGCATCACGATCCATGCCGAGGCGGTGGGCTCCGAGGTGGTCATCACCATTCAGGACAATGGCCCCGGCATCGCGCAGGGGCTGATGGACAAGCTCTTTGACCCCTTCTTCACCACCAAGGCGGCGGGGCATGGCCTGGGCCTGGGCCTGTCGATCAGCTATAACATCGTGCGCGATTTCGGGGGCAGCATTTCGGTGGCCAATGGTCCCGTGACCGATGGCGGGGCGGGCGCGCGCTTTACCGTCCGGCTGCAGCGGGCGGTGAGCGCCGTGGAGGCGGCGGAATGAGCGATGCGCCGGTGATCCTGGTCGATGACGAGGAGGACGTGCGCCTCGCCACCCAACAGGCGCTGGAGCTCGAGGCCTTTGACGTGATCCCCTTTGCCCGGGCCGAGCGGGCGCTGGAGCGGGTGGGGCGCGCGTTTCCCGGCGTCCTGATCTCGGACATCCGGATGCCAAAGATGGACGGCCTCGCGCTGATGGCGGCGGTGCATGAGGTGGATCCCGAGCTGCCGGTCATCCTGATCACCGGGCATGGCGATGTGCCGCTGGCGGTGGAGGCGATGCGCAGGGGGGCCTATGAGTTCCTGGAAAAACCCTTTGCCACCGCCGATCTGACGGCGGCCGTGCGCCGCGCGGCCGAGCTGCGCCGCCTCGCGCTGGAGAACCGCGACATGCGCCGGCAGATCGAGAGCCGCGACCCGGTCGAGGCGTTGCTGATCGGGCGCGCGCCCGCGATGGTGGACCTGCGCCAACAGATCCGCGCCGTCGCCGCCTCGGATATCGACACGCTGATCCTGGGCGAGACCGGCACCGGCAAGGATCTGGTGGCCCGCGCCATACACGAGCAATCGGACCGGCGCGAGAAACCCTTCGTCGTGCTGAACCTCGCCTCGCTGCCCCCCGCGACCATTGAATCGGAGCTGTTCGGCCACGAGGCAGGCGCCTTTCCCGGCGCGCACCGGGCGCGCTTCGGCAAGTTCGAGCATGCCCGCGGCGGGACGCTGTTGCTTGACGAGATCGGGGCCGCGCCGCTGGATCTGCAATCCAAGCTGCTGCGCGTGATCGAGGACCGCGCGGTGGTGCGGGTCGGCGCGAACGAGCGCATCGACCTCGATATCCGCTTTATCGCCACGTCGAACCGCGACCTCGACGCCATGGCGGCCGAGGGGACGTTTCGCCAGGATCTGCTGTTTCGCCTGGCCGTGGTGACGCTCGCCCTGCCGGGGCTGGCCGACCGGGTCGAGGATGTGCCGCGGCTGTTTCAGCATCTTGTGGCGCAGTCCGCCGGGCGCTACCGCCGCCCGGTGCCCGCGATCGAGCCTGATTTCCTGATGGATCTGGCCGAGCGCGAATGGCCGGGCAATGTGCGTGAGCTGCGCAATGCGGCCGACCGGTTCGTGCTGGGGCTTGAAAGCACGGCGGCGGCGCGCCCCGACCTGCCGCTTTCCGAGATGACCGAACGCTTTGAAAAGGGGGCGGTGGCGGCCGCTCTTGCCCGCCATGCGGGCGACCTGAAGGCGACCTACGAATCGCTCGGCGTGTCGCGCAAAACCCTTTACGAAAAGATGCAGCGCCACGGGTTGAAGCGCGAGGATTTCGCGCCCGATTGACGTTTTGTCCCTGATCCGACCCATGGCGGGGGTGGATTTGGGTGGCGGGCGAAACATCGCATGCGATCAGGGTGAATTTGCCCCGGATCCCTGTTGCGCCCCCTCTTGCGCGGCCGCCCTGTTGCGGTGTTTCTGCCCGGCGATCTCCATCAGAGGAGGTTGGTCCGGGCCATACCGGCCCATAACAAACGGGAGGAAAGCATGCGCTTTACCAAGATTCTTGCCGCCACGACCGCGCTGGTTGCGCTCACCGCCGGCTCGGCCTTTGCCGCCTGCGACGATGGCGAGATTGTCATCAAATTCAGCCATGTCACCAATACCGACAAACACCCAAAGGGGCTGGCCGCCAGCCTGTTGGAGGCGCGCGTCAACGACGAGATGAACGGCACGGCCTGCATGGAGGTCTTCCCCAACTCGAGGCTCTATGACGACAACAAGGTGCTCGAGGCGCTGTTGCTGGGCGATGTGCAGATGGCCGCGCCCTCGCTGTCGAAATTCGAGAAATACACCAAGAAGTTCCGGATCTTTGACCTGCCCTTCATGTTTGACGACATCGCCGCGGTCGAGCGGTTCCAGAACTCGGAAGACGGGCAAAAGCTGCTCGATTCGATGCAGCGCAAGGGGCTGCAGGGCCTGGCGTTCTGGCATAACGGGATGAAGCAGCTATCGGCCAATCAGCCCCTGTTGGAGCCCGGCGATGCCGATGGGCTGAAGTTCCGCGTGCAACCCTCGGACGTGCTGGTCGCCCAGTTCGAAGCCGTGGGCGGGAACCCGCAAAAGATGTCGTTCTCGGAGGTCTATGGCGGGTTGCAGACCGGCGTGATCGACGGGCAGGAGAACACCTGGTCGAACATCTACGGCAAGAAATTCTTTGAGGTTCAGGACGGCGTGACCGAGTCGAACCACGGCATCATCGACTATCTGGTCGTGACCTCGACCGAGTGGTGGGACGGCCTGCCCGACGATGTGCGCGACCAGCTTGCCACCATCGTCATGGAAGTGACCGAGACCCGCAACGGCCTCTCGACCGAGGTGAACGAGGGCGCCAAGCAGGCGATCATCGAGGCGGGCGGCGAAGTGCGCCAGCTGACGCCTGAGCAGCGCGCCGCCTGGGTCGCGGCGATGAAACCGGTCTGGGAAAAGTTCCAGCAGGATGTCGGCGAGGACACGATCGCCGCCGCGCAAAAGGCCAATCTGACCAACTGATCCGCCGGGGCCCCGAGGGGCCTTTGAGCGACCGAGCCCGGCGGCAGGTCAGCCGCCCGCCGCCGGGCCACCAACAACAAATCGGGGGAGGACATCATGTCATCCGCATCTCACGGGCGGCCGAAAACGGCTGTCGACCAGATCGAAGAGACGGTGATCGCCGTGATCCTGGGCCTGATGACCGTGATCACATTCGCCAATGTCATCGCGCGCTATGTCTTTAACGCCAACATCCTCTGGGCGCTTGAGGCGACGGTCTTTCTGTTTGCCTGGCTGGTGCTGATCGGCGTTTCCTATTGCGTCAAGATCACCGCGCATCTGGGGGTGGATGCGGTGGTGAACATGGTCAGCCCCGGCGCGCGCCGGGTGATGACGCTGTTGGCGGTGCTCTGCTGCCTGGCGTTCTCGGCGCTGTTGCTGAAGGGGTCGTGGGATTACTGGTGGAAGTTCGCCAGCACCGCCTCGTTCCTCGAGACCGACGATATCCCGATGCCGGGATTTCTGCAGTTCCTCGCCGACTGGATGAACGAGGGCGAGGCCTATGAAAAGATCCCCCGCTTTATCCCCTATTTCGCGCTGCCCCTGGGCATGGCGCTGTTGCTGTTTCGGTTTTTGCAGGCGGGCTGGCGGGTCTGGACCGGCGAGCAGGAGCTGATCATCGCCAGCCACGAGGCCGAGGACATGGTCGAGGAAGCCTCTGCCAAGGCCGGGCGGGAGGGCTGATCGATGGATGTCCTGTTTCTTTTCCTGATGGTGATCGGCTTTTTGCTGATCGGCGTGCCGATTGCGGTGTCGCTGGGGCTGAGCTCGATCCTGTTTCTGCTGATCTATTCCGACAGTTCGCTCGCCTCGGTCGCGCAGACGCTGTTCAACGCCTTTGCCGGGCACTACACGCTGTTGGCGATCCCGTTCTTCATCCTCGCCTCGGCGTTCATGTCGACGGGCGGGGTGGCGCGGCGGATCATCCGCTTTGCCATTGCCTGTGTCGGGCATTTCCCGGGCGGGCTGGCGATTGCGGGGGTGTTTGCCTGCATGCTGTTCGCGGCATTGTCGGGCTCGTCGCCCGCGACCGTGGTGGCGATCGGGACAATCGTGATCGCGGGCATGAAGCAGGTGGGCTACACACGCGAGTTCGCCGCCGGTGTCATCTGTAACGCAGGAACCTTGGGCATTCTGATCCCGCCCTCGATCGTGATGGTGGTCTATGCCGCGGCGACCGATGTCTCGGTCGGGCGGATGTTTCTGGCCGGCGTGATCCCGGGGCTGCTGGCGGGGCTGATGCTGATGGTCGGCATCTATGTGGCCGCCAAGATCAAGAACCTGCCGGCCGAGGACTGGGCCGGCTGGGGCGAGATCTGGTCTTCGGCGCGCGAGGCGGGCTGGGGCCTCTTTCTGATCGTGATCATCCTGGGCGGCATCTATGGCGGTATCTTCACACCGACCGAGGCCGCCGCCGTTGCCGCCGTCTATGCCTTTGTCATCGCCAATTTCGTCTATCGCGACATGGGGCCGCTGAACGCGGGCGAGGAGGGGCCGCAAACCCCGCTGGCGCGCAAGCCCTGGGCGCTGGTGACCGCCTGGATCCACGCCGACACCAAGGACACGCTGTTCGAGGCGGGCAAGCTGACCATCATGCTGCTCTTTATCATCGCCAACGCGCTGATCCTGAAACATGTGCTGACGGATGAGCAGATCCCCCAGCAACTCGCCTCTGCGATGCTGGATGCGGGCTTTGGCCCGGTGATGTTCCTGGTGATG
>JBCCHW010000173.1:0-7571 GCA_039028555.1 Pseudomonadota bacterium | reverse complement strand
CCGGCCGCGGCCTGCAGGAAAAGGCCTTTGACGTCCTGATCTGGGGCGGCATGGCCATCCTGTTGATCTGGAGCTTCCGGCCCGCCGAGATGAACCGGCTGGGCGATCTCTGGACCTCATCTGACAACATGGCCACGATGATGGTCGACTTCTTCGAGCCCAATTTCCGCTATTGGCGCAGCTATCTCGACCTGATGCTCGAGACGGTGAACATGGCGGTCTGGGGCTCGTTCCTCTCGATGCTGCTGTCGATCCCCTTCGGCCTGATGTCGGCGACCAACCTCGCCCCCGCCTGGCTGAGTTTCCCGATCCGGCGGCTGATGGATGCCTTTCGCGCAATCAACGAGCTGGTCTTTGCGCTGATCTTCGTGGCCGCCGTCGGCCTCGGCCCGCTGGCGGGCGTGCTCGCACTGGTCGTGCACACCACCGGCACACTGGCCAAGCTGTTCTCCGAAGCGGTCGAGGCGATCGATCCGCGCCCGGTCGAGGGGATCCGCGCCACCGGTGCCGCGCGCCTGCAAGAGATCGTCTATGGCGTGATCCCCCAGGTGCTGCCGCTGTGGATCTCGTTCTCGCTTTACCGGTTCGAGGCGAATGTGCGCTCCGCCACCGTGCTCGGCATCGTCGGCGCGGGCGGCATCGGCATGTCGCTCAGCGAGGCGCTGCGCGGGTTCGACTATGCCTCGGGCGGCGCGATCATGCTGATCATCCTGATCACGGTTTCCCTGCTCGACATCTTTGGCTCTCTGCTGCGCCGGGTGGTGATCGAGGGCGAGGATCACGTGAAATTCGTCGCCTTTCTCGCCTTCCTGACCAGCCTCATCGTGGTGATCGAGCTGATCCTGTCGGATACGATCCAGCCCGCCGCCCTCCTGGGCCTTTCGGGCTGAGCCACAGCCGATCTCCCGGTCACATCTGCGCCGCCCTGTGATAGGGTGCGGGCGGGAAACGACCATGGAGCACCGAAATGATGACGCCACGATGGGCCTCGTTGCCCCGCCTTGCGATCCTGCTCATCCTGCTTGTTCTCGCCCCCGTGGCGGCCCTTGCAGAGACGGCGGCATTCACGATGCAAAAAGACCTGTCAAAGCAAGCGGTCGGGATGTGGGCCGCCGATGCCCCGATGGATCTCTCGATCTTTGATCCGGGCTACCAGAACCACCAGGCCCCGCTTGCCACGGGCGGCAGCGGCACCATCGACCTCGAAACCTGGGCCCGGATCGTGCGCGACAACCACGCGGCCTTCCCGGACCTCAGGGTCGAGATCCTGATGCAGATCGCCGAGGACGACCGGGTCGCCACATACTGGCGCTTTTCCGGCACCCAGCGCGGCGCCTATCTGGGCCAGCCCGCCAGCGATCGCCGCGCCGCCTGGACCGGTGTGCAGATCGACCGGTTCATGGGCGGCAAAATCGCGGAAAGCTGGGTGGTCTGGGATTTCTACTCGCTGTTGCAAGAGCTTAAGTCAAAGAAATAGAAGGGGTTTTCCGCCGTCGACGGCACAAGCACTGCATGATACCGTATCGATCTGGCGGTCACTCCACAGGCGTTGATCTTCATCTGCCTCCCCCTCACAGGCGTCGCAGATGGACCCGATTGCGGGAGAAGCTCGGCACGCCGCACCCTCCCAACTGTCCGGGACAAGGAACCATTGGAAGACAAGGACATCAAGCGCCCCATGGGCCCGCAAGAGGCTTTGATCGCCGAGCTCATCAGCCAGTGCAACGGCGGCATCCAGCTTGTGACGATCGCCCGGTTCGAAACGCCGCAGCACGCCACCGATGTGATCGACGCGCTCAGGCATATCCACGCCCGTCACCCGATGATGCGCGCACGTATTCTGGCGGGCGATACGCTTTGCTGGGCCTGCGATGTCCCCTTTGACCGGATCGACCTGCGTCGCGAGGGGATGGGCGAGGGATTCGATCTCGAAACATTCTATGCCAGCGAAGCGGCACGGGCGCTCGATATCGCCAGCGCTTCGTGGCGGGCCGTTCTGTTGGCCGACCAGGCCGGAGATGTCGTGTCGATCGCGCTGATCTTCAATCATGGCGCTGTCGATGGCCGCTCTTCACTTGTGGTTCTTAACGACCTTGATCGTCTGTTGAACGACCCTGGCCTATCGACATTGCCCAGCCTGCCCCTCCTTCCGTCGGTCGAGAGGCTGTTGGCCGCTGCGGGCCTGTCAGGCGATCGCACCCTGCTCCCCGATGTAAGGCCGGAAACGATGTGGCCGGTCACGCGCCCCGCGCCCGGCGCAGACCGCCGCCGCCATGGCTTTCTCAGGATTGTCCCGACACCGACCATCGACGCACTCCATGCGCGCTGTCGGTCAGAGGGCCTGCATCTGGCCTCGGCTTTTGCCGCAGCCGCCTATCAGGCGGCCAAGGGCCTGCCCAACCGCACGAACTATACCGCGATTATCGCCCCCACCGATGTCCGCGCCGAGTGCGTGCCACCGGTGCCGGGCGACACCGTGGGCGAGTTTGTGAGCGCAATCAACCTGCTGCTCGGCCCCGATTTCGATGGCGCCAGCCTGATCGACGTCGCCCGCGAACTCCAGCGCCAGTTCATCCAGAACCGACCTCCCTCGCTCTTGTTGGAACCAGATATCCCCCACGCAACAATCCGCGCACAGGCCGAACAGACCGCCGCGGCCAGCGATGTCTTCGCCAGCGGGATCTGTGTTACCGATATTGGCGATCTGGATGCCCTCTCAGGCCGCAAGGTGGGGTTGCGCGATGTCATGGTCATGCCCTCGCAGACTCATGGGATACACCCGATCATGATCGCGATTGTCACAACCAGCGCCGGCACCTGCCTGACGTTCGGGTACAGCACACCGATGCAGACCCACGGCGTGGCCCGCACCTATGGAGATCGCTACATCGCCGCCCTGAAGACCCTCGCGATACCGGGATGACCGCGACGGTCCTGCAGGGCGGCGATGCGCGCCGCGGCGCCCCGGGCCCGCTGATGATCCGGGCTCCGGAGCGCCTGACGGGTCAGAGGCCCAGGGCGGCGTTGCGCTTTTGGGCAAAGGCGACGTCCGAGATTGCGCCCCAGCTTGCCAGCTCGGTCCGCGCGCGCAGGACCGAGTCAAAGATCCGCGCGCTCAGTTCGGAATGTTCACGCGCTTCCTCGATCACCTCGGCCGAGGCCTCGGCATAGGCGTCAAAGATCTCGATATCAAACTCGCGCAGCTCGACCCCGTTCTCGGTGATCATCTTGTTCAGGTAAAAGCCGTTATTGGCGTTCGCCTCGGCCATCTGGCGGGCGTTTTCCTCGTGCGAGACCGCCTCGATCAGCGCCCGGTGCGCGTCGCTGAGGCTGTGCCAGAAGTCGCGATTGATGCCGAGCGACAGCTGTGTCCCGGGCTCGTGCACGCCCGGCCAATAGTAGTATTTGGCCGCCTCGTAGAACTTCATGAAATAGTCGTTATAGGGCCCGACCCATTCGGTCGCGTCGATGGCGCCCGAGACGAGGTTCTCATAGATCTGGCCGCCGGGCAGCGAAACCGGCGAGGCGCCAAGCTTGGCCAGCATGTCGCCCCCCAGCCCCGGGATGCGCATCTTGAGCCCGCGGAAATCGTCTGGTGAATTGATCTCCTTGTTGAACCAGCCGCCCATCTGCACGCCGGTATTGCCGCAGGCGAGGTTCTTGAGGTTGAACTCGCCCGCCAGCTCGTCCCACAGCGCCTGCCCGCCCTGGAATTTGATCCAGGCGTCCAGCTCGGTATAGGTCAGCCCGAACGGGATGGTGGAGAACGGCGCCCAGGCCGGGTGCTTTCCCTTGAAGTAGTAATCCGCCGAGATATAGGCCTGCGAATTGCCCGACGAGACATCGTCGAACACGTCGAACGCCCCGACCCGCTCGCCCGCGGCAAAGTACTGAACGTCGATCTCGCCGCCTGACGCCTCGACCAGCCTGGCCGCGAGGCGCTGGGCCGAAATGCCAAGGCCCGGAAAGTCCCGTGGCCAGGACGAGACGATCACGAATTCGAGTGTATTTGCCGCGACGGCCGGCGCGGCCAGGGCTGATGCCCCCGTCGCGAGCGTGGCGCTGGATAGAAACCTACGGCGGTCCATTGTCTTTCTCTCCTCTCAGGTTGTGATGGATAGGCCCTCCCCGGACCCGGGCCTGTCCCATCCGCGATGGGCCCGGCCTTGGATCTGGTTGCGCGGTCATTGGCCACGCTGCTGGGTGTTGCTCACCCGTATTGGCTGGGTGTTGCTCACCCGTATTGAACGTCGAATTCGCGCGGCAGATCGACCCCTTCGAGCGCGATCACCCGCGAGGGCGACCCGTCGAGCCCCACCAGTTTCAGCGGCATGGCGACAATGACCACCCGATCCGACTCGATCAGGCCGAGATTGCGCACGTACTCGATGTTGTAGATTCCCTTGCCCAGGATCTTGTGGTGGATCTCGCAATCATCGCCCCCAAAGCCCGGCTGGCGAACCGCAAACTCCTGCGAGAAGTCATAGACCACGGCCTTGACCCCGCGCGCGACCAGCCAGTCGGCGCCACAGGGTTGCAGGTAGGGGCCTTCCTTCCAGAACGCCTCCTCGCCCCAATGCTTGTCGCTCCAGCCCGTGCGCAGGATCGCAATATCGCCCGCCACCACATGCCCGCCGCGGCCCTCGAGCGTGTCGCCGGAGATCCCCGCTTCCCGGCCGTGATCGCTCAGCTCGATGACCGCGGCCGTCCCGAACAGGTTCGACAAGGGCGCCTGATCAATCGCCAGCCCATCCTGAAAGATGTGCAGGGGGGCGTCGATATGCGTTCCATAGTGACAGAACATCGTAAAAACAGACCCCTGCCATCCGGCATCGTCAAAAGTATAAGGGGTACTGAATTTGCTCTCTAACCCCAGCCTACCGGCATCATGCTCGATAGGGACTGTCAGATCGATCAGTTTCATTGCTACATCGCCTCCGGCTTGTGATCCGATTCAATGGTTGACAGCGGCGATATGTATTTTCAAATTCAGAAACTAAAGCACATATATTGGAAAAACTAATATGTTCTCACTGCGCCAGATCCGCTATTTCATCGGGGTCGCCGAGGCGGGCCAGGTCTCGCGCGCGGCGCGGGCGCTCAATGTCTCGCAATCGGCCGTGACGCTGGCGGTCAAGGATCTCGAAGGGCAGCTGGGCGTCACCCTGTTCGACCGGCATTCGGGCGGCCTGGCGCTGACGCTGGACGGGCATCGTTTCTTGCAGCATGCCCGCAACATCCAGGGCTCGGTCGCGGATGCGATGAACTCGATGCGCACCGATTTCGTCGATGTGGCGGGCCATGTCCGGCTGGGCCTGTCTTACATGATGTCGGGCTATTTCATCTTTCCCGTGCTCGCCCGGTTTCGCCGGGCCTATCCGGACATTCACTTTGAGCTGGTCGAGCTTGACCGGATCGCGCTCGAAGACGCCGTGCGCGGGGGCACGGTGGACGTGGCGCTTCTGCTCACATCCAACCTCGAAGATCGCGCCACGATCGAATGCACGACCTTCCATCAGTCGCCCCGGCGGCTGTGGCTCTCGAGCGCGCATCCCCTGCTGGAGCGCGACGCGGTGAGCTTCGCCGATATCGCGAACGAGGCGTATGTGATGCACACCATGGACGAGGCCGATCAGTCGGCACACAAATACTGGAACACCGCCGGGCTCGAGCCACAGGTGACCTACACCACCGGATCGCTCGAAGCGGTGCGCAGCATGGTCGCCAACGGCTTTGCCGTGACCATCCTCAGCGACATGGTCTATCGCCCCTGGTCGCTGGACGGCGGGCGCATCGTCAAACGCGACATCGCCGCCGCGTTGCCGTCGATGGATATGGGCATCGCCTGGAAGAAAGGCCGCACGCTCAGCCCGCCCGAGCAGACCTTTTTCGACTACCTTGCCGAGCAGGGATGATTGCGAGACCTCGCCCGGCCGGGTCTCCTTGCCGGTCCGCGTCTCCCGATGCACCCCGCCCGGCAGCGTGCAGGACAGGAAAAAGGGGGCCAGCCGGCCCCCTTTGCGCCGCGCCGCACGCACAGCGCGTTTCCAATGAACGCCTCGCCGCGAAACTATTCCGGCACGGCGGTATCCGAGATCGATCCGGCAAACTTCTCGAAATCCGCGATCGACATCAGTTGCACCCCCTGGCGCTGCATGGCCACCAGCCCGCCGGGATAGACCTGTGTGATCGCCTCGGACACCGCTGCGACGCGATAGTGATGATCTGTGGCCCCATACTGCGTGGCGCGCACACAATTGGGGAAGGTCATCCCGACAAACACCACGCTGTCGATATCCTTTGACTTGAGGAAGTCATTCAGGCTGCTCCGGTCGAACCCGTTATAGTGGGGCTTGTAGATCACGTACTCGTTCGGCCCTATCTGCTGCACGCCCAGGTCCAGCAGTGTCTTGTAATCGAGCGTCACGTCGCCCGGTGTTGTCGAGGGCACCAGTTGCGAGCCCCAGGTGCCAGGAACCGCCATCGTGAACTGGCCTTTCTCCATCTGCCACCTGCGGGCCATGTCGGCGTCACTGCCATCGGCATAATACATGCGGACAATGTGAATGATCAAAGACCCGGTCTTGCGCCAGGTATCGACCTGCTGGGCAATCTTGGGCACCACCGTCTCGATATCGGTCTCGGGGGCGGAGCCTTTTGCCGTCGCCCAGTCATTTTGCGTGTCGATGATCAACAGCGCGGTCTTGTCCCGGTGAAGGACGGTGTCGGGCGTCTCGAGATTATGTTCCAGCAGTTGGTCGAATGTGTCCTTGTGGGTCACGGTCCAGGGGATCTTGGTGTAAAAGTTCTTGTCGTAATAGCTGGCGCTCGTGTCGTCGAACTTGGCAGATGCCACCGCCGCAGACACCAAAATCGCGCCACCCAGCACGCAGTTTCTGAGTAAAATCTTCACAGCCCTTCCTCCGATCGCGAAAGTTGATTTCGAGCGCGCGAAATTCCTGCCGGTTGAGGGAATAATCAATTTTTAATTATCTATTTCGGATATTCAAAAACCCAATACACCGGCGATCGGCGTTAGCGGGATTTCATCTTGCAGATCTTTGAAAAGGTGCCTCTACAGCCCGATGAGGCTCACATTGTACTTGGCCGGTGTCGCTGGATTTGTGATATCTTGTGGCGTCGACTGTTGTAAGAGCAGACCAGCCCGGCGAAACCTCTCTCCAATACAATAGAGATTTACGAACCGGCAGCGTCAACCCGGCAGCTGTCGCGTCGCGGCCGTACACAATTGCCTGCCGCCAGATCAGCCTCCTGGATGCGCAGCGAGCTTCGAACGGGTTGGCGGGGATCCAGACGGGAAAACCGTTTGAGAGATCGCCTGGCGAAAACACACCGGCCATGTCACCTGGAAAGCCCCACCGCAGCGGGAATGCCGCAAACTGTGCTGCATATATCAGGCCGTTCAACCGTCGAAAGAGGCGCGAGAGAAGGGAGATTCCCCTGCTTATCAACGCCCTGACAGGGAAAGCACGGTGGAAAGCACGGTGAAAAGCATGGCGCGCCCGGGAAGATTCGAACTCCCGACCCCTTGATTCGTAGTCAAGTACTCT
>JBCCHW010000172.1:0-7572 GCA_039028555.1 Pseudomonadota bacterium | reverse complement strand
GCCTGGGCGAGCTGATGCTGCCCGAAAACGAGCCCGGCTCCTCGATCATGCCGGGCAAGGTCAATCCGACCCAATGCGAGGCGCTGACCCAGGTTTGCGCCCATGTGATGGGCAATGATGCGGCGATCGGCTTTGCCGGCAGCCAGGGGCATTTCGAGCTGAATGTCTACAAGCCGATGATGGTCTATAACCTGCTCCAGTCGATGCAGCTGCTGGGCGATGCGGCCAGTGCCTTTACCGATAACTGCGTCGTCGGGATCGAGGCTGACGAGGACCGGATCTCGAAACTGATGTGGGAAAGCCTGATGCTGGTCACCGCCCTGGCGCCGCAGATCGGCTATGACAACGCCACCAAGGTCGCAAAAACCGCGCACAAGAACCGCACCACGCTGAAGGAGGAGGCCATTGCGCTCGGCTTTGTCGACGAGGAAACCTTTGACCGGGTGGTGCAGCCCAAGGACATGATCGGGCCCAAGGCCAAGTGAGGGCGAGCCGCCCGGCGGGCCTATGCGGCCCGCTCATGGCCGGCGTAACAGCCCAACCCTGCGGCAGCGCCCGTTGCGGTAAGCTCGACGATCCATAGCCAACTGACACCGTGCCGGGCGAACAGTCCCGGCCAGTCCCACGGCGGCGAGGCGAGCACCGGCGTTGCCTGTACCATCACTGCCCAGATCGCCCAGCGACAGAGGAAAAAGACCAGCGTCATGGCGAGCGCCGCGCCCCAGGCCGCCGCCGGGCTCCGCCGGGCCGAGACGGTGCCCGCGATCACCAGCGCCACGCACGAGACGACCAGCAGCAGCGCCTTGATCCCCAGCCATGTGAGTTGCGAGGCGAGCACGCCGTGGACCAGCCCCGCAATCGCGGCAATCGCGAGGGCGGTCAGGGCCCCGCGGAGCCCGTAGGCGCGGTCGAGTGAGGCCATGCAAGGCTCCTTTCCGGGGCGCAGACTAGAGCAAAACCGGATCTGACTGAACCGGTCAGACCGCAGGATCTTGCTCAAACAGCTGAGCCCGGACCAACATTCTTTTCCAACCTCGGTCAGGTTGAAACGATTTTGCTCTAGTGGCGCGTGTCCGCGTCGCCTAGGCTGGGTGAGGGAGCAGAATGGCAAGGGAAGCCCGAACGATGACCGAGATCTATCTGAACGCATCGGGCCATGGGCGGCCGGACGCGTCGGTGCTGCGCCGGATGGCCACCCATCTCGAACGAGAGATCGCCATCGGGCCGGACCGGGCGCGCGACGAGGCGGCCGGGGAACTGGACGCGGTCCGGCGCGATGCCGCGGCGCTGATCGGTGCGGACCCCGCGCGCACGGGCCTTGCCGCGTCGACCTGTGCGACCTGGTTCGAGATCGTTGCGCGCCTGCCAATGGCCGGTCGGCGGGTTCTGGTCGCGCCCCATGAATGGTACGAGAACCTCGCCGCGCTGAACATGCTGGCCGCCGACCGGGGCTTTACCGTCGAGGTCCTGCCCGAGATCGATTTCGCCCGCCCCGACCTTGCCGCCTGGCGCGATCGGATCGACGGGGATGTGGCGGCGATCTGCCTGCCGATGGTCACCAGTGTGGGCGGGGCGGTGTATCCCCTCGCCGAGATCGGGCGGATGGCCCGGCCCGAAGGGGCTTTGCTGATCGTCGACGCGGCGCAGGCTGTCGGGCAGGTCCCGATCGATGTGGCGGCGTTCAACTGCGATATCCTTGTCGCGACCACGCGGAAATGGCTGCGTGCGCCGCGCCAGACCGCCTTGTTCTGCATCCGCGACGGTGTTCTGGGCGCTGACGGCCCGCTGGACCCCTGGGCGCTCGAACCCTCCGACGTCAACATCGCGCTGCGGCTGGGCATGGGAGAGGCCTTGGGTCAGGCACGGGCGCGGGGCGTTGCCGAGCTCGGAACTGAACTGAGCGCCTTTTCGGCCCGGATCCGGTCCCTGGCTCGGGAGCTCGGGATCGAAACCCTCTGGCAGGGCGGGGGCACGGCGACGGCTGTGACCCTGAGTTTCGAGCCCGCGGCGTTGCCCGCGATCCAGGCCTCGGTCGCCGCCGCCGGATGCCTCGTCAAATGGCCCGATGCCCGCCGGGACGAGCCGCATGCGCCCGAAGCCCGGCTGGATCGGGCGTTCATGCGTGTGTCGCCGCATCTTTACAACTCGACCTGTGATCTCGACTGTCTCTTTGACGCGATCCGGCGCGTCATGGCCCCGGCTTGAGCGCCGCGTTCACAGCGATTGATAGATCTGGAAATGCGGGCTAAGGAAGGTCCGAACCGCAGGCATGGAGGATTTTTGAGCATGCATCAGATTGGCCACTATATCGACGGCGCCGAGATTGCCGGAACCTCTGGCCGAACGGCCGATGTGTTCAACCCTGCAACCGGCGAAGTGCAAGCCCAGGTTGCCCTGGCAAGCGCGGATGAACTGGCCAACGCGGTCGAGATCGCCAAGGCCGCGCAACCGGCCTGGGCCAGGGAAAACCCCCAGCGCCGCGCCCGCGTGCTGATGAGGTTTGTCGCGCTGCTCCATCGCGACATGGACAAACTGGCCGAGGCGCTGAGCCGCGAGCACGGCAAGACGTTCCCCGACGCCAAGGGAGACGTGATCCGCGGGCTGGAAGTGGCCGAGTTCTGCATCGGCGCGCCGCATCTGCTGAAAGGCGAATACACCGACGGCGCGGGCCCGGGCATCGACATGTACTCGATGCGCCAGCCGCTGGGCGTGGTGGCCGGCATCACGCCGTTCAACTTCCCCGCCATGATCCCGATGTGGAAATTCTGCCCCGCGATCGCGGCGGGCAACGCCTTTATCCTCAAACCCTCGGAACGCGACCCCTCGGTGCCGATGATGCTCGCCGCGCTGATGGAGGAAGCCGGGCTGCCCAAGGGCATGCTGCAGGTCGTCAATGGCGACAAGGAAGCGGTGGACGCGATCATCGAACACCCCGAGATCGAGGCCATCGGCTTTGTCGGCTCGACCCCGATTGCAGCCTATATCTACGAGCGCGGCTGCGCCCATGGCAAACGGGTCCAGTGCTTTGGCGGCGCCAAGAACCACATGATCATCATGCCCGATGCGGATCTGGATCAGGCCGCGGATGCGCTGATCGGAGCCGGGTATGGCGCGGCTGGTGAGCGCTGCATGGCGATTTCGGTCGCGGTGCCGGTGGGTGAGGAAACCGCCGACAAGCTGGTGGAAAAGCTGATCCCCCGGGTCGAGAGCCTGAAAATCGGCCCCTATACCGATGGCGACAACGTCGACTTTGGCCCGCTCGTCACCGTTGACGCACAGCGGCGCGTGATGGGCCTGATCGATCAGGGTGTGACAGAGGGCGCCTCGCTGAAGGTCGACGGCCGCGGGTTCAGGATGCAGGGCTATGAAAACGGCTTTTTCGTCGGCGCCTGCCTCTTTGACAACGTGACCAGGGACATGGAGATCTACAAGCAGGAGATCTTTGGCCCGGTCCTCTCGACAGTCAGGGCGCAGACCTATGAGGAGGCGATCGGACTCGCCATGGATCACGAATACGGCAACGGCACCGCGATCTTTACCCGCGACGGCGATACCGCCCGCGACTTTGCCAACCGGATCAATATCGGCATGGTCGGCGTCAATGTGCCGATCCCGGTGCCGCTCGCCTATCACACCTTTGGCGGGTGGAAGAAATCGGTCTTTGGCGATCTGAACCAGCACGGGCCGGACGCGTTCCGCTTTTACACGCGGACAAAGACGGTAACGGCGCGCTGGCCCTCGGGCGTGAAGGAGGGGGCCGAGTTCTCGATCCCGGTGATGCAATGAGGGGCCTGTCGCTTGGCGGGCGCGTGGGGTCGATCGGCCCGGCCAGCCTGATTGCCGCCAGCCTGATCGCTGCCTGCGATTTTTCGCCGCCGCCCGAGCCGATCGGCCCGCCGCCCTCCAGCGGCGTGGGCTTTGACACGGTGGATACCAATGCTGACGCCACGGTGGATCGCGATGAGTGGGCCACCCATGGCGACAAGACCTTTGTCTCGCTCGATACCGACGGAAGCGGCACGGTCAGCTCTGACGAGTTGCGTGCTGGATTTGACTCCTACGATGTCGACGGCGACGGGGTGCTGAGCCCTGAAGAGGTTCACGCCCCCGATCTGGACACCGACGGCGACAATGTCATCACCCGTTCGGAGTGGGAGGCAGGGATCGATGCCGGCGCGCTGGACGCCAACAAGGATGGCATGATCGCCCGCGACGAGTATCAGTCGCATCTGGCCCAGAACTTCTCGCTGTATGACACCCAGGTCGATGGTCGCTATTCGCGGCTGGAACTCGACTCCGCGACGCCGCGGTTCACCCTGTTTCGCTTCTGACCATGGCGCCGGCGCGAGTTGAATTGCCGGCGCCCTTCTTCACGGGCCATCCCGGCTGGGCGGCGGGATATCTTGGCCAGCGGCAAATAGTGTGGTGACCGAGCTTCTTGTACGCAAGGAGGGGCATGCCGGGCGGATCACCCTCAACCGCCCCCATGCGCTGAACGCGCTGACCTATGACATGCTGATGTCGATCGAACAGGCGCTGGATGCCTGGGAGACCGACAGCGACGTCTCGCTGGTCCTGATCGATGCGGTGGGCGACAAGGCCTTTGCCGCCGGTGGCGATATCGTCGATCTCTACCGGACGGGCCGCGAGGGCGACTATGCCTTTGGCCGCAAGTTCTGGGCCGATGAGTACCGGGTGAACGCCCGGATCGCACGCTATGCCAAACCGCATGTCGCGGTGATGACGGGCTTTACCATGGGCGGGGGCGTCGGCATCTCGGCCCATGGCTCGCACCGGATTGTCACCGATGGATCGCAGGTTGCGATGCCCGAATGCGGGATCGGGCTGGTGCCGGATGTCGGAGGCTCGAAACTGCTTGCCGATGCGCCGGGGCATCTGGGAGAGTTCCTGGGCATGACCTCGACCCGGATGGGGCCGGGCGACGCGATCTATGCCGGGTTCGCCGATGATTACGTGCCCCCCGACCGTCTGGAACAGCTCGCAGCACGGCTGGTCGAAACGGGAAACCCCGACGAGATCTCTCACCTGTCGGCCGAGGCTCCGCCCGCCACCCTCGCAGCTTTGCAGGCCGAGATCGATGCGGTGTTCTCTGCCGAGACGGTGACCGACATCCTGCACCGTCTTGCCGATCATCCCGCCGACTGGGCGGCCAGGGCGCTGAAGGCCTTGCGCCGAAACTGCCCGCTCTCGGTTGCGTGCACGCTGGCGATGGTGCGCAATGCCCGGGACATGGCGACCATCGAGGAAGCGCTGGCGCAGGAGTACCGCTTTATCTGGCGCTGTATGGAAGAGGGCGAGTTCCTCGAGGGGATCCGCGCCGCCGTGATAGACAAGGACCGCAACCCGCAATGGGCCCGCCCGCGCCTCGAAGACATCACCGAGGCGGATGTGGCGCACATGCTGAGCCCGCCGCCCGGCGGTGACCTCGTGCTGTGACAGGCCGGGCAGAGAAAGGAAGACTGACATGAAGATCGGATTCATTGGCCTTGGCAATATGGGCGCGCCGATGGCGGCAAATCTTGCGAAAGCGGGTCACGAGGTGACCGGCTTTGATGTTGCCGGCACCACGGCCCCGGGCTGCGCGGTCGCGGACACGGCGGCCGAGGCGGCGTCCGGGCGCGATGCGGTCGTCACCATGCTGCCCGACGGCGGCATTCTGCGCATGGTCTATGCCGATATCGTCCCCGCCGCCGATCCGGGCACCGCCATGGTCGATTGCTCGACGGTCGATGTCGAAAGCGCACGCGCCGCAGCGGCGGAGGCCGGGGCGGCGGGGCTGTTGCCGGTGGATGCCCCCGTCTCGGGCGGTGTCGGCGGGGCGGCGGCGGGCACGCTGACCTTCATGGCAGGGGGCAGCGACGCCGCCTTTGCCAAGGCCGCGCCTTTGTTCGACGTGATGGGTCAAAAGGCCGTGCATTGCGGCGATGCCGGCGCGGGGCAATCGGCCAAGATCTGCAACAACATGATCCTGGGCGCGACCATGATCGCCACCTGCGAGGCCTTTGCGCTGGCCGACAAGCTGGGGCTGGATCGGCAAAAGATGTTCGATGTGGTCTCGACCTCGTCGGGCTATAGCTGGACGATGAATGTCTATTGCCCGGCGACCGGTGTGGGCCCGCAATCGCCCTCGGACAACGACTATCAGCCGGGCTTTGCCGCCGAGTTGATGCTGAAGGATCTGCGCCTCAGCCAACAGGCCGCCGAGGCGGTCGACGCACCGACTCCGATGGGCGAGCGCGCCACCGAGCTATACGCGGAATTCGTCGCCGATAACGGCAAGGGCAAGGATTTTTCGGCCATGTTGCCGCGGCTCGCCGGGATGAAGCGACCGGAGTGATCCGGTCAAAGACCGTCTACGGTCCAATCCGGCGTGCGCCGGGCAAAGAATGCCTCGCTCGCATCGCATGTCTGCCAGGTGTCGGCCACCCGCTTGATCGTCTCGTTGATCACGTCATCGGTGATCTGCGGGCCGGGCATCCGGGTGAGCGATCAGGTCCGGGCCGCCGCCTCGGGCGAGCAGCCGGGATTGGGGCACACCTCGTCAAGCACCGCGCTGTCGAGTTCGGCCGCCAGCGCCGATTTTTCCAGTAAAACCAGCTACATGTCCCCTTGGCTCCCGGTCGATCGGGGCGGTCTTTTCCGGCGCCGGGATCAGCCGCGCCGCGTTTTGCAACGCGTCGCGTGCGGGCATCTGGAAGATCTCGACAAACCCGTTGGTCATCGCGCCCTCGTTGGCCGCCTCGCATATGACCCTTGAGTGCTCCAGGCCGAGGTTTCAGTTTTTCTCAAACGTCTTGCGCCGAGGGATCCGAGGCTCGACCTTGTGCAAAATGTTCCTATAATGTTCTCATGACCGATCGCCAGAATCACCCCAGCACCGCGCCCATGCCAGACCTGCTCCCCGATCAGCGGCCCGAGGGGGAGCGGCGGGGCCGGGCGGCCTCGACCAATCCGGCGAACCGGTATGAACAGCACCGGACCGAGCAGGTTGACGACGGTTGGGAGATCGACGAAGAGCCCCGCCGGATCCGCACCCAGGTCACCATCGACCGCACGCGCAGCATCATTGCGCGCAACACCTCGCCCGATGTGCCGTTCGACCGCTCGATCAACCCCTATCGCGGCTGCGAGCATGGCTGCATCTACTGTTTTGCCCGGCCCACCCATGCACAGATCGGATACTCGCCGGGGCTCGATTTCGAAACCCGGCTGATGGCCAAGCCGCGCGCGGCGGAGCTGTTGGCCAAAGCCCTGCGCAAACCGGGCTATCAGGTGGCGCCGATCGCGATGGGCACCAATACCGACCCGTATCAGCCGATCGAGCGGGACCACCGGATCATGCGCCAGGTTTTAGAGGTGCTGTGGGAGCATCGCCATCCGCTCAGCCTCACCACCAAGGGGTCGCTGATCCTGCGCGATGCGGATCTGTTGGGGCGCATGGGGCGGGCGGGGCTTGGCCATATTACAGTATTCTCAAAAACTTATGACTAAGCCACTAAGGTCATCTGTCAATCATTTGGTCCCAAATGATGTGATGAAGGCATAAATCAT
>JBCCHW010000171.1:0-7750 GCA_039028555.1 Pseudomonadota bacterium | reverse complement strand
TTCTGTGTCAGCGCGGTCCGGCGCAGGCTGTAGCTGTCGGAAATCGAGCTGACGCCCTCGGTCGTGTTGAACACCAGCGTGACACCGCCATCCTTCATCCGGTCGACGATATGGGGACGCCCCTCGTAGACTTTGTTGATCCGCTCGGCCGGCACACCCTTTGCCGACAGGAACGCTGCCGTGCCGCCGGTGGCGATGATCTCGAACCCTTCCTGATACAAAAGCCGGGCAGCATCCAGGATCGTTTCCTTGTCCTGATCCTTGACCGAGACAAAGACCGTTCCCTCGGTCGGGAGCTTGGTCCCGGCGCCGATCTGCGCCTTGAGAAACGCCCGGGCAAAGGTCCGGTCCAGGCCCATGACCTCGCCGGTCGATCGCATCTCGGGGCCCAGCAGGGTATCGACCCCGGGAAAGCGGGCAAAGGGCAGGACCGCTTCCTTGACCGCGATATGGTCGGTATTGTGATCGGCGAGCGTCTGCCCCGCCAACCCCTCACCCGCCATGATCCGCGCCGCGATCGCGGCGATGGGTGAGCCGACGGCCTTGGCCACAAACGGCACCGTGCGCGAGGCGCGGGGGTTGACCTCGAGCACATAGATATCCGCGCCCTTGATCGCGAACTGGACATTCATCAGCCCGCGCACGTTCAAGCCGAGCGCGAGCGCCTTCGACTGGCGCTCGAGCTCGCGCAGCGTCGCAGGGGTAAGCGTATGGGGTGGCAGCGAACAGGCGCTGTCGCCCGAATGGATCCCGGCCTCCTCGATATGCTCCATGATCCCGGCGATATGCACGTCAACGCCATCGCACAGGGCATCGACATCCACCTCGACAGCGCCGGACAGATAGCCGTCGATCAGCACGGGCGAGTCGCCCGAAACGACGACCGCGTCGCGCATGTATCGCTCCAGCTCGGCATCGTTGCGCACGATTTCCATCGCGCGGCCGCCCAGCACATAGGACGGGCGGATCACCACCGGATAGCCCACCCTCGCGGCGATCTCCCGGGCCTGTTCGGCCGAACTTGCCATGCCGTTGACAGGTTGCTTGAGCTCCAGATCATGGAGAAGTTTCTGGAACCGCTCTCGATCCTCGGCCAGATCAATCGCATCCGGGCTGGTTCCCAAGATCGGGATCCCCGCTGCTTCGAGCCCGCGCGCAAGCTTGAGCGGTGTCTGGCCACCAAACTGCACGATCACACCGTGAAGCGTGCCATTGCTCTGTTCCTTTTCGAGGATCCCCAGCACGTGTTCCAGGGTCAGCGGTTCGAAATAGAGCCTGTCGGAGGTGTCGTAATCAGTGCTTACCGTTTCGGGATTGCAGTTGATCATGATGGTCTCATAGCCCGCATCGCTCAGCGCGAAACAGGCGTGGCAACAGCAATAGTCGAACTCGATCCCCTGCCCGATACGGTTGGGCCCGCCGCCCAGAATGACGACCTTTTTCGCGTCGCTCGGGCGGGACTCGCACTCGGTCATGCCCATCGCGTGGGATTCATAGGTCGAGTACATATAGGGTGTCTGCGCCTCGAACTCGGCCGCGCATGTGTCGATGCGCTTGTAGACGGACCGAACGCCCAACTCGGTGCGCGCTGCGTGGATCTCCAGCTGATCGCGCCCGGTCAACGACGCGAGACGCGCATCGCTGAAACCCATTTTCTTGAGGCGCAGCATTCCGTCGGCATGGGCTGGCAGGCCCTTTGCACGAACCCGTTCCTCCATTGCCACAATCTCGCGAATGCGGGCCAGGAACCAGGGATCGTAAGACGTTATCTCGTTGATTTCCTGATCAGAAAACCCAAACCGCATGGCCTGCGCGATGATCCGCAACCGGTCCGGCGTGCGCGCCGACAGGGCCTTGGTCACGCCCTTGTCGATGGCTTCCTGCGCCGCTTCGTCGGCACCGGCGAGCTTGCGCAACCCGCCCTGTTCCAAATCGTGGCGGCTGATCAGGTTTTCGTCCGTTGGCAGCTCTTCGATGGCAATCTCGTCAAAGCCGGTCAGATCGGTCTCCATCGAGGCCAATGCCTTTTGCACCGACTCGTGAAAGCTGCGCCCGATCGCCATCACCTCACCCACCGACTTCATCGCGGTGGTCAGTTCGGGCTTGCTGCCGGGGACTTTCTCAAAGGCAAAGCGCGGGATCTTGGTGACCACATAGTCGATGGTGGGCTCAAAGCTTGCCGGGGTGACACCGGTGATGTCATTGTCGAGCTCGTCGAGCGTGTAGCCCACGGCCAGTTTCGCCGCGATCTTGGCAATCGGGAACCCCGTCGCCTTGGAGGCCAGCGCCGAGGAGCGGCTGACCCGCGGGTTCATCTCGATCACCACCAGGCGCCCGGTTTCGGGATCCATGGCGAACTGCACGTTCGAGCCGCCGGTCTCCACCCCGATTTCGCGCAAGACCGCGATCGAGGCGTTGCGCATCATCTGGTATTCCTTGTCCGTCAGCGTCAGCGCGGGCGCCACGGTGATCGAGTCGCCGGTATGCACCCCCATCGGGTCCACATTCTCGATCGAGCAGATGATGATGCAGTTATCCGCCTTGTCGCGGACGACCTCCATCTCGAACTCTTTCCAGCCTAGCAGGCTTTCATCCACCAGGATCTGCCCGACGGGCGAGGCCTCCATGCCCTGGGCGCAGATCCGCTCGTATTCCTCGCGGTTATAGGCGATGCCACCCCCGGTGCCGCCCAGCGTAAAGGCCGGCCGGATGACCGCAGGCAGGCCGACCTCGGCAATCGCATCCACCGCCAGTTGCACGCCGGCGCGGACATCCTTGGCCCCGTCGGCGTCCTTGGGAGCAGTGATGATGGTCGCACGCGGGTTTTCCAGCCCGATCCGGTCCATGGCCTCGCGAAACAGCTTGCGGTCCTCGGCCATCTCGATGGCTTCGCGCTTGGCGCCGATCAGCTCGACACCAAACTTGTCAAGAACCCCCATTGCGGCGACATCGAGCGCGGTATTGAGCCCGGTTTGCCCGCCCATCGTGGGGAGCAGCGCGTCGGGACGCTCTTTCTCGATGATCTTCGCCACGATTTCCGGGGTGATCGGTTCGACATAGGTCGCATCCGCCATGCCCGGATCGGTCATGATGGTCGCCGGGTTCGAGTTCACCAGGATGACCCGGTACCCCTCCTCGCGCAGGGCCTTGCAGGCCTGGGCGCCGGAATAGTCGAACTCGCACGCCTGCCCGATGACAATGGGCCCCGCACCGATAATCATGATTGATTTGAGATCGGTCCGTCTGGGCATGTCTGTCCTCGAGTGCTGCGAAGTCACGGCCTTATAGCCATCTCGGCGATCAGAGCAATATCAGGCAGAGCGACATTCAGACCGGGGGTCGCATTTTTTGGCCGCGGACCCGGATTCGACTCCCGAATCGCGCGCGACTCGGTAACACTTATCCGCGCAGTGACTGTAGATGTGTGCAGGAAGGGTGCGTAGCGTTATGGAAGTTGGTATTCGTTCCGAAATTGCCGGGGAAATCGCGGTCGGGAATCGCAGGAAGAAACGGCAGAAAATCGGCTTGCGCGTTGTCGCGCCCAACCGCGATCACAAAATCATGGATCTGACCGAGGGCGGATTTGTCATCGAGTCCGAAGGCCGCCCGCCCCTGCCCGGCTATGTCGAGATCTTTCGCGGCGACGACTGCATCGACCGGCGGCTGGTGATTTGCGAATGGGCACGCGACGGTCTGGTCGGCTATCGCTTCAAACGCGCCAGCCGCAACGGCCGGGTCGCCGCGGATTACGCGCCGGGCGGGCTGGCGGGCCTGATCGCGGGACCAACCGACTAGCCGGCGCTGCGCGCAGGGGGAAGCGCAAACAGGGGCTGGGCATCGCGCTCTGCAATCACCCAGTCGACAAAGGCCGCGACGGCGGGCGGCCTCTCCCCGGCTCTGACGGCGACATAGTAGGCGAATTCCGTCTCGACCACAGCGGGACTGGCCATGACCAGGCGATGCGCCAACAGATCCGCATCGACGAAATGCTGCCAGCCGAGCGCGACGCCCTGCCCGTTGCGCGCCGCCTCGATCACCAGATCATAGCTGTTACACTCAAGCCGCCGGTTCAGGGCCGAGACCGGCTGGCCCAGTTCCGTCAACCAGATGGTCCAGTTCATCCAGTGCCAGTGCTCGTAAGACAGATCGAGCAGATCCGCCTGCGCCAGCGCGCCAAGATCCGCCCCCGGGGTCATCTGCGCGGCATAGGCGGGCGCGCACACGGCAAAGATACGTTCGGGGAACAAAAGTTCGCCGTGATATCCGGGCCACTGACCGGTGCCATGCAGGATCGCAATGTCGATTTCAGGGGCAAAGCCGGCATCCGGCGCATCCGTGACCACCAGATCGACGGCAATCTCGGGATGGCGGGCCTGGAACCGGTGCAGGCGCTTGCCCAGCCACAACGCACCAACCGCAAGGTCGGTCGCAATCCCGAGCCGCACGGGCCGGGACGGATCGCGCAGGGTTTCAGCCGCCGACAGAACGTGATTGAGGGCGATGGTCACCGAGTTCTGGAACTCTCTCCCCTCGCGCGTCAGACGCACCGAGCGATGGCCGCGCTGAAAGAGTTGCACCCCCAGCGCGGCTTCCAACTGCCGGATGCGCTGGCTGACGGCGGACTGGGTCACGGCAATCTCGTCCCCGGCGAGCGTGAACGACCCGAGCCGGGCAGCCGCCTCGAACGCGACGAGATGATCGAGCGGCGGCAGGCGTCGGGCAAATTCTGCCATTAGCTCATATGCCTCCAAAGCCATAGTTTTCAGCGTTTGAGACCGAGCATACCTTATGCTCTTATCACCCGAAAGGACATTGAAGAGGAGCACGCCATGAACCTGCCGTTCCAGCAGCGCCCCGACGCGCCGTTCACCCATGACCCGAAACGCTCTCACACCATGCCGGCGCGGTATTACTTTGACGCCGGGATCCATGAGGCCGAGAAGGCAGCGATCTTTTATCGCTCGTGGATCTATGCCGGACATGTCAGCCAGGTCACCGAACCCGGGCAATACATCACCTGCCGGATTCACGAGCAGAACATCTTTGTCGCGCGGGGGCACGACGGCGAATTGCGGGCGTTTTACAATGTCTGCGCCCATCGCGGGCATGAATTGCTGCAAGGCTCGGGCCGCAAGAACGTGATCACCTGCCCCTATCATGCCTGGGCGTTCGACTTTGACGGGCGGCTGGTCAATGCCCGCAACTCGGAGAATGTGGCCGGGTTCAACAAATGCGACTTCGCGCTGACACCGGTTCGGGTCGAGGTTTTCTGCGGGCTGGTGATGATCAATCTCGACCCGGAAGCAATCTCGTTTGCCGACCAGACGGGCGATCTGGAAAGCGAGATCCGGCACTATGTGCCGTCCTGCGATACGCTCGGCTTTGCCCAGCGCGATACCTATGATATGGCGGCGAACTGGAAGGTGTTGGTGGACAATTTCCTCGAATGCTATCACTGCGCCTGTGCCCACAAGGATTTCGTCGATCTGGTCGACATGGACAGCTATCGCACCCAGAACCATGGGATCTATTCGGCGCAGATCTCGGAGGCGGTACGCTCGACCGACAGCAAGGCCTTCAGTTTCGAAAAGGGCGAGGTGGATTTTGGCTATGCGGGCTGGTTCGTCTGGCCGAACATGACGATCTGGGCCTATCCGGGCGAGCCCAATCTCTCGGTCCTGCAGATGAACCCGTCGGGCACCGAGACCTGCCGCGAGTATCAGGACTGGTTCACACCGGGCGGCGCGGTGACCCGGCAGCTGACCGATGCGATCACCTATCAGAAGGAGACCCTGCAGCCCGAGGATATCGGCCTTTGTGAGAGCGTCCAGCGCGGCTTGAAGAGCTTTGGCTACAACCAGGGACGATTCATCGTGGATGACGGGCTGACCGAGCTGTCAGAGCACGCGGTGCACCACTTCCAGCGCATGGTGATGGCAGCACTGGGAGGCAAGATCGCCTGACGCCGAGCGGTTTCGGGGCCGGTGAGCCAAGCGGAATGCGGCTGGCGCCGCATGCGCCGTCATTGGCGCTGGCGCGCGGGCAGTGGCCAAGGTGACGCCTGGCTCAGCCACCGGCGATGCGGGGCAGAAGCACGACCTCGTTTTCAGGCGAAACCGGCTGGAACAGCGCCTCGGTGTAAATCTTGCCGTCGATCGAGACGGAGACGCCCCGGTCGAGCTGGGGGCGCAGCCCGGGGAATGCCTCCCCGAGCCCCTTGAGCAGATCGCGGATGGTTGCGGCCTCTACTGTCACCCGGTCCGCCCCGCCGACATGGCGGCGGAGCGAGCCGAACAGCTCAACCGTGACCGGTTCAGGCATCCTGATCGTCGAGCGCCTTGAGGATCCGCGGCGGCGACATCGGCAGTTCGGTCAGGCGCACGCCGGCGGCCCGGCTGACCGCATTGGCAATCGCGGCAAGCGGCGGCACGATCGAGGTTTCGCCGACGCCGCGCACGCCGTAAGGGTGGCCCGGATTGGGCACTTCGACGATCTCGGTATCGATCATCGGCAGGTCGGAGGCCACCGGGATGCGATAGTCGAGAAAGCCTGCGTTCTGGAGCCGGCCATCCTCGCCATAGATGTACTCCTCGTTCAGCGCCCAGCCGATGCCCTGGGCGGCGCCGCCCTGGAACTGGCCCTCGACATAGGAGGGGTGGATCGCCTTGCCCGCATCCTGGCAGACCATATAGCGCAGGATCTTGGTGGCCCCGGTTTCGGGATCGACCTCGGCATCCACCAGGTGGGTGGCGAAGGAGACGCCGGCCCCTTCGGGCGTCGCCTCGAAATGGCCGGAAATCGGCCCGCCGGTCTGGCCCATGGATTTGCAGATCTCGGCAAAGGGCAGCGGTTCGTGCTCGCCCGCATTGTGGCCGGCGGGTTTTGCCATGCCGTCCTCCCAGATCACCGCGTCTTCGGGGATGCCCCAGATCCTGGCTGCGCGGCCGCAGAGCTTTTCCTTGGCATCGCGGGCGGCCTTGATGGTGGCGAGGCCGGACGCATAGGTGACGCGGCTGCCATGGCTGACATCGTTGTATCCCAGCGAGGCCGTATCCACGACCGTGGTGCGGACCTTGTCATAGGGAATGCCCAGCTCTTCCGCCGCCATCAGGCACATCGAGGCGCGTGAGCCGCCGATATCGGGCGTGCCGACCTGCAGCGCCACGGTGCCGTCCTGGCTGAGCGAGAGCGAGACCGAGGTCTCACCGCCATGGTTGAACCAGAACCCGCACGCGATGCCGCGGCCCTGATTGGGGGCCAGCGGCGTGCTGTATTGCGGGTGATTCCTGGCCGCCTCCAGCGTCTCGGCCAGGCCGATGCGGGGCCATTTGGGGCCGTAGGAGGCCTTGGTCCCCTCACGCGAGGCGTTTTTCAGCCGGGTTTCGACCGGATCGAGGCCAAGTTCCTGGCAGAGCATGTCGACCACCGATTCAACGGCAAAGGCGGCCATGGGCGAGCCCGGTGCGCGATAGGCCGCCTGTTTGGGGCGGTTGCAGATCACGTCATAGCCGACCGACAGCACGTTATCGAGCGCATAGCAGGCGAACGAGCACATCGCGCCCATATCCACCGGCGAGCCCGGATAGGCGCCACCCTGAAAGCGGTTCACGGCGAGGCCGGCGGTCATCGTGCCGTCCTTTTTCATGCCGATCTTGATATCCATCGAGGTGGAGGAGGTCGGCCCCGAGGCGCGGAAAACCTCTGAGCGGCTCATCACCAGTTTCACCGGGCGGTTCGCCTTGCGGCTCAG
>JBCCHW010000170.1:0-7793 GCA_039028555.1 Pseudomonadota bacterium | reverse complement strand
TGCCAGTCGAGACCACGGCATCGTCGATGGCGGTCGCCCGTCGCCCGCGCACGAGGGTGGAAACGTCCACCGTCACGTGGACCCAGGGGCGGGTGGCACCCCATCGCTGCGCCCCCGCGGTCGCGTCGGTCGCCGCTCGGGCGATCACGAGCGCGTCCAGGTCGGCAGCCATGCCGGTCTCCACCGCGAGCGGCAGGAACTCCGACGGTCCGATCAGCCCGTTCGTGGGGTGGAGCCAGCGGACGAGCGCCTCGACGCCGGCCACCCGACCCGAGTGCAGGTCCACGATCGGCTGGTAGTGGACGTCGAGGTCGCCGTCCTCGATGGCCTTCGCCAACTGCTCGGTCTGTTCGGCTCGCCGCTTCGCTCGATCGCGACGTACGTCGTCGAACAGCTCCGTGCGGCCGCGGCCCGCGTTCTTGGCCCGGTACATGGCGGCATCGGCCCGCTGCAGGAGGTTGGCCGGTTCCCGGGAGCTCCCGCCGTTGGAGATCGCGATCCCGATGCTCGCGCCCACGGTCAGATCGTCGCCGTCGAAGGCGAACGGGGAGTCCTCGATGGCCGAGCGGATCCGTTCCGCGATGGTCAGGGCATCGTTCTCGCCGTCGATGTCCTCGCACAGGACGACGAACTCGTCGCCGCCCAGCCGGGCGACGGTGTCGGAGGGACGAAGAACCGAGGACATGCGCTCGGCGAGATCCCGGAGCAGGTCGTCCCCGGCGTCGTGGCCATAGGTGTCGTTGACGATCTTGAAGCGGTCGAGATCGACGAACAGCACGGCGACCGGGCGTCGATCGCGGGCCGAACGAGCCAGCGCGAGTTCGAGGTGGTCCACCAGAAGGCTGCGGTTCGGGAGGCCGGTGAGCGCGTCGTGGGTCGCCTTGTATGCGAGTTCGTCGAGGGCCTGTTGCTCGTCGGAGACGTCTCGCCCGAGGACCGACGCTCGTGCGGGCTCGCCGTCCGGCCCGATCTCGACGGCGACGGTCTGCCGGACGCGGATCGTGGATCCGTCCCGTCGCACCATCTCGAGGTCGCCCGACCAGGTCTCCCCCCGGCGCAGGACGGGGTACACCTCGTCGCGGTAGAAGTCGAGGGCACCCTCGGCGTACAGCTCGGTGACGTGCCTGGGCTCGTCACCGAGCGGCCCGAACTGTTGCTGCGCGGCGGCGTTCAGGTAGAGCAGGCTGCCGGTCCGGAGGTCGGCGATGCCCACCAGGTCGCTGGTGGACTCGATGACGCCGGCGAGCTGACCCTGGGACTCCGATGCCGTGACGATCTCGGTGACCTCCTCCACGGTGACCACGTAGCCGATGAGGCCAACCTCGGCATCGGCCACCTCACCCAGGCGCAGGCTCGCCCAGCGGGTGTCGGTACCGTCGGTCTTCAGTCGGGCCACGACCGGCTCGGCGCTGCCGGTGGCGATGCGAGCGCGGCATGTGTCGAGGGCGTCGTCTCGATCGTCGGGGTGGATGATCGAGCCGAGGTTCAGGAACGGCTGCCCCTCGTCCTCGCCCGTGACCCGGCGCCAGCTCGGACTGGCGTAGGTGATCGTCAGGTCGGGAGCGAGCCTCGCCAGGCCGACCGGTGAGGACTCGGCGAGCGAGCGGAAGAGCGCCTCGTTCGCCGTCAGGACGCGCGTGGTGAGGTGCTCCTCGGAGATGTCCTCCGCGGTGATCGTCAGGTGGTCGGCGCTGCTGTCGAACGGGGCGAGGGACAGGCGACACCAGAAGCTCTCGCCGTCGGAGAGGCACCGGAGTTCGAGCCGGGTGGAGGGTGCCGCGCCGCGAACGATCTCGCCGACCCGTGTCCGGAACAGGTCTCGCTCGTCCTCGTGGACGAGAAGGTGCACATCGGCGCCCGGTGCGACCGCGCCCGGTGCCGCGAACAGCTGGCCCCAGGCGAGGTTGGTGTCGACGATGCCCCCGTCGGCGTCGATCAATGCCGCTGCGGTGCTGAGCCGACGAAGGTGATCGGGCATCACCGGGGCCGTGTGGTCGTCGGCGTCCATGAGGACCGCAACGGCGAACCCGCTGAAGCCGTCGTCGCTGGATCAAGCGGTGACCCTGCAGGGGCAGCCGATTTCAGATCGGCTGCCTCATTGCGTTTGAAACGCCGTGCCACATCAAGCTATGGCGTTGTGATTACGTAAAAAAATGCCCGCACCCGGCCCGCGGCGAGGGCCTGAAACATTAATTCTTCAGAAAATTGAAAATATCTGATTAAACGGAATTGTTTCTTGGTTTCCTGTCCCCATATCCGGTTTCACAACACGTGCAGAACAACGCCATGACAGGAGGCCGGTATGTTTTTTGTTCCCAGTGTCGCCAAGCAGGTGTCCCGGATGTTTCACAGCGCCGACATCACCGAACTGATGCCCGAGTCGCTTGCCAGTCAGCTGCGTCGCAAAGGTGGGCCCGAGGATGGCGCCGCCGCCCCGCGCGACACGCGTCGGTGAAGCATTTGTTGCATCAGCGCCCGTTCTGCCCCATCTGGGGGCAGAAGAGGTAAGCGCGGAGACGGGCGAATGAAGAAATGGATGCAGGCGCTGCCGCTGGCGGGGATCGGGCTGGTCGGGGCGGACGCGCTGGCCGAGGACCGGGTCACGGAACAGCGCGAAGAGCTCGAGGCGATCTTTGCCCGGCAACGCTCGGACTACAAGCCGACAGCGGCGCAGAAGTTCCAACCCGAGGCAGAAGGGCTGCGCGGGGGTAAACTGCTCGGCGTGCCGCTCTCGCCCATCGACCCCGGGATTGCCGAGCACGAAGTTGGCAATCCCACCCTGATCGAGCCCGCGATACCGATCGAGTGATCCCGGCGGCGGCGGGATGCGTGGTTTTGCCCCGTTTTCCCCTCCCGGCCTTGCCGCGACGGGGTTGGCGCGATACCTCCCCAACAGAACAAGCTGTGGGAGAGGACGATGATCGGGCGTTTGAACCATGTCGCCATCGCGGTGCCGGACCTGGATGCCGCAACGGCGCTTTACCGTGACACGCTGGGGGCGACGGTCTCGGCAAAACAGGCCGAGCCCGATCACGGGGTGACGGTGGTCTTTATCGAGCTGCCCAACACCAAGGTCGAATTGCTGGAACCGCTGGGCGAGGGCTCGCCCATTGCCGGTTTCCTGGAAAAGGCGCCCGCGGGCGGGATCCATCACATCTGTTACGAGGTCGAGGATATCCTGGCCGCGCGCGACCGGTTGCAGGCCGGGGGCGCGCGGGTGCTGGGTGACGGCACGCCCAGGATCGGCGCTCATGGCAAGCCGGTGCTGTTCCTGCACCCCAAGGATTTTACCGGCACGCTGGTGGAACTGGAGCAGGTCTGATGTCGGTAACCTCGGGCATCGTGCTCTATGTGGTGATCTGGGCGCTGGTCTTTTACATGGTCAACCCGCTGTGGCAGCGCTCGCAAAGCGAAGCGGGCGAGGTGGTGCCCGGTACGCCCCACAGCGCGCCGGTGGATGGCAAGCTGAAGCGCAAGGCGGTGATCGTGACGGGGCTGACAACGCTGGTCTTTGCGGCGGTCTTTTCGGTGATCGAGCTCGAGCTGATCTCGCTCGCCGATATCAGCATCGCGACCCCGCCCAGCATGCGCTGAGCCGGCTGGCGCGCTTTTTCACAGGGAACAGCCAAACGGAGTCGGCGCTGGCGCGCCGACACGGCTGATCCCCTGGGCAAATCCATCCGGATTTTCCCAGGGAGCGGGTGCCCCTGTCAGCCGGTGCGCCCGGCGAGGCGGTGGTACTGGTGGGTGATGGTCGCGACAGCCAGCACCGGCACGAGCAGGTTGAGGACCGGGATCGAGAGCGGGATGGCCATCAGGACGCCTGCGATCCAGACCCGGATCCAGTGCTGGCGGCGCAGCGCCTCGGCCGCCTCGGGGCCGATATGGCGCACGGCAACAAGCTGGAAGTATTCGCGGCCCAGCAGATAGCCGTTGAGCGCGATGAAGATGAAAGGCGCCAGCGGCGGCAGCACCAGGTAGAAGATCAGCGCGAGCAGGTTTGCCCCCAGCACCACCCCGGCAAAGCCGAGACCGGTGAGCAGCCCCTCGACCCAGCCCGGGCGGCGGGTCTCGCCCGCGCCGGCATAGTGGCGCGTCTCGACCGCATCGGCGATCTGGTCGAGGAACATGCCCACAAAGACAGCCGCCACCGGGAACATCAGGAACCCCGAGGCGAGGATTATGCCCCCCACGGCGAGGCCCTGGGCGCCCGTCAGCGGCAGGCTGACCGGGCCGATCCAGGGCAGGGTGAAGAGCGGATCGGGCAACAGCGACAGCGACCAGGCCGCCACCCAGGTGATCGCGACCAGCAGCGCGATGGTCAGCCCCAGCGCCATCAGCAGCACGTTCAGAAACCGCCGGTCGGTCATCTGGCCGACGGCTTTCAGAAAATCGCCGATCAGAGCCATGTGGTGATCTCCCCGATGTCGGGGCGGTCACGCTCGGCCGGGGCGAGGCGCGCGGTGCCGAGATGGATAAAGCCCGGCACCCATTCGCCGGGGGTCGCCCCGAGCGTCCGGGTGAGGAACGGGGCGTCGCGGCAGAGCGGGCCGCTGAGCCAGTTGGCGCCCCAGCCGGCGGCCAGCGCGGCGTTGACCAGCGAGAGGCACACGGCACCCGCGGCCATCTCCTGCTCCCATTCCGGGATCTTGGGCGAGGGTTTGGGGCTGAACATGACGGCGACGATGGGCACGTCGAGGCTGAGGATGACGCGGGCCTTCTCGATCGCGCTTGCGTCCTGGCCAAGCTCGGCGAGGCGCGCCAGCGCGGCCTCGCGGAATGCGGCCTGTGCCGCAGCATCGATGACGACAAAGCGCCAGGGGACCAGCTTGCCATGGTCGGGCACGCGTGAGGCGAGCGTCAGAAGGTCGCTCAGCGCCGCGCGGTCCGGTCCCGGGGCAACGAGGGTTTTTGCGGTGACCGAGCGCCGCGCGCGCAAAAACGCCAGGGCGGCCGGGTTGGGATTGGGATGCATCTCTATCCTTTGGCAACGAGAATCGGGGCAGTGAGCGCGCTGAGGCTGACCCTTTGCTGGCCGTCGCTGTCAAAGTTATCAGGTGCAAGCCATTGGTCAAAGGCTGCTTTGAGCTTTGGCCATTCGCTGTCGATGGCGGCGTACCAGGCGGTGTCGCGATTGCCGCCCTTGACCACCAGTGCGTGGCCAAACGTGCCCTCGTACGAGAAGCCATAGCGCTGGGCCGCGCGGCGCGACGGCGCATTCAGGTCGTTGCACTTCCATTCATAGCGGCGATAGCCGTTTTCGAAGGCCCAGCGCATCATCAGATACATCGCCTCGGTTGCGGCGCGGGTTTTCTGCAGCCGCGGGGTGAAGGTGATGAAGCCGACCTCGATCGTGCCATGCTGGGGGTCGATCCTGAGATACGAGGCGGTGCCGACCGTCTTGCCATCGACCATAATGGCGAATTGCAGCGGGTCGCTGACCGCGATGGCGTCGTTCAGCCAGGCGGCATAGCCCGCGAGCGAGTCAAACGGGCCGTTGGGCATATAGGTCCAGATGCGCCCCTCGGCATCGTCCTGGATGGCCTCGAACATATCGCCGGCATGGGCGGGCGTTAACTGCTCCAGCCGGCAATAGCGCCCCTCGAGCACCAGATTGCCGGGCCTTGTGGCCGGCGCCCGGCTTGCGACCGCCGGGCCGATGGGTTGCCCCATCGCGTTGTGGCGCGTGGCGGCAAAGGCCGGCGCCCGGGCGCGGAGCAGCGGGCCGGTCAGCGCGCTGAGGCGCTGTTGCTGGGTTCCTGCCGCGTCGAAATTCGCAGGGTCCAGCCAGGCCTCGAAGACCGCCTTCAGCGCGGGCCAGTCGGCATCGGTGATGGCGAAACAGGCCTTGTCGCGATTGCGCCCCTTGGTGACATAGGCCTGGCGGAAACAGGCCTCATAGCTGAAACCGAGCCGGGCGGCGGCGGCCATCGAGGCGGCGTTCAGCGCATCGCAAGTCCATTCATAGCGGCGATAGCCCGCCTCGAACGCCCATTTCATTTTCAGGTACATCGCCTCGGTTGCCGCCCGCGTGCCCTTGAGCGCGGGCGCGAACATGATCGAGCCGACCTCGATGCTGCCCGCGCCCTCGGCAATGCTCATCAGCGCGCCGTTGCCCAGCGCCTTGCCCGTCGCCTTGTCGATATAGGCAAAAAAGATCGCGTTCGGATCCGTCTCGATCCGGGACAGCCAGTCGGTCAGCGCGGCTTCGGAGGCAAACGCGTCCTGCATGCGATAGGTCCAGTCGCTGCCATCGGCATTGGCGCTGAACGCCTCCCACAGGTCGTTGCCGTGGCGGGTGGCAGAGAGCGGCTCGAGCCTGACCCAGCGCCCCTCCAGCGGCGCGCGCGGCGGGCGGGGCGGGGGTGTCCAGCCGGGAACGGGCGCGCCGATCGGCTCGCCGAGTGCAGTGGTGTGAGTCATGACAGTCTGGCCTCATCGGGAATCGTCTGTCTTCAGACTTGCCGATTCGCGGGCCTTGTACAGGTCCAGTGGCGGGCCCGGCGACCGGACCAGATCGGGCCGGGTCGTCCCCGGTCGGGCCGCGACGATCTCACATCGCGATCTGTCGGGGGGCGCGGCGATCGCGGATCGGGTCTTGTCGGGGGCAGGGTGCGATCCGGCGCGATCCGGCGCGATCTCAGTCCTGCGGGATGATCCGCAGGCCCAGCTCGCGCAGCTGTTCGTTGGTGGGATCCGACGGCGCGTCCATCATCAGATCCTCGGCGCGCTGGTTCATGGGGAACAGCATCACCTCGCGGATATTCGCCTCATCGGCCAACAGCATCACGATCCGGTCGATCCCGGCGGCACAGCCGCCATGGGGCGGGGCGCCGTATTTGAAGGCGTTGACCATGCCGCCAAAGCGTTTGGTGACCTCTTCGGCGGGGTAGCCGGCGAGTTCGAATGCCTTGAACATGATCTCGGGCTTGTGGTTCCGGATGGCGCCGGAGACCAGCTCATAGCCGTTGCAGGCGAGGTCGTACTGATAGCCCCTGACCGCCAGCGGGTCGCCCTCGAGCGCCTCGAGGCCGCCCTGCGGCATCGAAAAGGGGTTGTGCTCGAAATCGATCCGCCCCTCGTCATCCTGCTCGTACATGGGAAAGTCGACGATCCAGGCAAAGGCAAAGCGGTCCGTCTCGGTCAGGCCCAGCTCGTCCCCGATGGTGACCCGTGCCCTGGCCGCGACGGCAAGGAAATCCTCGGCCTTGCCGCCCAGGAAAAAGGCCGCGTCGCCGACACCCAGATCAAGCTGTTGACGGATCGCCTCGGTGCGCTCCAGGCCGATGTTTTTTGCAAGCGGGCCAGCGGCTTCCATGCCTTCGTTGCCATCGCGCCAAAAGATATACCCCATGCCCGGCAGGCCCTGTTCCTGGGCGAATTTGTTCATCCGGTCACAGAATTTGCGGCTGCCGCCCTTGGGCGCGGGGATGGCGCGGATCTCGGTGCCGTCCTTCTCCAGCAGGCTGGCAAAGATGGCGAATCCCGAGCCGCGGAAATGGTCCGAGACCACCTGCATTTCTATCGGGTTGCGCAGGTCCGGCTTGTCGGTGCCGTATTTCAGCGCCGCCTCGGCATAGGGGATGCGGGGCCAGTCGGAGTCGACCCTGCGCCCGCCGCCGAACTCCGTGAAGACACCCTGCAGCACCGGCTGGATGGTCTCGAACACATCCTCCTGGGTGACGAACGACATCTCCATGTCGAGCTGGTAGAAGTCGGTGGGGCTGCGATCGGCCCGCGGGTCTTCGTCGCGAAAGCAGGGCGCGATCTGGAAGTACTTGTCAAAGCCCGAC
>JBCCHW010000169.1:0-7827 GCA_039028555.1 Pseudomonadota bacterium | reverse complement strand
GTGTGGCTGTCGGTGCCGACCAGCGTGTCGGGATAGGCGACCTCCGCCCCGCTCTGATCCTTGTCGCTCCAGACGGTCTGCGAGAGATATTCGAGATTGACCTGGTGGCAGATCCCCGTACCCGGCGGGACCACCCGAAAGTTGTCAAAGGCTTCCTGGCCCCATTTCAGAAACTGATAGCGCTCGCCATTGCGCTCGTATTCGCGGTCGACATTCAGCTGAAAGGCCCGCGGATTGCCGAACTCGTCGACCATGACCGAGTGGTCGATGACCAGATCCACCGGGTTCAGCGGGTTGATCTTTTCCGGGTCGCCACCCAGGGCGACCATCGCGTCGCGCATCGCCGCCAGATCGACCACCGCCGGCACGCCGGTGAAATCCTGCATCAGCACGCGCGCCGGGCGATAGGCGATCTCGCGCGGGTTCTTGCCGCCATTGGCGCCCCAGTCGGCAAAGGCCTTGATATCCTCGACCGTGACCGTCTTGCCGTCCTCAAAGCGGAGCATGTTCTCAAGCACCACCTTCAGGGCTGCGGGAAGGTTCGAGAACGCGCCAAGCCCGGCCTCTTCCGCCGCCGGGATCGAATAATAGGCATAGGTCTTGCCGCCAACGCTCAGGTCGCGACGGGTTTTTGCTGTGTCAGTCCCTACGGTGACAGTCATGGCGATCTCCCCAGTGGATGGTGCGATGCGGGACAATCTAGCATCAAACGCCCAGGCGCAGAGGCCGCAAATTGTCCCGAAAGAATATCTAAAGGCCTATGTAGTTTTTCTTTACGGAGTGCAAGCGCAAAATCGCGCCGCGCGGGGGAATTTCTGCCGCACCCTCGGGAAGCGGCAAGGGGCAAAGCTGCTTGCATTGACGGGTCAAGCGTCTACCAACAGCGCATGGACTTGCATATCGATCAACTGGCCTGTCGCCGCGCCGGGAGGCAGATTTTCCATGGGCTGGAATTTGCACTGGGCGCCGGTCAGGCGGCGGCGGTGCGCGGCCCCAACGGGGCGGGCAAATCGACCCTGTTGCGGGTGATCGCCGGGCTGCTGCCGGCAGCGGGCGGCGATGTGCGCCTGGGCGAGATGTCGCTGGGGGCGGATCGGAGCCTGTTTCAGGAACACCTCGCCTATGCCGGGCATCTCGACGCCGTGAAAACCGCGCTGACGGTGCGGGACAATCTGGCGATCTGGGCCGCGATCAACGGGGGCGACACCGCCCGGGCCGGGGCCGCATTGGCGCGGTTCGGCCTCGCGCGGATTGCGGCGCGGCTGGTCGCGGAATGCGCGGCCGGGCAGCGCCGGCGCCTTGGCCTCGCGCGGCTGCTGGTGGCCGAGAAGCCGCTCTGGCTGCTCGACGAGCCCACCGTTTCGCTCGATGGGGATGCCAGGGCGCTGGTCGCAGCCGTGGTTCGCGAACATCTCGCGGCGGGCGGCCTCGCGCTGATCGCGACCCACGAGGATCTGGGCCTCGGCCCCCTCCCGGTGCTCGAGATCGACCCAGCCTCGGCGGGCACCGCCATCGCCGGGGCGGCGGATCCGTTCCTCGAGGGCACCTGGTGATGGGCGCGCTGGGCGCCCTGATCCGCCGCGATCTTGCGCTGGCGCTGCGTCTGGGGGGCGGCGGGGGCATCGCGGTCGCCTTCTTTGTGCTGACCATAGTGCTGGTGCCGCTGGGCATCGGGCGCGACGCGGCGGTGCTGGCCCGGGTGGCGGGCGGCATGCTGTGGATCGCGGCCCTGCTCGCCGCCCTGCTCAGCCTCGACCGGTTGTTTCAGGCCGATTACGAGGACGGCACCCTCGACCAGCTGATGCTGGCGCCGGTCGCGCTCGAACAGGTCGTGCTGGCCAAGGCGCTGGCCCACTGGCTGACCACGGGCCTGCCGATGACGGTGATCGCGCCGGGCCTCGGCTCGATGCTGGGCCTGCCGGTGGCGGTCCTGCCGATCCTGGCGCTGGCAATGGTCGCGGGCACGCCTGCGCTCAGCCTGATCGGGGCGATCGGGGCGGCGGTGACGGTCGGCGTCCGGCGGGGCGGCCTCATGCTCTCGATCCTGGTGCTGCCCTTGTACATCCCGACGCTGATCTTTGGCGCGCGGGCGGTCGGGAATGCGCTGGTCGACCTCTCGCCCTGGCCCGCCATGGGGCTTTTGGGGGCGGTCACGCTGTTTGCCGCCGCCCTCGCCCCCTTCGCCGCCGCCGCGGCCCTGCGGATCAATACCAGATGACGCTGGCCCGGATCCCGGTGCGCGATTACCGCGCGGGCGGGCTGCTCGCCTATGCGCTGGATCATGCGCGCGCGGCCGACCATCTGATGGAGACGGTGCTGACCGGGCTTGGCCCCGCGGGGCGCGCCATCCGCCCGCTGCTCCCGCTGGCCGACCGGGTGGCGCGCCGCCGGCTCGAGGCCATGCACGACCCCTATCGCACCGAGATCCTGTCGATCCGCGCCGCCCTGGGGCGCCCCGGGCCCGTGGCCTTCAACCTCTCCTACGAGTTTGCCTGCACGGCACGGGTCTTTGCGGACGCTGACGATCCGGTGCTCTTCAGAACGCTCGACTGGCCGTTTCACGGATTGGGAGATCTGGTCGAGATCGTGCGGCTGCCGGGCGCCCATGGCGATTGGATAACGGCCACCTGGCCGGGGCTGACCGGCGTGTTGCAGGGCTGCGCACCGGGGCGGTTCGCCATCGTGCTCAACCAGGCGCCCGAGCGACGCGCCTGGCTGGGCCGTCCCGGCGCCTGGATCGGCTCGAAATCCCGCTTCATGCGCGCAACCGGCCTGCCGCCCGCGCATCTGTTGCGCCGGGTGATGGAAGAGGCCGCCGATTTCGACACGGCCGCCGACATGCTCACCACGACCCCGGTTGCCGCGCCGGTGATCTATACGATGGCAGGTCCGGGGGCAGGTCCGGGTACTGGGCCGGGCAACCGGGCCTGCGTGATCGAACGGACCGAGGGGCAGGCCGCCACGCGCGCCCACCCGGTCGCCGCCAACCATTTCGAGGAGGTCGCCGAGGCCACCGCGCCCCGCTGGCGGCCACGCGGCTATGACAGCGCCGGGCGCCATCGCCTGGCTGCCGAGATGACCGCGCCCCCGGACCTGGCCGCCCTGCCCGCCCCGATCCTGAACCCCCACACACGGCTCGCGATGACGCTCTCGACCGCGGGTGCGCTTTCGATCGCCGGATACGAGGGCGCCCGCCGTGTCACCGAGGTGCGGACTGTGGCATTCGGGACATAAACCCATATATCTGGGCCCTGAGGGCGAATTTGGTGTGGATTTGCGGCGTGAACGCGGCGGAAGTGCCAAGATATACCCGGTAAATGCTTTGTGTTCGGATGAATATGAGGTTTCAAATCTCGCGTGCTATGATTATTCCTGAAAGTCTGCGCCGTCGTTTCGGCCATGTATCCATCTGAGGGAGTACGTTTCGTGCCCAAAAGACTGGCCTCGCGCCTTGTCATCGCGACGACAATCCTGGCTCTGACGCCGCTGCTGGCGCCGGCGCCAGCCACGGCACAGGGCGTCTCGGGCCCCTATCTGGCGGCGGAGCACGCGGCACGGCGCGGCGATATCTCCGAGGCGGCGCGGCTCTATGCCCGTGTGCTCGCCCGCGATCCCGAAAACATCCGGCTGATGGAACAGACCATGCTGCACCAGGTCGCGGCGGGCCAGGTTGCGCAGGCGGTTGTGATCGCGCGCAAGCTCGACCGGATGGTGCCCGGCCATCACCTGGGCGTGCTGATCCTCGCCGCCGACGGATTGAAGGCCGAAAAGTATCACAAAGTGCGCGAATTGCTCGAAACCGGCGGCCCCGATGGCGGGCCCTTTGTCGGCACCGTGATCGAGGCCTGGGCCGATTTTGGCGATGGCGACACCGAACGGGCCTATGCGCTGTTGGACACGCTGGAGAGCGACGGCACCGGCGGGCCGATCGGCAAGATCCTCGCCGCCTATCACGCGGGCCTGATCGGGGCGGCCTCCGAGGATGATGAAAAGGCGCTGAGCGCCTTCGCCCGTGCTGCCGGGGAATCGTCGAACGGCGGCACCAACCGGCTGATCCGCGCGCAGGCCGGCGCGCTGGCGCGTCAGGGACAGCTCGAAGAGGCTCAGGCGCTGCTCGATGAGCGCATCGCGCTCTCACGCGGGGCACCCCGGCTTGAACGGCTGGCCGAGGCGCTCGACGCCGGCGATCTGCCCGCGCCGATCTCGACCACCCCCGAACAGGGCGCCGCCGAGGCACTATTTGCAATCTCGGGCTATGTCGCGCGCGGCAACAACCGGCTGATCGGGCTGGCCTATGCGCGACTCGCCACCTATCTCGACCCCGGCCTGGTCGAGGCCCAACTGCTGATCGGCGATATCCTTGCCCAGGACGAACAATACGGCCTGGCGATCGAGGCCTATGCCCGCATCCCCGAAGTTGCGCCCGAAGCGATTGATGCCGAGATCGGCCGCGCCCAGGCGCTCCAGGATGCCGACGAGGTCGACGAAGGGCTCGGCGTGCTGCGCGAGCTGGTCGCCCGGCACGAGGACTCGGTCGAGGCGCATACCGCGCTGGGCGACATGCTGCGCATGACCAAACGCTATTCCGACGCGGCAAAGGCCTTTGACGGGGCCATCGCGCTGATCGGCGAGCCGGAACAGCGCAACTGGGTCCTGTTTTACCGCCGCGGCATCGCCTATGAACGCTCGAAGCAATGGGAAAAAGCCGAGGCGGATTTCAAAACCGCGCTGGAGCTCGAGCCCGATCAGCCGCTGGTGCTGAACTATCTCGGCTATAGCTGGGTCGAGATGGGGAGCCATCTGGAAGAAGCGCAGAAGATGATCGAGCGCGCCGTCGACCAGCGCCCCGATGACGGCTACATCGTCGACAGTCTGGGCTGGGTGCTCTACCGCGTCGGCAAATTCGAGGAGGCGCTCGGCCATATGGCCCGCGCGGTCGAGCTGAACCCCAGCGACCCGGTCATCAACGACCATTACGGCGATGTGCTGTGGGTCAATGGCCGCAAGCTCGAAGCCCGGTTCCAGTGGCGCCGCGCCCTCTCGTTCGCGCCCGAAGAGGACGAGATCAACCGGATCCGGCGCAAGCTGGATGTGGGCCTCGACCTGGTGCTCGAGGAAGAGGCCGCCGGTCAGGATGCCGCGCTGCTGGGAACGGCCGACGAGCCGAAGGAAGGCAATGGCGGCTGACCTCGCTGGCGAGGCCGCCCCCGCCAAGGTCAATCTTTATCTGCATATCCGCGGGCAGCGCCTGGACGGGTATCATCTGCTCGAAAGCCTCGCGGTGTTTCCGGGCGTCGGCGACCATCTGTGGGTCGAGCCCTCGGACCGCATGGGCCTGACCATCGGCGGCCCGTTCGGCGACGCCCTGCCGATCTCGGGCGACAATCTGGTGCTGAAAGCGGCCGCCGCGCTGGCGCACCGGTGCGGCAGCGCCGCGGGCGCCGCGATGCGGTTGCAAAAGAACCTGCCTGTTGCCTCGGGCATCGGCGGCGGGTCGACCGATGCGGCGGCGACCCTGCGCCTGCTGGCTCGCCACTGGGGGGTTTCGGTGCCCGACGGGCTTGCGCTGTCGCTGGGCGCCGATGTGCCGGTCTGCATGGACCCCAGCCCCCAATTCATGAGCGGTATCGGCGAGTATCTCGCCCCTGCCCCTGCCCTGCCACCGGCCTGGATCGTGCTGGTCAATCCGCTGGTCTCGGTCTCGACCGGGGCGGTTTTCGGCGCGCTGGCGCGGCGCGACAACCCGGCGGGGCCCGCGGCACCGCAAGGGGGCTTTGACGGGTTCGGGAGCTTCATCGCCTGGCTGCGTCTGCAGCGCAACGACATGGAGGCAGCCGCGGCCACCCTGTGCCCACCCGTTGCCGAGGTGCTGGCCGCCCTCTCGCCCGCGCCGCTGGCCCGGATGTCGGGATCGGGCGCCACCTGTTTCGCGCTGATGCCCACGGCGGCGGCGGCGGCGGCGCTCGCGACCGAGATCCGCCGCGCCCGGCCGGGCTGGTGGGTCACCGATACGGCGATGCAGGGCCAGGCAATGCAGGCGGCGTGACCGGGCTGCGGGGCCTATTGCCCCGCGACATCCGCTTCGAGGTTCAGCGCCTGACGGGCGGTTATGGTCATGGTGCAGTTGACCCAGACCAGCCCCGCAATGGTGCCGCCATGGTAATGGACGCGTTCATATTCACAGCTGTTGTCGCGAAAGGTGATCCAGGCGCGCTGCATGTCTCGCAGGGCCAGAAAGATCGGGCCCTCCGGCGGCCCTCCCAGATCAGCATCCCGGGCCTTCGCCCGTTTCACCAGCTTGCGATAGGCCGCGTTCAGCCGGGTGTCCCAGAATTTCAGCTCGGCCTCGGTGCATTGCGCGATGCCGATCGTGGTCGAGCCGGCCGGGGTCGCCTCGGTGCAGGCCCGGGCCGCGCGTCCCGCACAGGCCATGGCCGCCGCGCCGCTTTGGCCGGCCAGACAGGCCAGCGTCGCGTCGTCGGAATAGCGGATGTCGTTCGCCATCGTGGGTGACATCGGCGCAAAGACCAGCGCAGCGGCCCCGAGAACACCGCGGAAAAACCCGTTGACGATCATGAAAGCCTCCCCTGTCGACGCTCGCTGCCGGGCTGCCGCCCGGCGGCGCCTCGAGACACGTTCGGGGCAGAGCCTGTCACACCGTGCGGGCGATCACAAACTCCGCGATATCGATCAGCGCGCCCCGCATGGGGCCGTCGTCGAACGCCTCCAGCGCCGCGATCGCCGTCGCCCCGTGTTCGCGCGCCGTGGTGCGGGTATCCTCCAGCGCGTTGGTGGCCGCGAGATAGCCGAGCGCGGTTTCCAGATCGCCCTCCTGCTGGCGTCCCTGGGCGATGGTTCGCTTCCAAAAGGCGCGCTGGGCGTCATCGCCGCGCGAGACCGCCAGGATGATCGGCAGCGTCACCTTGCCCTCGCGGAAATCATCGCCGGTGTTCTTGCCCAGATTGCTGGACGAGCCGCCATAGTCGAGCAGATCGTCGGCCAGCTGGAACGCCATGCCGAGCCCGTCGCCATAGGTCGCGAGCGCCTGCACCTGCGCCTCGGGCACCGCCGAGATCACGCCGCCCACCTCGGTCGCCGCGGCAAACAGCGCCGCGGTCTTGCCCCGGATCACCTGCTCGTAACGCGCAAGATTGGTGGTGAGGTCATGGGCGGTGGTCAGTTGCAGCACCTCGCCCTCGGCAATCACCGCCGCCGCGTTGGACAGAATCGAGAGCACCCGCAGGTTCCCCGTCTCGACCATCAGCTGGAACGCGCGGGCAAACAGATAGTCGCCGACCAGAACGCTCGAGAGATTGTCGAACAGGATATTGGCCGTCGCCTTGCCCCGGCGCTTTTCGCTCTCATCCACCACGTCGTCATGCAACAGGGTGGCGGTGTGGATGAACTCCACCACCGCGGCCAGTTTCACATGATCGCCGCCGCGATAGCCGCATAGATGCGCCGCCGCGAGCGTCAGGATGGGGCGCAGCCGCTTGCCGCCCGCCTCGATCAGATGGGCCGAAATCTCCGGGATGCGCGGCGCGTGCTCGGAGCTCATGCGCGCGCGGATCACCTCGTTGACGCGCGCCATGTCATCGGCGACCAGCGCGGTCAGGCGTTCGAACGGGCCATCGGGTTTGACGGGAATATTCATGGCTCGGCGCGCATCCTCTATCGCGGGTCAGGGTCGACTTTGCTCGGGTTACTCGGATAGCCTCAGGCGATGGAAGAACTTGTGCGCACCACCGACCCCACGCTGATCCCCTATACCAGGGCCCTGCTCTCGTCCGAGGATATAGAGTGCTTCGTGTTCGACGTAAACATGAG
>JBCCHW010000168.1:0-7945 GCA_039028555.1 Pseudomonadota bacterium | reverse complement strand
GGCAACCGGTTCGAGGCGATCGAGGCCGGCGGCAAGGCCGAGATCGCGGGCGTCCTGGGCGGGTCCGGGCAGATCCAGACCTCCTCGGCCCGCGCCCGTGCCCGGCGCGCGCTCGACGCCTATGCCGAGGATCTCGAGGCCACGGGCCCCGGTTTCGCCGACTACGCAAGGGCGGTGCGCTATGATCTCGACCGGATGATCGGCGAGACTCAGCTGCCGCCGGACCGGATCTGCCGGCGCCTGACCGCGCTGGGCGCGGACCATCCGCGCTTTGGCTATGTCCGCGCAAATGCCGCCGGGGCGATGCTCGAGCTTCGGACCCTGCCGGGCTTTCAGCCCGCCCGCAGCGCGCCCTATTGCCCGATCTGGGCGCTGGCCCGGGCCGGGCAAACGCCCGAGCGCGCGATCCGCCAGCTCGCGGCCTTTCCCAATGGCCAGCGTTTCGTGCTGGTCGCCCGGGCCCGCCCGACCGGCGTTGCGGGCTATGCCGCCGCGCGCCATTTCGTGACCGACATGCTGGTGATCGGCGAGACCGACGCCTCGGCCACCGTCTATGCCGCGGACCCCGGCCTGCAGGCCGAGGCGGTGGGGACCGCCTGTCGCATCTGCCCGCGCGAAAGCTGTGCGCTGCGCACCGAGGATCCGATCAGCGGTTAAGGCACCGGCCCGGCCCGGCCCGATCCAGTCCGGCCCGCTCCAGTCCGCACCGCCCTGCCCTGGCCCGGCACCGAGTCTCAAAAGGCAGACATGGGCGACAGAATGGGCTAGCGTGGCCGAAACTCCTCTAAAAGAAGGAGCCAGACGGGGAAACGCTTATGCCGAAACGAGTGCTGTTGGCCGAAGACGAACCGCATATTATTGAATCGCTCAGCTTTTTACTGAACCGGGCGGGCTTTGACATCGATACCGAAATGAACGGGGCAAAGGCGCTGGACGAAGCATTGAACAACCCGCCCGACGTCATGCTGCTCGACGTCATGCTGCCCGATATCGACGGGTTCGAAATGCTGCGCCAGCTGCGCGCCGACCCGCGCACCACCGGCCTGCCTGTCGTGATGCTGACCGCCAAGGGCCAGCGCGAGGACCGCGACCGGGCCACCCGGCTGGGCGCCGATGTGTTCATCACCAAACCCTTTTCGAATACCGAGGTGGTGGACACCGTGACAAGGCTTGCGGAAGATGGCCGAGCCTGAGAACCCGGCCGATCTGGCGCTGAAGGCGCGCAAGATCCGTGACACCGCGATGATCATGCCTCTGTTCGGGCTGATGGTGCTGACCCCGCCCATTGCGAATCTGTTCGCCGTGTCGGGCCGTATTCTGGGCGTCCCGGTCATCGTCGCCTATATCTTTGCGGTCTGGGCGCTGTTGATTCTGGGCGCCGCCCTGCTCGCGCGGCGTTTGTGGCGCAGCGGCGATCTGACAGAACGGCTGCAGGGACGCGAGCAGCCGAAATATCCCGACGGGAGCGTGCCGTGATCCTGTCGCCCAATCTCGTGATCACGGTGTCGATCGCGTATGTGGCGTTCCTGTTCTTTGTCGCCTGGTTCGCCGACCGCCAGACCCAGGCCGGGCGGATGAAATGGCTGCACTCACCGCTGATCTATACGCTCTCGATCTCGGTCTACTGCACATCCTGGACGTTTTTCGGCGCGGTGGGATCGGCGGCGCGGAACGGGCTCGAGTTCCTGACCATCTATCTCGGCCCCACGCTGGTCTTTATCGGCTGGTTCTGGTTGCTGCGCAAACTGGTGCGCATCGGGCGCGAACAGCGCATCACCTCGATCGCCGACATGATCTCGTCGCGTTATGGCAAATCGCCGGCCCTCGCGGTGGCGGTCACGCTGATCGCCGTGGTCGCGACAACGCCCTATATCGCGTTGCAGCTTCAGGCGGTGACGCGCAGTTTCGAGGCCATCGCCGGCACGACAGACGCCAATTTCACCGGGTTCTGGGTTGCCGCGGGCATGGCGGTTTTCACCATTCTTTTCGGCACCCGCACGATCGACGCGAACGAGCGCCATCACGGCGTGGTGGCCGCCATCGCGGCCGAGGCGCTGGTCAAGCTGTTTGCCCTGCTCTCGGTCGGCATCTTTGTGGTCTTCGGTCTGGCGGGCGGGGTCGAGGCGGTGTTCGCGCGCATGCCCGAAGACATGATCAATGCCGAGGAAGTGTTTGGCCCGCGCTGGCTCGCCATCATCTTTCTTGCCGCCAGCGCCATCATCTGCCTGCCGCGCCAGTTTCAGGTGATGGTGGTGGAGAATGTGGACGAGCGCCACCTCTCGACCGCCAGCTGGATGTTTCCGCTGTATCTGTTCATGATCTGCCTCTTTGTGCTGCCCATCGCGATCGTCGGGCTGGCCGAGCTGCCGGCCGGGTCGAACCCCGATCTTTTCGTGCTGAGCCTGCCGCTGGCGGCAGGGCGCCAGGAACTGGCGCTGCTCGCCTATATCGGCGGGTTCTCGGCGGCGACGTCGATGGTGATCGTGGCCTCGATCGCGCTGGCCACCATGATCTCGAACCATATCGTCATGCCGCTCAGCCTCAGCTTCAAACCGTCGGAGAACCCCTCGTCGGGCGATGTGCGCAAACTGTTGCTGACCAGCCGGCGCATCGCGATCGGGGCGGTGCTGATGCTGGGCTTTCTGTATTTCCGGCTGACGGGGGGCACCGATGCGCTGGCCAAGATCGGCCTGATCGCCTTTGCCGGGATCGCGCAGGTGATGCCCGCGCTGATGGGCGGCATCTTTTGGCGCGGGGCGACGGCGGCGGGTGCGCTGGCGGGGCTGACCGCGGGCGTGCTGTTATGGGGTTACACGCTGTTTCTGCCCAGCTTTGGCGGTGATTTCATCCTGTCGGTCTCGGTGCTCGAAAACGGCCCCTGGGGCATTGCCCAGCTGCGTCCGCAGGCGCTGTTGGGCGCACCCTCGCAGGATCCGCTGGTGCATGCGCTGATCTGGTCGCTGGGGTTGAACACGCTGATCTTCCTCTTTGTCTCGCTCCAGACCACGCCGCGCCCGCTCGAGCGGTTGCAGGGCGCGCTGTTCGTCGATGCGTTCCACACCGATGCGGGCGGGCATTCCTATATCCAGCGCAGCGCGACGCCCGAGGATCTGTTTGTCCTCGCGCAGCGGATTCTGGGCGTCGAGCCCGCCCGGGTCCTGTTCAACGAGATCGCGCTGGGCCAGGGCATCCGCCAGGGCCTGCCGCGCGCCACCGACAGCTGTATCGACCGGCTCGAGCGCGAGCTCGCAGGCTCGGTCGGCGCCGCCTCGGCCCATGCCATGGTCAGCCGCGCGGCCAGTGGCGAGACGATTTCGCTGACCGATCTGATGGATATCGCGGGCGAGACCCGCAAGCTGATCGAAACCTCCGACCGGCTGGCCGACAAGACGGCCGAGCTTGAACGTACGGCGCGTCAGTTGCGCGACGTCAACTCGCGCCTGCGCACGCTCGACCGGCAAAAGGACGACTTCCTCGCCCAGGTCAGCCACGAGTTGCGCACCCCGATGACCGCGATCCGCTCGTTTTCAGAGATCCTGCAGGAGCCGGACCTCGAACCCGAGCAGCTCCAGCGCTTTGTCACCATCATCCATGACGAGAGCCTGCGCCTGACCCGGCTGCTGGACGAGATCCTCGATATCGGGCGGCTGGAGAACGGCTCGGTCGTGCTCGATGCCCAGCCGGTGCTGCTGGGCGAGGCGCTGCGCGGCGCATTGGCGACCGTGGCCCCGCTGTGCGACAAGTCGCGCGTCCGTGTGCTGGCGTATGACGACCCCGGTGAGGTCGCAATCACCTCGAACCCCGATCGGTTGCGTCAGGTGCTGCTCAACATCCTGACCAACGCCGTGAAGTACAATGATGCCGAGACGCCCGAGATCCGGATCGAGTGGCAAGTCCTGCACAACCGCCTGTTGCTCGATATCATCGACAATGGCGGCGGCGTCAGCCGGGCCGAGGCGCAGACGCTGTTCGACAAGTTTACCCGCGGCTCACGCTCGGCATTGGCGCAGGGTGCGGGCCTGGGCCTGCCGATCTCGCGCACCGTGATGCGCCGCTTGCGCGGGGATCTCAGGGTCGAGTTCGCGCCCGATGGCAGCAGCTTTTTCCGGCTGGATTTCCGGCTGGCCGACATCGCGCAAGCAGCGGAGTGATCGATGGATTGGGACACGGCCTACGACAACAGCGCAGCGATCGAGAACGCCACGCATTTCCCGCCGAAATGGCACGCCCTGGCGGCCCGGTTTCGCGACCAGCTGGGAGAGCGCGCGCGCAACGCCATTCCCTATGGCGAGACATCGCGCGAGCGGTTCGACCTGTTTCTGCCCGCAGGCCAGCCCCAGGGGTTGCTGGTCTTTGTCCATGGCGGGTACTGGCACAAGTTCGACCGCGATATCTGGTCCTGGGTCGCGGCGGGCGCGGTCGCGCGCGGCTGGGCTGTCGCGATCCCGGGCTATACGCTGTGCCCCGATATCCGCCTGACCGGAATCGGCCGCCAGATCGGCGCGGCGATCACCGCCGCCGCCAGTCTGGTGACCGGGCCGATCAGGCTGTCGGGGCATTCCGCCGGCGGCCATCTGGTGGCCCGGATGCTGTGCGCGGGCGCCCTGCCCCCGGATGTCGCCCGGCGCATCGCGGGCACTGTCGCAATCTCGGGCCTGCCCGACCTGCACCCGCTGATGCAGACGCAGATGAACCGCCTGCTGCACATCACGCCCGAGGAAGCGGCCCGGGAAAGCCCGGTCATGCTGATTCCCATCATCCGCGCGCCGGTGACCTGTTGGGTCGGGAATGACGAGTTGCCCGAATTTGTCCGCCAGAACACCCTGCTGGAAAAATGGCGCGACAGCGGTTTATCGGTCGAAATTGTTCAAAGCCCCGGGCATAATCACTTCACGGTGATCGAACCGATGCAGAATCCACAGAGCCCTTTGGTCGCAGCGCTGGTTTCCACCGCGTCACCGGCTTGATTGCGGCGAAAGGCTCGGCCAGTGTCGGGCAGCCTTTCCGACGCGCTACACAGGAACCCTGCCAATGTCACTTTCCGCCAACTGGTCCTATCCCACCGCAATCCGCTTTGGCGCCGGTCGGATCAAGGAACTGGCCGAGGCCTGCGCGGCGGCAGGGATCACCAGGCCGCTGCTCGTGACCGATCGCGGGCTGGCAGAGCTGCCGGTCACCACCCAGGCGCTGGATCTGATGGAAGCGGGCGGGCTGGGCCGGGCGCTGTTTTGCGATGTCGACCCCAATCCCAACGAAAAGAACCTCGCCGCGGGGGTCGAGGCCTTCAGGGCGGGCGGGCATGACGGCGTGATTGCGTTTGGTGGCGGCTCGGGGCTCGATCTCGGCAAGATGGTGGCCTTCATGGCGGGGCAGACCCGGCCGGTCTGGGACTTCGAGGATATCGGCGACTGGTGGACCCGGGCGGATGCCGACGCGATCCATCCCAACATCGCGGTGCCCACGACCGCCGGGACCGGCTCCGAGGTCGGCCGCGCCAGCGTGATCACCAATTCCCGGACCGAGGTGAAAAAGATCATCTTCCACCCAAAGGTCCTGCCCTCGGTCGTGATCTGCGACCCGGAGCTGACGGTCGGCATGCCAAGGGTGATCACGGTGGGCACCGGCATGGACGCCTTTGCCCACTGCCTCGAAGCCTATTCGAGCCCGTTTTATCACCCGATGAGCCAGGGCATCGCGCTGGAGGGCATGCGTCTGGTCATGGAAAACCTGCATGTGGTCGCCGACGATCCCGGCAATATCGACAGCCGTGCGCATATGATGAGCGCGGCCGCCATGGGGGCCACGGCGTTTCAGAAGGGGCTGGGTGCTGTCCACGCGCTCTCGCACCCGATCGGCGCCATTTATCATACCCATCACGGCATGACGAATGCAGTGGCGATCCCGGCGGTCTTGCAGTTCAACCGCCCGGCCATCGAACAGCGCATTGATGCGGCGGCCGCCTATCTGGGCATTGCCGGCGGGTTCGACGGGTTTGCCGATTACGTCTCGGCGCTCTCAACCCGCCTCGGCGTGCCAAAGAAAATGTCCGAGATGGGGGTCGCCACCGACCAGATCGAGCGCATGGCCAGGATGGCGGTCGAAGACCCCAGCGCCGGCGGCAACCCGGTCGAGCTGACCGAGGCCGCGGCCCGGCGCCTGTATGAGGCCTGTATCTGACGCCTGCGCGCGGGGCTCAGGCCACCGCCGCGATATCGCGATACGCCATCCGGATCATCGCATCCAGCGCGTCCATCGGCGCACCGACCGCGGCGAGAGAACGGTAGAGCCCGATCCGGCTGGTCGGCAGTTCCGGCAGCTGGCCGCCATGCTGGATCGGGAACATGTTCACCCCGATGGCCCCTTCCAGAATGGCATGCACGGCCATATCGGCGGTCAGCGACACCTCGACCGTGCGGGTCGAGCTGGTGATCACGGCCATCTCCCACGGGATCCCGGCATCGTCCAGCGCCTTGATCGCCCAGGGCCGGAACACGCATTCATCCTCGAAGGCCAGACGCAGGGGCCGCCCGCGCCAGGCGGTGCCGTTCTCCCCCCCGACCCAGACCAGACGCTGTTCGGCGATCACCACCGCCTCGGGATCGGGGACGCTTTCGGTGGTCAGGATCAGATCGGCGTCGCCGGTTGCCATCATCTCCTTTAGCGCCTTGGTATAGGACGAGATCAGGTGGATCTTGACCCGCGGAAACTCGCGGTCAAAGCGCCGGAGGATGTTGGGGATATGCGGATAAACAATGTCACAGGGCACGCCCAGCCGGATCTCTCCCTCGAACCCCGCACCGGTCATCCGGGTGAGCACCTCGTCGTTCAGCGCCAGCATCCGGCGGCCATAGCTGACCAGTTGCTCGCCGTGATTGGTGAGCCGAACCCCGCGGCCCGAGCGGCATAACAACGCGAGGCCGCGCGACTCTTCGAGCCGTTTGAGCTGCATCGACACGGCCGATTGCGTCAGGTTGAGCTGTTGCGCGGCCCGGGTGACCCCGCCGGTCTCGGCAACGGTCACGAAACTGCGCAGCGTAGTGAGATCGAGATTTCGGAGCATCTATCACTCTCCGTGATGACATCATTCAAAAACATTCACTTTTCTTATCCGTAGGCGCCCCATATATCAACACAAGAAATGAAACAACTTGCTGAAACCACACTCTTTGATGGAGGACACCATGACCAGGATTGACGCACTCGTCTCCGACTTCCGGCTTGCCCGGCCCCGCTTTTCGTTTCTCCGGATGTTTTCGGTAATGGAAGAGCGCCGTCGTCTGGCTGAAATGAGCGATGCACAGCTCGACGATATCGGCATCACCCGTGCCGAGGCGCTGCGCGAGGCCAGAAGGCCGTTCTGGAACCTGCCCGCGGCCTGATCAGCCCAGCGTGTACTCCGTCAACAGGTCATAGACCGGCGGACCAGTACGCAAAGTCGCTTGTGTCACCAGGCGACGTCTGGTGGGCTGCAAGGACATAACCAATACTAAAGTATGAACATGCGTGAGCACCGAAGAGCAAACATAGTGCGTCTGCTGTGATATATGTACGCCACGCAGCGCTCGGTCCCGGGAAGGTGGGTTCGCTGTTTTCAGCAGACTTAACTCAGAAATTAAAAAAATCTCACATCTTGCGAGACAATATCAATCCTATTTTAATCATATTTTTATCCTATTTTTTCTATGAGTTTCTATAGTGGCGAGCAAGTGAGCGAGCAACCCAAGCCAGGTAGCAATTTGTCTCCGAAATAATTCCGGAATGTTAAACCACACCTCGGGTGCTACATTTCTGGTCCACACAATGCACCCGATATCACAAGTATGAACACTACTTCTAAGCTTGCTTAGAAGTAGTTTATTCGCTGCAGCTTGACTACATTCTTTAGTGTCTGAGGGAGATAGTACAGTGCAAAGCGCAGCGAGTGAAGACGGGTAGTGAATACGAT
>JBCCHW010000167.1:0-8158 GCA_039028555.1 Pseudomonadota bacterium | reverse complement strand
GTTCGCCGTGCTCGCCGGTTGGGTGATGACGCGCTTCGGCCTGCCGGTGCCAGGGCGGCGCTTCGAACGCGGGGACGAACTCCTGGCCGAGGCTCGGGCTCTGCCACGGTGGGACGCGTATACGGGTACGGGCACGGTCGTGACCCGCGATGTGCCCGCGGGAGATCTGGCCATCGCCCGGGTGAGGCAGGAAAACAAGGCGGGCTTTGGCAAGGCCCTGCGCGAGCGGCTCGCCGCCAAGAAAAACAAACAGAGGTAAGAGCATGTGTGGAATTGTGGGCGTGTTGGGCCAGTTGGAGGCGGCGCCGCGTATCCTCGACGCGCTGAAGCGGCTGGAGTATCGCGGCTATGACAGCGCCGGCCTGACGACGCTCGAAAACGGCGTCCCCGTCCGGCGCCGCGCTGTCGGCAAACTGAAAGAGCTGATCCGGCTGGTCGCTGCCAATCCGGCGCACGGATCGGTCGGAATCGGCCATACCCGCTGGGCCACCCACGGCGCGCCGAATGTGACGAACGCACATCCCCATGCGGCCGGGCCCGTGCATGTCGTTCATAACGGGATCATCGAGAATTTCCGCGAGCTTCGGGCCAGCCTCCAGGCCCGGGGGGTCGAGTGTCAGACCGATACGGATACCGAGGTCGTCGCGCAGATGGTCGCCGCGGGCATGGCCGACGGAATGTCGCCCCTTGACGCGGTGAACCACACGCTGAACCAGGTGACCGGGGCCTTTGCGCTGGTTTTTCTGTTTTCCGGCGAGACGGATCTGATGATCGCCGCGCGCCACGGGTCGCCGCTGGCCATCGGCTGGGGCGAGGAGGAGATGTTTGTCGGCTCGGACGCCATGGCGCTCTCACCCATGACATCGCAGATCACCTATCTCGAAGAGGGCGACCGCGCGATGATCACTCGCGCCGGGGCGGAGATTTTCGATGCCAGCGGCGAGCGGGTAACCCGGGTGGCGCGCTCGGTCTCGGTCGACAGTGTTCTGGCCGACAAGGGATCGCATCGCCACTTTATGGCCAAGGAGATCCACGAACAGCCCAAGACGCTGGGCTATGTCCTGTCGCATTACATTTCTGCCGACAAGGAGACGGTGGTTTCCCACGCCGATGAGGTCGACTGGCACAGCGTCTCACGGATCATCCTGGTCGCCTGTGGCACCGCGAGCTATGCCGGGCATGTGGCGAAGTACTGGTTCGAGCAGCTGACCGGCATTCCGGTTGAATTCGACATCGCCTCGGAGTTTCGGTACCGGAACCCGCCGTTGAGCGGCGATGAGGTGGCCATCGTCGTGTCGCAATCAGGCGAGACCGCCGATACGCTCGCCGCCCTTCGATATATGAAGGGGCGGGTGAGGACGACGATCGCGATCGTCAATGTGATCGAAAGCTCGATGGCGCGCGAGGTCGATATCATCCTGCCAACCTTGGCGGGGCCCGAAATCGGCGTCGCCTCGACCAAGGCATTCACGTCGCAGCTGGGCACGCTCGCGTGTACGGCGATCATCGCCGCCCGGATGCGGGGCGCGATCGACGCGGACGAAGAACGGCGGCTGATCTCGAAGCTTCTGGAATTGCCCCGGGCCATCATGGAGGTGCTCAGCCACGAAAACGCTGCCGCGCAAACCGCGCAAGACATCGCCATGGCCCGGGACATTCTCTTTCTGGGGCGGGGCAACATGTTCCCGATCGCGCTGGAAGGCGCGCTGAAGCTGAAAGAGATCAGCTATATCCACGCCGCGGGCCATGCGGGGGGCGAGCTAAAGCACGGCCCCATCGCGCTTGTCGACGAACAGGTGCCGGTGGTGGTGATCGCCCCGCATGACAGCCTGTTCGAAAAGACCGTCTCGAACATGCAGGAGGTGATCGCGCGCAGCGGAAAGGTCGTCATGATCACCGATCAGGCAGGTGCGGCCGAGGCGGGGGACGAGGTTTGGCGCCTGATGGTGATGCCCGATATCGATCCCTTTGCGGCGCCCATTCTCTACAGCGTGCCTGCCCAGCTGATCGCCTATTATGCCGCCCTTGCCAAAGGAACCGATGTGGATCAGCCGCGCAATCTGGCCAAATCGGTCACGGTGGAGTAAGGGATCATCGCAGCTGCGCCAAAAGTTCAACTTTTGATCAAGTTGCCAACGAATTGTCGCTCTCTGTACCGATCCGCGATAGTTTATCGTAAAGAACAGAAAAAACTGTGAGGAGCAGAAACCGCCATGCGGAAGATCTTTCTTCTGGCCGCATGCCTTGCCACAGCCGCGTGCGCGCCCGGTGTCGTGAAAAGGCAAAAGGCCGAATCAAAAGAATATGCCGAACTTCGCGATGCGGATTGTTACACCGTCGATCTGTTCGACGAGGTCGATATCGAGCCGCCTGCCCCCAACGTGCCCGAAAACATCAGGGCCTTTCTGGGCGATTGGGGCTATGGTGCCTGGAACGGGACCTGGTGCCACGACATGCTGATCTACAAGGTTACCCCTGCGGGCGAAGTGACCCTGATGGACATGCACGCGCCGAACTTCAGCCTGAATCAGCCACCCACCGTCTTCCGCCGGACCGGGTATGTCGATCTCAACGGCACCTTGCGCTTTGCCTACGGCAAGGAGCGGCGGGTATACCGGATCGACCGCCAGTTCCTGGTCGGCTCGCGCACGGGCAATCTTGGCGAGTTCCGAATCGCGATGACCCGCAAGGATATCGTGCCCGCGCCCATCAATCGGCCGCTCAAGCTGGTTTCGAACTGATCACGCCTGGGCCTGCGCCGGATCCTGGCCTGACCGGCCCGGCGCATCCTCGGACGGGGCGAGCTCGATAACGATGTCGCCGGCACGGCCGACCAGATTGTTCGCCTTGTCGGCAAAGACGACACCGCCCGCGCGAATGATCGCGACGGTTTCGGCCTTTTCATGGCGCGCGGCCAGATAGGGCTCGAACTCTTCCGCCGTATCGAGCCGGATCGCCGAAAAACCCCAGCCACGGGCAAGGCGAAGCTCGAGAATCTCGAGCCCGGACCCCGACGACAACAACGTGCGCCCGCCGATTGATGCCGGCAGGTCGGATTCTCCCTCGCTATGTTCATGCCGCCCGATCTGAAAGACCCGGTCCCTGCCCAGCTCTGGCCCCATATCGGTGCACACGAGCGCGTTGTAATCGTCGTTATCCGTCGCCGCGATCAGGGTGCCATATCGTGCGAGATCGACCGCGTGTTCGGCCGCCTCCGACAGCAGCTCGCCGTAATAGGTCGGAATGCCATCGGCCCGCGCCGCGCCCAGCCGGTTCCAGTTGCGGTCGATCATCAGCACGGGCACCTCGTTGTCGCGCAGCACACGCGCCAGATCCAGGGTAAAGGCATTCCCGCCCAGCACCAGAACCCCCGGAGGCTCGGTCGAGGTCAGCCCCAGCAATCTGGCAACAGGCGACAGTGTAAAGCCATGCAGCACAACGGTCACGGCGACCAGCACAAAGGCGAGCGGCGCCAGCATGGCGCCATCGGCGACGCCGATCTCGACCAGCCGCGCGCCGAAGAACCCCGAAACCGCGACGGCGACCACGCCCCGGGGCGCCACCCAGGCCACCAACGCCCGCTCCCGCACCGGGAGTGCGGTCCCGATCAGCGAGAACATCACGGCAACCGGACGCGCCAGCAGGATGATCGCCGCGACAAAGGCCGCATCGTGCCAGTCCAGCGCTGCCAGCGAGCCGAAATCCAACGTCGCGGCCAGGATCACAAAGACGCCCGAGACGAGGAGAACCGTCACCTGTTCCTTGAAGCGGACAAGCTCGGCAAGGCTCGGCAATCGCATATTGGCCATCACGATCCCCATCACGGTGACGGCGAGCAGCCCGCTTTCATGCAGCACGAAATCGGTGGAGGCATAGACCGCCAGCACCGCCACGAACAGGATCGGCGCCTTCATGTATTCGGGCACCAGCCCGCGGCGGAACCCGCGCCCCAGCCCCTGCCCCGCGAGGAAGCCGACAAGGCTCGCGACCACCACGCCGATCGCGAGATGCCCCGCCGCCTCGGCGAGGTGATCCGACTGCGAGGCAACAGCGACCTCAAAGGCCAGAACGGCAAACAGCGCCCCCACCGGATCGTTGACGATCGCCTCCCAGCGCAGCGTCGAGCCGACCCGCGGGGCCAGCCGCGCCTGACGCAGCAACGGCATGATCACGGTTGGGCCTGTCACGACGAGGATACCGCCAAAGACCGCCGCCGAGGTGAGGCTGAGCCCGGCGATGAAATACGCCGCAGAAGTGTTCAGCGCCCAGCCTAGCACCGCGCCCCAGGTGCACAGCCTGCGCACCGGCAGGGCAGCGTCGCGCAACTCGTGAAAGTTGAGCGTAATGCCGCCCTCGAACAGGATGATCGCGACGGCGATCCCGATAATCGGGCTGAACAGCGGTCCGAACTCGGTCACCGGGTCGATCAGGCCAAGGACGGGGCCTGCCAGCACGCCCGCGACGAGCATGAAAACGATCGCCGGCAGTTTCAGTCGCACGGCCAGCCATTGAGACCCGACGCCCAGAACGCCGATCAACGCAAATGTGAGCGTCAGATGGTCCATGGTCCTCCCCGTTTTCCCCTCACTATCCCCAAAGTGCCAGTGTCAAACAAGCCACTTGCCCGTCGCGGCCAGTTCCCCTAGAGGGCGGGGATGCTGCTTGAGATCATCGACATTACGCTGCCGGTCTTTCTGCTCGCGCTGATCGGCTTTGTCTGGGCACGCATGGGGATCGCGTTCGAGCTCGAATTCGTGTCACGCATGGTGCTGAATTTTGCGCTTCCCTGCCTGATCTTCGCGACGCTGGTCGAGGCGGACATCACCCCGCAGGCGCTGGCCGAGATTGCGGCGGCCGCCTTTGCCGCCTATGTCGTCGCCGGGGTTGCGATGTGGGTGGTGCTGCGCCTCACCGGGTTGTCGCCGCGGATCTGGTGGACGGCCTCGGTCTTTGGGAACACCGGCAATATCGGTCTGCCGCTTTGCTATTTTGCCTTTGGGGATCAGGGCCTTGCGTTGGGGGTCGTGGTCTTTGCCATTGCGGTCTGCCTGCAATTCACACTGGGCGTCTGGGCGATTGCGGGGGCGAGCCATTGGCGCCAGGTGCTGCGCCAACCCATCGTTCACGCCTCGTGGCTCGGCTGCCTTGCCGCGCAGTTCGGGCTGGAACTGCCTCAGGCGGTGCTCCGCTCGCTCGATCTGGCGGGGCAGATTGCCATTCCGGTCATGCTCATCACGCTCGGTTTCTCGATTTCAAAGCTGAAACTGGGCGAGACGGGACAGGCGGCCCTGGTCGCGGTTCTGCGTCTGGCGGTTCTGGCGGGCGCGGCGCTGGCTGTCACCGCCGCTGTCGGGCTCGGCCCGGTCGCGTCGGCGATCATCGTGCTGCAATTCACCACGCCGGGCGCGGTGACCGTCTATATGATGGCAACAAAGTATAACGGCGCGCCAGAGAGCATTGCAGGGCTGGTCCTGATCTCGACTGTTCTGACGCTGGCGGTCGCTCCGGTGGCGCTGTCGTTCCTGCTCTGACCCCGGCTGTGCCGGGGCGCTCACACCTTGCGAAGCTCGCGGCGCAGGATCTTGCCGGTTGCGGTTGTCGGCATCTTGTCGATGAAGACCACTTCGCGCGGCGCGACATGGGGGCTGAGGCGCGAATGCACATGCGCGATCAGTTCCCTGGCCAGTGACGGATCGCCGTTACGCCCGCCGCCCAGCGTCACAAAGGCCTTGATCACCTCGGTCCTGACCGGATCGGGCACGCCGATGACCGCGGCCATCTCGACCGCCGGATGACCGGTGAGGCAATGCTCGATTTCGGTCGGGCCGATGCGATACCCTGAGGACGTGATCACGTCGTCGGTGCGGGAGTTGAAATAGAAATAGCCCTCGGCATCCATCACCCCTTCGTCACCGGTCAGCATCCAGTCGCCCTTGAACTTCTCGGCCGTCCGGTCGGGATCGCGCCAGTATTCGAGGAACATCGCCGCGTCGCCGCGATGGATCGCGATCTCGCCCGTTTCACCGGGCGCGACCTCCTGCCCGTCGCTGTCGATGATGGCGACCCTGGATCCGGGCACCGCCTTGCCCATCGAGCCGGCGCGGACCTCCATGATGGTGGCGCAATTGCCCAGAACGACGTTGCATTCGGTCTGCCCATAGAACTCGTTGACGGTCAGACCCATCGCCTCACGGCCCCAGTCGAGCATCTCCGCGCCCAGACTTTCGCCCCCCGACCCGACGGTTCTGAGCGACAGGGCAAAGCGCTGCGGATCGGGCACCTGGCGCATGAGCTTCAGCGCGGTTGGCGGCAGGAACACGTTGGTCAGCTTGAAATCCTGCAAGATTTCAAAGGCGCGTTCGGGGTCGAACCGCTCCATCCGGTGGCTGAGCAGCGGCACGCCCGCGCGCAGCGACGGCATGGCGATGTTGCAAAGCCCGCCCATCCACGCCCAATCGGCCGGGGTCCACATCGCGGCGCCGGGTTTGGGAAAGAAGTCATGCACCAGTTGGACACCCGGCACATGGCCGAGCAGCACCCGATGGGCATGAAGCGCCCCCTTTGGCGGGCCGGTCGTGCCCGAGGTATAGGAGATGAAGGCGGGCGTTTCCGGCGTCGTCTCGGCCCGCTCGAAGCGGTCGCTCGCGCGGGCCATCTCGTCTTGGTAGTCTCGCGCTCGTTCTGCGGGACCATCGAGGCAGAAGATCGCCTCCAGCCCGTCGGCGATCCCCTCGAGTTTTGGCAGGTTGGCCGCATCGGTCAGAAGCATCCGCGCGCCGGAATGGTCGATGCGATACGACAGGCCGTCGGCGCCAAACAGCGTGAAGAGCGGCACGATGATGGCGCCGATCTTGTAGGCGGCGAGATGGCAGATCAGCGTTTCGGGCGATTGCGGCAACAGCACGGCCATGCGGTCGCCGCGCTGCAATCCATGGCCGGTCAGCACATTCGCGAACCGGTTCGACAGACGGTCGAGCGCGCGAAAGCTGTACTCTTGCACGCCATCCCTGCCAAGATGGACGAGCGCGAGGCGATCGGGGTCGGCACGGGCCCATTTGCCCACCATATCCTCGGCAAGGTTATAGTCCGGGGGCAGACTCCAGCGGTGGCTCTGACGGATTTCTTCCCAGGTATTGCCGGGCGTGATCTCAGCCATGGGGTTTCCTGTCGTCGTTGTCATCAGCGCAGCAGGATACCGGACTCCGGCAGATGCTGCGCGGGGGCATCACGCCTTTGGCATCGTTTCCCGAACGCCCGGCCAGTCCATGGCCCGCCCGGCCAGGGCGGCCAGTTCGGGATAGTCCGGATCGAGCAACGAGGGATTGGTCTCCTCGATGAAGTGATAGGCGATCACCGTGGCAAGATCCCCGCCATCGGGCCGGCCGCCCCGGGCCGCATCAGGGGCCATTTTCTCGAGGGCGGCAAGCCCCCCCTGGATCTGGCCCGTCAGCCGGTCTTGCCATGCTTGCCAATGAAGCTCTGCCGGGCGGCGGTTTCTGTCATAGACCATGGCGACGGCTTTCTCGGCCGTCGAATTCGCAACGGCCAGGCGCTGGAGAGCATCGATCCTGGCCGTGCCGCTTTCGGGCAGCAGGCGCGTCCCCACCGGCGCGGTCTCGTCGAGATAGTCACAGATCGCGAAGGTCTCGATCAGATGCGTGCCATCGTCGAGGATCAGAATCGGGACCCGCGCGACCGGATTGTGCCGGGCGATCTCGACAAAATCATCGCCGGCGACGGTGAGCTCGCGTCGTTCGAGTTCGCGCCCCTGACAGGCGCACCAAAGGGCGACCCGGCGGGCGAACGGAGACAGGTTGCGGCCATAAAGGATCATTGGGCGGGCTCCTCGGTTGGGGTCGCTCGCAGTGAATAGATTCGGCGCAGAATGTCAAACGGTCGCGGCGGCGGCGGGCGCATCGCCTCACGCTTCGACTTCATCCGACGGCCGCTCGGGCATGAGCGAGACACGCTCGGCAAGTTCGGGCGATATGACCCGGTGCAGGACCTGCCTCACCTCGGGCTCGAGCCATACCTATTACTGGCTCGAGCCCGAGGTGAGGCAGGTCCTGCACCGGGTCATATCGCCCGAACTTGCCGAGCGTGTCTCGCTCATGCCCGAGCGGCCGTCGGATGAAGTCGAAGCGTGAGGCGATGCGCC
>JBCCHW010000166.1:0-8210 GCA_039028555.1 Pseudomonadota bacterium | reverse complement strand
GGAAGGAGTTCAAGCTCGCCACCTTTGATCCCATCTATGCGCAGACCCAGGGCCTGCCTGTCGTGCTGCTCGAAACGCTGATGACGCTGCTGGTCGCCGTGGCGGTGGTGATCGGCCTGCAGATGGTTGGCGTTGTGCTGATGGCCGCCATGGTGATCGCCCCCGCAGCGGCCGCCCGGCAATGGGTCAGCCGGCTGGAAAGCATGGTGGTGCTGGCGGCGATCTTTGGCATGATTTCAGGCATGACGGGGGCCTTGATCTCGTCGCTGCACCCGGGATTGGCGACCGGGCCCTTGATCGTGCTGACAGCGACCGCGCTGGTGGGTGTCTCGATCCTGTTCGCACCCGGGCGCGGCCTGTTGGCCGACTGGCTGCGCCGCCGGGCCGAGCGACGTGAGCTTGGCAGTATCGAGGTGCTGCAGACCCTGGTGGATCTGACCCGAGAGCATGGCGACCCGTCCTATCCGGTCGAGCGCGGCATGCTGGACACCTATCACGGCGCGCGCACCCGGGGCGCCGTTGCCGCGCTGCTGTCAAAGGGCCTGATCGCCCCGGCCTCGCATATGCCCTCGGAGGGCGAGCATTGGGTCGTGACACCGGCGGGGCTGTCGGCCGCACAGGGAGGCGCCGATGGCTGAGTGGCTGGCCCAGCCCCAGATCGCGATCCTGGTAACCGGCGGCCTGGTGGGGACCGCGGCGGCCCTGCTGGGTCCGTTCCTGATCCTGCGCCGCACCGCAATGCTTGCCGATGCGATCAGCCACGCGATCATTCTCGGGATCTTGCTGGTCTGGCTGACGACGGGGCAGATCTCGGGCCCGATCCAGATTGCCGGCGCGGGTATTGCCGGGGTGGTCTGTGTCTGGCTGATCGAGGTGATCAGCAACACGGGCCGGGTCAAGGAGGATGCCGCCATCGGCCTCGTCTTTCCGGCGATGTTCGCGGGCGGGGTCTTGTTGCTCAATCTCTATGCCCGGAATGTCCATATCGATGTGCACACCGTTCTGCTGGGCGAGATCGGTTTCGTCTGGCTCGACAAGGTGACGGTTGCGGGGATCGAGATGCCCAAGGCGGTTCTGTGGATGTCGGTCATGACCCTGATCAATGCGGCCTTTGTGATCGCGTTCTGGAAGGAGCTGAAGCTGGCGACCTTTGATCCGATGCTGGCGGCGGCCTTCGGGCTGATGCCCCGATTGATGTTTTACGTCGTCTTGCTGCTGACCTCTGCCACCGCGGTTGCGGCGTTTGATGCGGTGGGAGCTGTCTTGTTTGTCGCCTTTGTCGTCGTCCCCCCGGCGGCGGCATATCTGTTGACCGACCGGTTGGCCGCAATGATGATCATCGGGATCGCGATTTCGGTCTTCTCATCCATCTCGGGGTACTGGCTGGCCGACAGATGGGATGTCTCGATCTCGGGCATGATGGCGCTGATGACCGGGGTCTGTCTGGCAATCGCGGTTCTGGCTGGGCCGCGCTATGGCCTGGCCACGCAGCTTCTCAGGCGCCGTGACACCCGGCTGATGAACGATGTCCGGGCGCTGATGGTGCATCTCCACAGCCACGAGGAGACCGCCGAGCGCGCCGAGGAGAACATCGCCGATGCGCTCGTCACCCATCTGAACTGGCCCGAGGCGCGGGCGAGAACGGTCCTCGCACGGGCCATCGGCCGCGGCTTTCTCGAACGCCACGGCGCCGCCCTGAACCTGACCGAGCAGGGGCGCGAGATGGCACTTTCCCTCTTGGAGCCCTGGCGCAGATAGGGCAGGTTGGGCGCCTCTCGCTCGAACGAGCCTCCACTGGAATGCCGCGAAATGCCTGTCCCTATCGCCCAGCGTCGCGACCGGATCGACCTGTTTGGCGCCACCGCGCTGATCGGCTTCTCGCTGTTGATGGGGCTGAACCAGTCGCTGATCAAAATGGTCAACGGGGGAATGGACCCGGTCTTTCAGGCGGGGCTGCGCTCGGCCTGTGCGGTGTTGCCGGTGCTGATCTATGCGCTGATTGCCCGGCGCAGGCTCAGCATCAGCGACGGCAGCCTTGTGCCCGGCCTGATCTGCGGGGTGCTGTTCACCTGCGAGTTCGCGTTGCTGTTTGAGGCGATGGAATTCACCACCGTTTCGCGGGCATCGATCTTTTTCTACACCATGCCGTTCTGGCTGGCGCTCGGCGCGCATGTCTTTATCCCGGGCGAGGGGATGACGCCGCGCCGTCTGCTGGGCCTTTTGCTCGCGGTTCTTGGCGTGGCCCTTGCACTGTCCGAGCGTGGCCTCGACGCCGGGCCCGAGGCGTGGATCGGCGACCTGATGTGCCTTGTGGGCTCGGTGATCTGGGCGACGCTCACGCTGATGCTGCGGGTCACGCGGCTGAGCCGGTCGAGCCCGGAGATGCAGCTTCTGTACCAGATCAGCGTCTCCGGGTTCATCCTGCTGGTCATTTCCGCCCAGTTCGATCCATCGATCGACGCCATGACGCCCCGGCTGTGGGCCATCTTTGCCTTTCAGGTTCTGGTTGTCGTCTCCTTTGGGATCGTCTCGTGGTTCTGGATCCTGTCGGTCTACCCGGCGGCCCAGATGGCCTCGTTCAGTTTTCTCACACCGGTCTTTGGTGTCTTTTTCGGCTGGATGATTTTCGGCGAGCGGATCACGGCCGCGATCCTGGGCGCCTTGCTTTTGGTGGGGTTGGGGATCTTTCTGGTCAACTGGCGGGGACGCTGATCTTGCAGGCGGCGTTAAATGCTCCTATGACGCGCCCGATCAGATCAGCGGAGACCTCCATGGCAAACCCAAAGAAAGTTGTGCTGGCCTATTCGGGCGGGCTCGACACCTCGATTATCCTGAAATGGCTCAAGATCGAATATGGCTGCGAGGTCGTGACCTTCACCGCCGATCTGGGCCAGGGGGAGGAACTGGGCCCTGCGCGCGACAAGGCCGAAATGATGGGCGCCGCCGCGATCTATGTCGAAGACCTGCGCGAGGAGTTCGTGCGTGATTTCGTCTTTCCGATGTTCCGGGCCAATGCGGTCTATGAGGGGCTCTATCTGCTCGGCACCTCGATTGCCCGCCCGCTGATCTCCAAGCGCCTGGTCGAGATCGCCGCCGCCGAGGGGGCCGATGCCATTGCCCACGGGGCGACCGGCAAGGGCAACGATCAGGTGCGGTTCGAGCTTGCCGCCTATGCGCTCAACCCCGAAATCCGGGTGATTGCGCCCTGGCGCGACTGGGACCTGACCTCGCGCACGCGATTGATCGAATGGGCCGAACAGCATCAGGTGCCGGTGCCCAAGGACAAACGCGGCGAGGCGCCCTTTTCGGTCGATGCGAACCTGTTGCACACCTCGTCCGAGGGCAAGGTGCTCGAAGACCCAGCCCAGGCCGCGCCCGACTATGTGTATCAACGCACGGTTGCCCCGGAAGAGGCCCCCGATACCCCGGAATACATCGAGGTCGGTTTCACGACGGGCGATGCCGTCTCGATCAATGGCGAGGCGATGTCGCCCGCCACGATCCTGACCCGGCTGAACGAGATCGGCGGCAGGCATGGTGTGGGGCGGCTCGACCTGGTCGAGAACCGCTATGTCGGCATGAAATCACGCGGCATCTACGAGACCCCCGGCGGCACGGTCCTGTTGGCGGCCCATCGCGGGATCGAGCAGATCACGCTGGACCGGGGAGCGGCACATCTTAAGGACGAGTTGATGCCCCGCTATGCGGAGCTCGTCTATAACGGCTATTGGTTCAGCCCGGAGCGCGACATGCTTCAGGCCGCCATCGACCAGTCGCAAGAGAATGTCGAGGGGACGGTGCGGCTGAAACTCTACAAGGGTTCGGTCGATGTGGTCGGCCGCTGGTCGGCGCGCAGCCTTTACTCCGAGGCGCATGTGACCTTTGAAGAGGATGCGGGCGCCTATGACCAGACCGATGCCAAGGGCTTTATCCAGCTAAACGCGCTGCGCCTGAAACTGTTGGCGGCGCGCGACCGGCGCGGCTGACCATCCTGCCCGGGCGCGGGGTGCGCGTGCGCCTCAGCAGCCCGAAGGGCGGTGGGCGACCCGGGTCCAGGTCTCGCTCTTGCCAAAGATTTCGAGGCCGAGGAAACCGCGCATCTCGATCTTGTCATCGGCCAGCGACGAGACGCGGGCGCTGTACTTCTTGCCGTCGCGCGGGTTGTAGATAAAGCCGTAGAGTTCCGCCTCGCGCTCGCGCGGCATCAGATCGCCGACAAGGGTAATCCCGCAAAGCGGCTGGCTGCGAAGCGATTCGTCGGGGTTGTTCATGTCGCGCTTTGGCGAGCCATCATCCTCATACGCATTGGCCATCCACACGATCCGGCCGCACGCACTGTCCGAACATGGGGCAATCTCGACGATCGCGCGTTTGTTCGCGGTCATCCACAGCCCATAGGGAGCGGCTGCATTGGCGCTAAAGCCAACAGCCGCGAAAACAAGTGCGCAAAGCGCCGTAACCGTGGAGTGTCGCATGATTTTTGCCTCTGTAACGGCGAGACAAATGTTGTATCTATGCGGCAAGTTCAAGGGGGAGATTACAGGGATCACAGGGAAATCGCGATCAGTTTACACCTTGCGTGACATCAAAGCCTCAGTTCAGCATGGAAACTCACGAATTCGGGCGGAAAGCGAAATATGTTCCAGACTTTTGAAACAATTTCTGATCCGGGCGCGAGCGCGGATCGGCTCGGCAAACTGCGCCAGCGGATGGAAAAGAAGGGCATCACCGGCCTGATCGTGCCGCTGCAGGATGTCCATCAGGGGGAAACGACCGCCCCCTGCGATCAGCGATTGATGTGGCTGACGGGGTTCACCGGGTCGGCAGGGTGCTGTGTGGTACTGGGCGACCGGGCGCTGATGTTCGTCGACGGGCGCTATACGTTGCAGGCCGCGCAGCAATGCGACCCGGCGCTGTTCGAGGTGGTGGCGGTCCACAAGACCCCCGTGGCCAATTGGCTGGGGGATGAAGCGTCTGCGGGGGATGTGATCGGGCTCGACCCCTGGCTTCATGGAAAGGTCGAGGTCGACCGGCTGCGCGACGCGCTGGAGTCTGCGGGCGCGCGGCTGGCCCTGTTGCCCGAAAACCTGGTCGACCAGATCTGGCACGACCGCCCGCCCCCGCCCGGCGGAGCGGTGCGGATCCACGACAAGGCGGTCGCCGGCGAGGGCAGCGCGGCCAAGCGTGCGCGTCTGGGCGAAGAGCTGAAGACCGCCGGCGCGGATGCGGTCTTCATCAACCTGCCGGAGAATCTCGCCTGGCTGACGAATATCCGTGGCAGCGACCTGTCGCATTCACCGGTGGCGCTGGGGTTCGGGATCCTGCATGCGCAGGGGGATCTCGATCTCTTTATGGATCCTGACAAGTTCGACGGCGAGGTGCGCGCGCATCTGGGAAACAATGTGACCCTCGCCCCGATTTCCCGGATGGACGAGGCCTGGGCGGGGCTCGCCGGGAAAAGGGTCATCGTCGACCGTCAATCGGGGCCCATGCGCGCCGCCAACCGCCTGACCGAGGCGGGGGCCGAGGTGATCTGGGGCAAGGACCCCTGCATCGCCGCAAAGGCGATCAAGAACCCCGCGGAACTCGCGGGCATGCGCCGGGCGCATATCCTCGACGGGGCGGCGATGGTGAACTTCCTCTGCTGGCTGGACGGGCAGGGTCCCGGGGCGGATCTGACCGAGATCGACCTGGTCAAACGGCTGGAGCAGTTCCGGGTGGAGGCGGGGATCAGCGATGTCTCGTTCGACACGATCTGCGGCTCAGGCCCGAACGGCGCCATCATCCACTACCGCGTGACCTACCCGACCGACCGAAAACTGGTCTGGGGAGAGAGCGTGCTGGTCGATAGCGGCGGCCACTATGGCGAGGGCACCACCGACATCACCCGGACCATGGCCTTTGGGCCGGTTGACCCGGCTGTGCGGGCACCCTTCACGCTGGTGCTCAAGGGGATGATCGCGCTCAGCATGGCGCGCTGGCCCGCGGGGCTCGCCGGGCGGGACCTCGACATCTTTGCCCGTCAGGCGTTGTGGCAGGCGGGGCTCGACTATGATCACGGGACCGGGCATGGCGTCGGCGCCTGCCTGAATGTGCATGAGGGGCCGGCCTCGATCTCGCGCCGGGGCACGGTGGCGATCGAGCCCGGGATGATCCTCTCGAACGAGCCAGGTTACTATCGCGAGGGGGCGTTCGGGATCAGGATCGAGAATCTCGTCACCGTCACCGGGGCCGAAACGCCCGAGGCGGGCGACCGCCCCATGTTGGGATTTGAGACGCTCACCTTCTGCCCTATAGACGTGCGGCTGCTGGATCCGCTATTGCTGAGTGCATCGGAGTTAACTTGGCTGAATGCCTATCATGCCGAGGTGCTCGCAAAGCTGTCGCCCTTGCTCGACGCGCAAGCCGTCGATTGGCTGACCAAAGCCTGCACCCCGATTTCCAGGGATAGTTGAATGCCCAGTATTACGATCCAACCGGTTGCCGGCACCGTCGCGGTGCGCGCGGGCGGCGCGGTGATTGCCGAAAGCACCGAGGCACTCGAGCTTTGTGAAGAAGGCCATGACCCGGTGCTCTATCTGCCCCGGGCAGACGCGATCACATTTTGCGAACCGTCGGACAAGCGCACCACCTGCCCGCACAAGGGCGAGGCGGTCTATTTCCATATCGACACGAAATCGGGCCCGATCGAGAACGCCGCCTGGTCCTATGAGACGCCCGATGAGGGGGTGGCCGAAATCGCCGGCTTCATCGCCTTTCAACACGAGCGGGTGGCGGTGGAGGTGCTGTAACGGTGCCGGGTCTGGCACCGGCGTCACGGGCCGGTGAATACCCAAGCAGTTTTATCGGATTGACAATCCTGATTTAAATAATCAGTTTTTGAGATGTTGTCCCTTCTGAGTCGAAACGCCGATGATCATCTGCTCTTGCGCTGTTATATCCGAAAAAGAAATCCGCCGTGCGGTGGACTGGATGCGTGCCTCTGATCCCAAGGTCATGATAACACCGGGAAAAGTGTATCGTGCTTTGGGAAAGAAACCTGACTGTGGTGGCTGTATCAGCCTGTTTGTCGAAACAGTTTGGAATGATTCTAAAACTATGCTACCCCCGGACCTGACAACACCTATCAGCGACCGGAAAGGGCAGCGAAATGAAAGGCAACGAAAAAGTCATCGAGTTCCTAAATCGCGGATTGCGAAGTGAACTGACCGCCGTCAACCAGTATTGGCTGCACTATCGGCTCCAGATGGATTGGGGCTTTTCCAAGATCGGCCAGAAGTCGCGCGAGGAAAGCATCGAAGAGATGCATCACGCCGACAAGTTCATTGACCGGATCATCTTCCTCGAAGGTCACCCAAACCTCCAGACGCTCGACCCGATGCGGATTGGCGAGAACCTCAAGGAAACCCTTGAATGTGACCTCGCCGCCGAACAGGAAGCGCGTGAGCTGTATCGTGAGGCGGCGGAATATTGCCGCTCGGTCAGCGATATCCCCTCGGCGCTGTTGTTCGAGGAGATCATGTCGGACGAGGAAGGGCATATCGACTTCCTCGAAACCCAGCTCGACCTGATGGCATCGATCGGCGAGCCCAATTACGGCATGCTGAATGCCGATGCCGCTAACAGCGCGGAAGACTGACCGATCAGCTGTGTTCTTCCCTCAGCTCCGCCTCTAGCGCGGCTGAATAGGCTTTGAACGCATCACCGCGAAAAATGGCGCCGATGAACTCCGGTTCATCGGCGTTTGTCGTTGAGGAATAGACCGGCAAAAAGACCTCGCGGGTCTGGTCGAACATGGGCAGGGCAGTGTTCAGTGTGGCGCTCGATTTCAGCGAAAGACCTTGTTGATGCATCTCGTGGCACAATTCCGGGGTGGCCCGGGGGTCGCTGACACGGAGCAGACCGATAACCGGCACCGTGGCGGCAAGATATCCCTGCGGACCGCTCGAGAGCTTCAGCCCCTGATTCTCGAGCTGGGTGAGGAAAAAGCTCCGCGTCGCCATCTTGTCGGCCACGACCGAGGCGACCGCCACCGCGATCATCACCGCGATCGCGACCTGAAAATCGCCCGTCAGTTCAAAGACGATCAGGGTGGTCGAGATCGGCGCGCCCAGAACCGCCCCCGCAACAGCACCCATGCCGGCGAGCGCATAGAGGCTTTCATCCCCGGAAATCGTCGGGAAGATGCTGGTCGCGATCGTGCCAAAGGC
>JBCCHW010000165.1:0-8229 GCA_039028555.1 Pseudomonadota bacterium | reverse complement strand
GTCCTCGACCGTGACCTCATCGACCGCGACGTCCTCGACCGTGACCTCATCGGCGGGGATCTCATCGGCAGCGATCTCGCCGTCGGTTGCCTCGGCCTTGCCGGCCGATTTCCTGGGCCGGATCTCGATCAGCAAAAAGGCGGGCATGTGATCGCCCATCCCCACGACCTTTTCATCACGGCCCGTTGCGGAACGCCCCCGGCCGCGCCCGCGGGGGCGGCGTTCGCCAGACTGGGTATCGCCTGAGGGGCGGGGGTCGTCGTCGCGGGCACGCCGGCTGCGCGAGCGGGGCTTCTCGCCGCGCGGCTCTTCCCTGGGCGTCTCGGCCACTGGCGAGTCGAGCCGGTTGATCTGCTTGCCGATCAGCTCTTCGATCTTGTCGAGATACTTCTTTTCGTGGGGCTGGCAGATCGTGATCGCCGTGCCCTCGCGGCCCGCGCGCCCGGTGCGGCCGATGCGGTGGACGTAATCCTCGGAATGGATCGGGACGTCAAAGTTGAACACATGGCTGACGGCGGGGATATCGAGGCCCCGGGCCGCGACATCCGAGGCGACCAACAGCTTGATCGCCCCGTCGCGGAAGCCGTTCAGCGTCGCCGTGCGCACCGATTGATCCAGATCGCCATGCAGCGCGCCCGCATTCAGCTCGTGCTTGACCAGCGATTTTTGCAGGATCGAGACGTCGCGCTTGCGGTTGCAAAAGATGATGGCGTTGGTGAGTTTCTCGCCCTCGCGCTGCATCAGCTCGCGCAGGCAGTCGCGCTTTTCCTTTTCGGCGCGTTCGCGGCTGGACGCGCGGAACTGGCAGACGCCCTGGGTGATTGTCTCGGATGCCGTGGACTGGCGCGCCACCTCGACCCGCTCGGGGTTCGAGAGGAAGGTTTCGGTCAGCCGGGTGATCTCCGGCGGCATGGTGGCCGAGAAAAACAGCGTCTGGCGTGTGAAGGGTGTCAGCGAGAAGATCCGCTCGATATCCGGGATAAAGCCCATGTCGAGCATCCGGTCGGCCTCGTCGACCACCATCACCTGGATCCCGGTCAGCATCAGCTTGCCACGCTCGAAATGATCGAGCAGGCGGCCGGGCGTCGCGATCAGCACATCGACCCCCCGGTCGATCAGCTTGTCCTGATTGGCAAAGTTCACCCCGCCGATCAGCAGCGCCATGGTCAGCTTGTGATACTTGCCATAGGTCTCGAAGTTCTCGGCAACCTGGGCGGCAAGCTCACGCGTGGGGCAGAGGATCAGCGAGCGGGGCATGCGCGCCCGTGCGCGCCCCTTGGCCAGCAGCGTGATCATCGGCAGCGTGAAGCTCGCCGTTTTGCCGGTGCCGGTCTGGGCGATCCCCAACACATCACGCCCCTGCAGCGCATGGGGGATGGCCTTTTCCTGGATCGGGGTCGGTTGGGTATAGCCGGCTTCTTCGACGGCCTTTAGAACTTTCGGATCGAGCTCAAGCTCCGAGAATTGCATACAGGTCTCCTGCGACGTTGGTGTTGGCGGCTGGAATGGCCGCTTGCGTCGCACGGCCCGGATGCCCGGATTGGCATCTTTACAGTCGCGCGTTTAGTGCATGACCCGGGAACAAATGTCAATTGTGCTGCGGTTTTAAGCGCCTAGCACGACGTTGCGGCGGCGTGCCCGTGGCAACTGTTGCGGTGGCGGAAACAAACGCGCTGTCGCCGCCGCCATGCAAACCGCCGGCGCGGTAAAGGCGCCGGCGGCTCGCGTCGGGATTCGGGTGCTGAGGGTCTAGTTGATCACCACCAGTTCCACACGGCGGTTCTGGCTTTGGCCAAATTCGGTCGCGTTGGTGTCGATCGGCGCCAGCGGGCCGACGCCAACAGCGACCAGACGGTCGGGCGCGATACTGAAGTCTTTCTTGAGTGCGGCGACAATCGCCTCGGCGCGCCGTTTCGACAGATCGACATTGTACTGGAAGTTCCCGGTCGAGTCGGTGTGGCCGACAACCGCGAGCTTGAGGTCCGGCTGATTGGCCATGATCTCTCCGATCCGGGTGGCAGAGGCGTAGGCAGAGCCTTGCAGCTCGGCACTGTCAAAGTCGAAATTGATACCCCGGATGATCACGCGCCCGTCGCGCTGCAGGGCTGCGGCCACCTCATCGGGATCGGCGGTCGCGATGTCGTAGGTTTCGACGATGCCGATACGGCTGCTCTCGTCCTGCATGGTTTCGCAAGCAGCGAGTAATAAGAGCGCGGTGAGCGCCGTTATTGCAGTCATGCCGGTTTTTCTGAGTGATATCCTGGTCATCATTTCTTCCCCTTTTTTTGTGTAATTCATTCTAACATATGGGGAGTATTTACTGTATTGATTCGCTGATTTACTTAAAATTGGTATAAGACATTGAAAATTCATGGGTTATTTGGGTCGTTCTGTTCGAGGACTGCCAGTGCGGTGACATTCGCCAGAGTACCCGCCGACTCAGCCTGCACGCCGCCTTGATGCCATATCGCCGGACCGCTGAGGGTATCCACCGAAAAACTCGCCCGCTGATGGTTGACATGTCGGCATTGATTCGATATTTCCAGAAATATGGAAACGAATGATGACACCCCACTCCCCGATACCGATGCGGCCGCCGAGATGCTCGCCGCGCTTGGCGCGCCCGTGCGCCTCTCGATCCTGCGCTCACTGGTTCGTGCCGGGCGCGCGGGCATGACCGTCGGCCTGTTGCAGTCGCGCCTTGCGATGCCCGGCTCGACGCTCAGCCATCACCTGCGCGCCCTGATCCAGGCCGGGGTGATCGAGCAGGAACGCGACGGGCGCAGCCTGATCTGCCGCGCCCGCTATGACCGGATCGAGGGGCTCGCGGCCTTTCTGTTGACCGAATGCTGCGAAGACGCCACCCGCACCGCGCCGGAGGCTGGAAATGCGCCGTAACGTGACCATCGATGTGCCGGAGGCGGCGCCCGAAGGGACGATCTTGATCGCGCCGAAACCGGTCGCGGCCTGGGATCAGCGCTTCGTCGGCTTTGACGCCGGCGCGGCGGCGGTGGCCGAGATCCCCTCGACCAACAGCCCCCAGACGGCCTATGCGCTGACCCCCGGCGACGGGCCGGTCAGCCTGTCTTACGCCTTTGAGGTTGCGCCGGGCCAACCGGCGGCCGGGGATATCTGGCAGGGGCCGCGCTCGGCGCTGACCCGGGCGGATCCCGGCCTGGCCGCGCTGTCGGCCGAGCTATGCGCACAGACGGGCACCACGGGCGAGCGGCTCGACGCTCTGGTGCGCCATGCGGCCGAGATGTTCGACTACGACCATCCCGACGAGCGGTTCAACACGGGTCTGGATGCGGTGCCCACGCTGTGCGGCACGACCAGGGGATCCTGTGTCGACATCAACACCTTTGTTCTTGCGGGGGCCCTCAGCCAGGGGATCACCGGGCAGTACATGGCCGGGTACTGGTTTGGCCCCGGGCGGAACTCGACACCCGACATGCATTGCTGGCTGGCCTTCGACGATGGCGACGCGCCGCTGTTCTGGGACATTGCCCATCACCTGAAATGGGGTGTCGACCCGCTGGCCCCGGGCCTGAACCCGGCCGGCGGGCGCCGGGTCGCCATGACGGCGGGGCGCGGCCTGGGCTTTGACACGGTCAACGGCCCGGTCACCATCAGCCATTTTTCCGAACCCCTGTGGGTGCTGCCCGATGGCGGCACCAAAGAACCCGAAATTCGCATTTCGCTTGAGGAGACTTCCCAATGACCGAGTTCGTCTTGGCCCGGGCCAGCGCGGCCTGGCAACAGGTGCGCGGCATCGACCCTGTCTGGGTGCTGGTGGCGGTGATCCCGATTCTGGTGGTGGCGCTGGATCCCGCGCGCGCGACCTCGGTCATGGACGTGGCGTTCAGCGCGCTTTTGAGCACGCTGCCCTATATCTCGATCGCGGTGGCGCTGATCGGCCTGCTCAAGGCGACGGGGGCCGAGGGTATTCTCGCCGAGGCTTTCAAGGGGCGCGAAAGCCGGATGATCGTTCTGGCCGCGATTCTGGGCGGTCTGGCGCCGTTCTGCTCGTGCGAGGTGATCCCCTTTGTCGCAGCCCTGTTGGCCGCAGGCACGCCGCTGTCGGCGGTGATGGCGTTCTGGCTGGCCTCGCCCATCATGGACCCGCCGCAATTCATGATCACGCTGGCCGCGCTCGGCCCCGAATTTGCGATCATGAAGGTCGCCTTTGCGGTGATGCTGGGCCTGATGGGCGGCTTTGTGATGCAGGCGCTGGTCGCGGCGGGCTATTTCGGCGAGCCGCTGAAGGCCGCGAAAACCTGTGGCTCGTGCTGTGGCACGGGCGTGATGAAGGCCAAGCCCGTGTGGAAGTTCTGGCCCCATCCCGAGCGTCGGGCGGCGTTCCGCGAGGCGGCGATGGAGAACGCCTTCTTCCTCGTCAAATGGCTCTCGCTCGCCTATCTGCTGGAAAGCCTGATGATCCACTATGTCCCGGCCGAAGCGATTGCCGGGGTCGTAGGCGGCACCGGCCTGATGCCGATCGTGATCGGGGCGGTGGTCGGCGCGCCGGCCTATCTCAACGGCTATGCCGCCCCGGCGCTGGTCAGCGGCCTGATGGAGCAGGGAATGAGCACCGGCGCCGCCATGGCCTTTATGATCGGCGGCTCGGTCACCTCGGTCCCCGCGATGGCGGCGGTCTTTGCCCTGGTCAAACGCCCGGTCTTCGGCATGTACATTGCGCTGGGGATCGGGGGCGCGATCCTGTCGGGCATCATCTTTGGCCTGGTCACAAGTCTTTGAAAATGCTGGGGCGGCTGCGGCCGCCCGGCACCCTTGTGCCACAATTTGGCCAATTTTAGACCCTATCCACCGATGTCACAGGGCCGGGGGTATGGCTCTGTGAGTAGCGTTTGTACAAGTTGAGCGAGTAAAGTAATGAAATCGTTGAAGTATCTTGTCGCCATCAGTGCGATTTGCGCAGCCGGTCAGGCTGTCGCCGTCCCGAGCGCGGGAATGCTCGGTTACTACACCTTCGACAATTCCGACGCGACCGATTCCAGTGGAAACGGGGCCAATGGAACCTTGGGCGTGAACTCCTCCTTTGCCGTCGGGCAGGGGGTGGATGGCGAAACCGCCGCGCAGTTCACGGTCAGCGGATCGTCGGATTTCATCTCGGTTCCCATCGACATGAACCCCGGCCTTGGCCCGGATTTCACAATCGCGGGCTGGTTTCTGGTCGACGACAATGCGGGCGTCGCCATGTCGCGCATGGCGGTGTCGCATGACAATGGCGGTTTCGACCGCACCATTGCGCTGGATACCCGCACGGGCACCAGCACGACCCGCGGCGCGGAATCCTTTGCAGCCTTTGGCGGCCCGACCACCGGAGTGGTGCCGAGCAGCGATGATTTCGACCGCCCCGGCGACCTGGGCGAGTGGTTCTTTGTCGCTGTCACCTATCGCGAAGGCGTGCCTGATGGCAGCACGCTTTATGTGGCCAATCAGGACCTGACCCAGTTCAGCATCGACACCTTTACCGCCGACAATGGCGACGGATTCGACAACACCGCCATTGGCGGGACCTATCGTTATCCCACCCAGGACTGGGACGGGCTGATCGACAATGTCGGGTTTTATGGCCGCGCACTGACCGAGCGTGAGGTGCGCAACTATGCCATCTCCTCCTCGATCAGCACCGTGCCGCTGCCCGCGGCGGCGCCGATGCTGATGGTGGGACTTGCGGGACTTTATCTGGGCGCACGGCGCCGCAGAAAGAGCTGATCGCCGGCGCTCCACATCCCACCTCTTGCCGGTGATCTAGGCGCGTCTTCGGAAACGAAGACGCGCATTTTCCTTTTGACGGGTCCGCACGACGCCCCGGCAGATGCGACCCTTTGGGGCTGTCGCCGGGGCGAATTTGCGATAGATTGCCGCCTGACTTTTCGCGGGCCCCCGGTTGGGAGCCCGGGCGCGGGCGCAGCATTGGGCGTGGCACCGGGCACGGCATCGGGGATCGCATCGGGGGTGGCAGTGACGCGACAATTGCAGGTAGGCGTGATCACCCTGGGTGCCTGTCTCTTCTACGCGCTTGGATTTGCCGGGCGCGTGGGCGCCTATCTCTCGGGCAAGGCGCCCGGTTTTCAGGACATGCTCGACAAGCTGCTGGGGCATTACCGTGTCGATTACGTTCAGTTCGGGTTCATCCGGCGCGGGCTGATCGGCACGATCTATGCGCCCTTGCCCGATGGGTACGAGATCTATTTCGCCCATGCGCTGAACGCCCTGGCCGCGCTGGCGATCCTGTGGATCATCCTGGATTTGTCGCGCTATTGCAAAGGGATGGGCGTGATCTGGATGATCGGGCTGGCGATCTCGCCGTTCATGTTCTGCCAGATCTCGTATGACATGGCGCGGTTCGACCCGGTGCTGTTCGTGATGCTGATCCTCAGCCTGCGCCTGTTGATCGCGGGGCGCGACTGGGGGGTCGTGATCGTCACCATCCTGGGCGTGCTGATCCACGAGTTGTATCTGTTCTTTGGCCTGCCGGTGATCGTCGCGGCGGCGATGACGCGGCTGCAGGGCGCGGGGCTGGGGCCCCAGATCCGCGCGGCGCTGAACTCGCCGCTGATTCTCGCAACCGTCGGGTCATCCGCCCTGTTGGCGGTGTTGCTCGCGCAGATGGGGGGCGTCTCGGACGGGGCGATGGCCGCCGTGGGGGAGAGCAACCTCGCCTGGAACCGCGCCTTTCTGAACATCCGCTGGGATGGCGACGCGGTCGAGACGGGGGCGATGATGCTGTGGCTCGTTCTGATCTATCTCAGCTATCTCGGGTTTCTGAGCCTCAACGGCCTCTCCGACACCGTGCTGAGGCTGGCACCACTGCCGAGCCTGGCGCTGTTTCTGTTCGGGTTCGACTATCCGCGCTGGGTGTTGCTGTTCTTCCTCGCGTGCCTGGCGCTGGTCTATTTCCTGATGCTGTCACGCGGGGCCCGGCTGCCGGAGCGGCTGAGCTGGCGCACCGCCTGGCCGCTGGTGCTGTTCCTGCCCATGGGCCCGATCGGCTATATCGACTTTTTCCCGTACGTGCAGGAAGTGCTGACGCGGCTGTTTTGAGCCCTCAGGCATGGGTTTCCTTGGTCGTGGAGAGCGTGATGTCGGGATAGTCGCGCGCCACGCGGTCGATATCCCATTGCAGACGCGTCATATAGACCGGGTCGCCGTCGTGATCCTCGGCCATCTGGCCCTTGTTGGCCTTGATGAAGGCGTCGAGCTTGTCGGCGGGGCCCGAGATCCAGCGCGCCGAGATGAACTGTGTCGGCTCGAAGCGCACGGGCAGGCCGTATTCCATCTCGATCCGGCTGGCGAGCACCTCGAACTGCAACTGGCCGACCACGCCCACGACCCAGCCCGCGCCGATGCTGGGCTTGAAGAGTTTGGCCGCGCCCTCCTCGGCAAATTGGAGCAACGCCTTGTCGAGATGCTTGGCCTTCATCGGGTCGCCCGCGCGGACATTCTGTAGCAGCTCCGGCGCAAAGGAGGGGATGCCGGCAAAGCGCAGATCCTCCCCCTCGGTCAATGCATCGCCGATGCGCAGCTGGCCGTGATTGGGGATCCCTATGATGTCGCCGGCCCAGGCATCTTCGGCGATTTCACGCTCGGACGCGAGGAACAGCACGGGGTTCGAGATCGCCATCTGTTTGCCGGCGCGGACATGTTTCAGCTTCATGCCCCGCATGAAGTGTCCGCTGCAAAGCCTTACAAATGCGACACGATCCCGGTGTTTTGGATCCATGTTCGCCTGCACCTTGAAGACAAAGCCCGAGACCGGTTTTTCCTCGGCCGAGACCTGGCGCGAGGCGGTGCGGCGCGGCTGGGGCGGGGGCGCGTGGGCGGCGATGCCGTCCATCAGTTCCCTGACCCCGAATGAGTTGATGGCAGAGCCGAACCAGATCGGGCTCATATTGCCCTCGCAGAACGCCTGATGGTCAAAGGCGGGCAGCAATTCGCGCGCCATTTCGACCTCTTCGCACAGCGTCTCCAACTGGTCGGCGGGGATGTGGCTGGCCAGGGCCGGGTCGGCGAGCCCTGCGACCGAGACACTCTCGGCCTTGCGGTTGCGGTCGGCGCGGTCCATCAGCTCCAGCCGGTCATGCAGCATGTCATAGGCGCCGAGAAACTCGCGCCCCATCCCGATGGGCCAGCTGGCGGGGGCCACGTCCAGCTGCAGCATCTCCTGGATTTCGTCAATGATCTCAAAGGTGTCGCGGCTTT
>JBCCHW010000164.1:0-8339 GCA_039028555.1 Pseudomonadota bacterium | reverse complement strand
GGATACTGGGCGACCGGCAGATTGAAATAGGCCGCCAGCCCGACCAGCGTGACAATGATCGAGATCACCGATGCAAAGATCGGACGGTCGATAAAGAAATGCGCGAACTTCACGGGGCGGACCTCAGTTCGTGGCGTCGGTGAAGACGATTTCGGCCCGCTCGGGCACCACCTTGCCGCCCGGATGGGCGCGCTGGATTCCGTTGATGACAATGGTGTCATCGGCGGTCAGACCGGTGCGGATCACCCGCAGCCCGCGAAACAGCGGGCCCGGCTCGACCACGCGGGCGCTCACCGTATCCTCGGCATCCACCACCAGCACGATCTTGCGCGCCTGATCCGACAGGATCGCCTGATCGGGGATCAGGAACGCGTCGTACTCGCCCGAGCCGATCAGCCGCAGCCGCGCGAACAGGCCCGGCGTCAGGATACCGTCGGGATTGTCAAAGATCGCGCGCCCCGTGATCGTGCCGGCATTGGGGTCGAACTCGTTGGCCACAAAGTCCATGGCGCCGGTATAGGACCAGTCGCTCTCGTCGATCAGCTTGGCGTCCACCTCGTTCGGTGAATTGCGCGAGCTCGGCCGGTCACCTGCAAGCGACAGGCGGGTGTATTTCAGGAAATCGGCCTCGGAGGCGGTAAAAACCAGATGGATCGGATCTGTGGTCACGATGGTGGCAAGCACCGTTTCGCCTGACAGAATCAGGTTCCCGGCATCCAGCCGACTGTCCGAGATGCGGCCCGAGAAGGGCGCTTTTATCTCGGTATAGTCAAGATTTAGCTGTGCCGATTGAAGCGCGGCCTCAGCAATATCGACCTGCGCCGCCGCGCGCAGATTGGCGGCGACCCGCTCATCCAGCGTGGATTCTGGCACCGTGCGTGATTTTACCAGGCTCTCGGCACGCTCAAACTCGATCTGGGCGCGCACCGCGCCGGCCTTTGCCGCCGACACCTCGGCCGAAACCCGCGCAAAGTCGGCCTTGAATGGTTTGGGGTCGATCTTGAAGAGGACATCCCCCTTTTCGACCATCTGACCGTCGCGAAAGAGAACCTCTTCGAGATAGCCCGAGACACGCGCGCGGATGTCGACGCGCTGAACGGCCTCGAACCGGCCGGTGAACTCATCCCAGTCGACAATGCGTGCGACGAGCGGTTTGGCCACTTCGACGGGTAAAGGCCCCATCTGTGCAAAGGCCAGCACAGGCTGCGTTGTGATCATGGTCACAAGGACGAGCAGCCTTCTGACAAGTTTCAGGTTCATTCAATTCCCCTTGGCGGAACTCAGCTCAAATACCGTGTGCTGCGGCGTAATGGCATCTTACCCATACCTGCCAACGCACTGATCAGGGATCTCCACGGGCCGCTGCGGGCGGTCATGGGCGTCAACAGATGACAGAGATAATGCTGGGGCTGGACTTGCACACCGGTTTCGAGCGAATGAACATCATAATGACCCATCTTCGCAACACACATTTTGGTCACAAGGGCACCGGGCCCGAAATCATCTGGCAGGTCAGGCCACAAGTTTTTTGCCAAGCGCTGACAGACCCGGCCCTTTCCACACCCGAAACGGGGAGCGACATCTGCGACGGCCTTGCCCTGTTTCACGATGCGGCGGATCCGTTGATGCGATGGTCCCAGATTTGGCGAGCGCCGGGAGAGGCCGGGTTGCGCCTGACCATTTATCGTTTCGAGGGCAGCTTTGTCTCGGTCGCCGCGCGCATTCCCGACTCTTTGGCCAGCAAACTGCGCCCTGGCCATCAGATCTCGGTGTCTTTCACCGCAAGGGCGTCGCGACCCCTGGCGCTGGATCTGCGGTTGAACCTAGAGATTGCGGGGCGCAGCGAAACCTTGGCCGCGCATCGCATCCTGACGGATTGCGCCCATTCGGCAAGCTTTGATCTTCGTCACTTTGAGATTACCGGGGATACACAGGTCAAAGCCTGGTGTGATCTGATCCTGCGCAATCCGGGAATGGCCGAGGTCGATTTTCACGACCTCTCGATTACCATGCATGCAGGATAAGAGGGCGGGAACGGCAATGTCGGATGAGTTGAAAGATCGTGTACGGCGTCTGGAGGCCGAGGTGGAGATGCTCAAGGCAGCCTTCCTCGACGCGATGGCAGACCAGCCACTGACCCGCGCCGACAGGGACCTCATGGTAGCCGAGATCCTCGACCTGATCGCGCGGCGACAAGCCGGCGGCCCGGACGACGGTGCGCCGTGAGCCCGGAATTGCCGGTCTGGTTCGATGATCTGCTCGCCGCCCTGCTGGTTACCGGGCGCCATGTGGGTGCTTTCGTCACGCATGGTGGGCCACCCCCCTTGTTGTTGCGCCAGCCGGATGCCGGAACCCTGTGGGCGTCGCCAGAACCAGCCGCCTATATCGGCGGGACGCATGGCACGGGCTGGTGCGAGGTTCGCGCCACCGGGCTGGGTGCGACGCCGCCCGGTCCCGTCCTGGCGGTGGCCAGCGGACCCTCTGGCGCCCTGATCGACGCGATGCGCGCCGCCGGATGGCCCCCGGATTACGTGCTTTCAGCGCCGGGTGCGGCGATCGACGGATTTCTGCCTCTTGGCCGGGTCGGCGCCCTGCACAGACGCGACGGATCATCGGCGCCCGGTGGTATCGAACAGCTTGTCGCCAAGGTGGCGGAATCGTCGCCAGCCGGCGAAACCCTGATCGACGCCCTGATGGGAGCCTGCGCCAAAAGTGATGGCGTGCTGCGCACTCGGCTGACACCCGGGGGAGAGGTCCGCCTCGACTTGTCCCCTCTGGCCTGCGCCGGCCCGGTTGCCAGGGCCGTGGTGCTCGGCGGGACGCTGCCGGTGATCAGGGGGCGATTGCTGATCAGCCTGCCACCACTGCCTCCGGGCGCGCTGGCGTTGTCGCTCGACTTCCAGGGCCGCGGGACGCCCCCCGCTGCCAAAGGGTTCACGTCATCGACCCCGGCACCTGGCCGGGTCGTGCTTTGCAGCCGATCAGCCGGGATGCCCCCCGCAGCACTATCGGTTCCCTACCCCGCAGGCTGGCGCCTGACCCGGGCGAGCATTTGCTTGGCGCTGCCAAACTGGCAGCCCGGCGATGAGATCGTGGCCGACCCGCTCGGCCAGTACAATGCCGACCCCTTTGGCGGTGAGCCTGCGCCGTGACGCGTGCGCTGATCCTGTCCGAAGACGGATGGCGAGACCGGCGGTTTGCACAGCTGGTCGCCCTCTATCACAGATGCGGGTGCCACGTGGACGCGATCCTGCGCCAGACAGATCAGGTTCAGGCCATGCCGCAGGGGATCGACAGGCTGGGCGTCCTGCCGCCCGGCGTCGATGCAGGGGCGCTGATCCAACGGATGCACCGGGACATGCCGGTGAACCTGATCCATCTCGACCGGGATCCCGCGATGGCCAGAACCCGCCCCGGGATCGGCGGTCCCGTGATCGCGGATATCGACACTGACGCCGGAGCGTGGCAGGCCGATTGGGTGCCGACCGTGACGCTGTCCTCGTCCGAGACCATCAGACAAACCTTGAGCCTGTCAGGCCACAACGCAGTGCGCCTGCCAAAGGTGTTCCATCCAAAGGCGCCGTGGCGGCTGCCCGCCGCACGGCGCATCGGGTGGTATGGCCGCTGGACCGAGGATCTGATGGCGCGGTGGTGCACGCTCGCGCACCGCTTTGCCGAACAGTCCATCTGCCCGGACATGACCTTTCTGTTGCTGGGGCCCGGGTTTCTGCCCACGCGTATGCCGCGGGGCCTGGCAGTCGCCCGGCGCGAGGGCGCGGATCTCTCGGCCCTCAACGCGCTCGACATCGCCGTCGCTCCGATAGACTCGGGCGTCGGGAGGGTCGGAGAGATCTATACCGCGCTTGAGCAGGGATGTCCGGTGCTGACGCTTGCCAGCACCTGCGCGGATTTCGAGGATCGCTGGCATTTGCCGAGCGCGGAGAGCCTGGACGAGCTTGTTCATCTGATTGATCGGTCGCTCACACGCCCGGGCGAGGCCCGAAACACGGGCCTGGACGACCCGATGCAACAGACATGCGCGGCGCTTCGTCGGGATCAGCAGGCAATGGAGCGCCATTTCGCCGAAACGATACACCGGATGCTGGGTTAGAAGCGCGCTACTCACCGGCCGCCGCCGCCGCCGCGATCGCGGCGAACTTGGCGTCGAGTTCGCCGGCAAGATCGCGCAATCCCTGACCGCCCTCGTCGAAATAGGGCGTAAACACCAGCGTCGGTGTCCTGTAGGACAGCGTGGCAGAGCCGTCCGCATTCTCGGTGACGTAGAACCGGATCGGGGCCTCGATCATCGCGGCGGTGGAAAACCCGAGCGCGCGCACGGCGTAGTCGTTGTTATAGACCCCGATCACCATGTTGCCGGGAATGGTAATGCCCCGGCTTGCCGCGGCTTTGGTAGGTCCGGCGCGGGTCACGACGATGAGGCCCTGCTCCTTGACCGCCTGGCCGAGCCGCGCGACCAGCTCGGCATGGGTGTGCGCGGTGGGATGCACCGCCCAGCCGTCTTTCTGGGGGATCGGACCCGCGAGGGCAGTGCCCGCGAGCAGCACTGCCGCGGCCATGAAACGCCAGTTCATCCTGTGTCCTCTCATCAAGTCGCTGCCCGTGCCGCCGTCGGCGCGGGATCCATGTGCAGGAACCGGCGAAACCGTATTCCCAGCAACGAGCCTGCAAATCCCCAGATCAGCCACCACCAGCCGTGCAGCGAGCCCGACGAGATGCCGCCCAGAAACGCGCCGATATTGCAGCCATAGGCGAGGCGCGCGCCGTATCCCATCAGCAACCCGCCCAGTACCGCGGTCGCCAGCTCACGCCCGCCAAGGCGCCAGATCGGCGCAAACCGCCCGGCCAGCGAGGCCGCCGCCATGGCCCCGAGAATGATGCCGAAATTCATCACCGAAACCCGGTCGGCAAATACGCTGCGTTCCAGGGTCCCGGCGCGCCAGCCGCTCCAGTACCCCCAGTTATCGACGGGCACGCCGGCGGCCTGCAAGAGCTTTGCCCCCCACAGCGCAAATCCCGAGGTCACGCCCCAGGGGCGCTGAAACAGCACAAAGCATCCGATGCAGACCAACGCCAGCGCGACCGCGCCGAGCGTCATCGACCAGGGCCCGGTGAGCAGCGGCCCCTGCGCGCGCGGCTGCTCCAGCCCGCCATGCGCGCGCCGTTCGACGCGCGCGGAAACGACCCAGAAAACAGCAAGCACGGCGAGCACCAGAGACAGCCCCCCGATCGGACCAAAGCGCGATATCACCGAGATGCCAGGCAGGTTCGGGATGCCCGTCAGATCGTCCAGCCGCAACCAGAACTCGGTCATGTGAGCAGTCGCCAGAGCCGAGCCGAGGATGAAAAAGATGAGGGTGACGACCATCCGCGTCGATCCGCCGCCGGCCGTGAACAGCGTGCCCGAGGCACATCCCCCGCCCAGTTGCATCCCGACGCCAAAGGCAAAGGCCCCGATCGCCGAGCTCAATCCCATGCCGATCACGACGGGGTGCATGTTCCATCCGGTGACGGCCTCGTAGCCGATCAGCAGATATGTCACGCTGCATGTCAGGCCCAGCAAAACGATCTGTGCCCGAACTCCTGCCCCGCGACGCTCTCGCACCAGCCGGCGCCACGCCCCAGTGAACCCGAAGGCGGCGTGATAGAGCGCAAACCCCGCAAACCCGCCCAGAATTCCGCCAGCCGCATAGCGCAGTCCCTCGCCCGGGCCACCCCCACGCGTCTGAAAGGCGAGCAGGCAGACCGCCGCCAGGCCCGCGATCGAAACAATCAGCACCCCGCGATGCATCAGATCCTCCAGATTTCAGGGTGATCCGCATTGAAGACGTCCAAAAGTCCCTTGGCAAACCACAAATCGCCGGATTCCGCTCAAGCAGTCGTGCCAGTCAGTCACAAACAGGTGAAGCCCGGTCGCCCCGCCGCGATTGCGGTGTCATTCTGCGCAGAGATGATGAAACCCGCAGCAGGCGACGAGACGATGTTGAAATCAACCCGGGTTGAAATCAGTCCGGCGGAAGCTTCGCGCAGGCCCGCGCCCCTGGGGCTGGATGCCACGCGGCGCCGTGTGCCGCCATCCGGCACGCGCAACGTGACCGAAACACCGCGATTGGGTATCTAGAACCTGATGAACAGACCCGAAATCATCCCTGCCGCCCCGCCCGGCAAACGCCCTCGCGACCTGCGGCTGGATTTCTTTCGCGGGCTGGCGATGTTTATCATCCTGCTCGCGCATACGCCGCAAAGCACGTGGTTGCTATGGATTCCGGCACGTTTCGGGTTCTCGGATGCGACCGAGATTTTTGTCTTTTGTTCCGGCATGGCCTCGTCGCTGGCCTTCGGCGCGGTGTTCCTGACCAAAAGCTGGTTCCTGGGCACCGCACGGATCGCCTTTCGCGTCTGGCAGGTCTATTGGGCGCATATCGGCGTCGTGCTTGCGACAGTCGTGCTGATGATCCTGCTCGACCGCACCGGGATGGGCGCCGAGGGCAAGACCTATACCGAGTGGCCCTCGATCGTGCGGATCTTTTCCCACACGCAGGAATGGTTGTTGGGGCTCTTTACGCTGACCTTCGTGCCGGGGCTGATGGACATCCTGCCGATGTATCTGGTAATCCTGGCAATGGTCCCCCTGGTCATGCTGCTCTACCGGTTGGGCGGTCGCCCGGCGGCCTTCGGGTTTGTCATCCTGCTCTGGGTCGCGGCGCAACTGGGTGGATATGCACGGCTGGCAGAGGTGATCGAGGCGCCGACGGCGTTTCAAAGCTGGTTGCTGACCGTCTCGCAACCCTTCACGGTCCTGAACCTGCCCTCGAGCCCCTGGAACGACACGCGCCAGTGGTTTTTCAACCCGTTCGGCTGGCAGCTGGTTTTCTTTACCGGCTTTGCCTTTGGCACCGGTTGGCTGCCGGCACCGCCGGTGCGCAAATGGCTGGTGCTGATCGCCGCGGGTTACCTCGCGCTTGTTGTCCCCTTTGCATGGTACAAGATCCACGCCGATTGGGGTTATCTGCCGGAACGGAGCGCCCTGCGCCTGTGGATTGCCGACATGCGGGACTTTATCCAGCCGATGTGGTGGAAAACCGGTGTCGGACTGTTGCGTTACCTTCATTTCCTCGCCATCGCCTATCTCGCCTGGGTGCTGGTGGGCGACGGCGGGAAAAGGCTGCGCGACGGTTGGGATGGCGTGCTGCGTACAACCTCAAGTCGCGTGATCATCTGCCTTGCCATGGCGCCGGTGGTGCTGGCGACCGTACCGTACGCCTATATCGAGGAGATCATGACTTACCTGCCAACGGCGAATGACTGGATCGAGGAAAACTATCCGCTGCTCGATTTCAAGCTGTTTACCCTGTCGCAGCTGGTGCATCTGATCGCGGTCCTCGTTTTTGTCTGGAACGCAATCGGCGACCGGGCACGCCAATGGCTGTTGCGCGACGCGTTTCTGGCGGCGGTGCCGGTGATCCGCAAGGTGGGGACGCAAAGCCTGGCTGTCTTCATGGTCTCGATCGTTCTGTCGCGGTTCAATGGCTGGTGGCTCGATGTAATCGGGCGCGATGTCTGGACACGCGCGCTGGTCAATCTAACTGGTTTTGCGGTGCTGATTGCGACCGCCTATCTGGTGTCGTGGTTCAAGCGCCAGCCTTGGCGCGATGACAAAAAGCGCCCCGCCCCGGTTGCATCACCGCGTCCAGGGTCAGAGGTCGGGCGCCCGTCCGACCATGCAAAAGCAGCAGTCCGGGCCTGAACGTCCGGCGAAAAGGAGAAGTCGGGTGTTCCTGAAGACAGACCGAACGCGTCCGCAACATCGGGCAATGGAGTATGACGGCGAAACGGCCATGATCCGGCTCAGCCGCCATCTGAGCGACGAGACCTTTGTGATCGGCCAGTTGGGCCAGTCGCTCGACGGTCGTATCGCGACCCCGACGGGCGATTCGAAGTACATAAACGGCAAGGGCGCATTGCGGCATCTGCACCTGATCCGCTCGATGGTCGATGCGGTGATTGTCGGTGTTGGCACCGCAATCGCAGATGACCCGCAACTGACGACCCGGCATGTTCCGGGCGCCAATCCGCTGCGCGTGGTGATCGACCCCCGCGGACGCATGCCTGCGGATCTGGGCATGCTGTCGGACGGGGCGGCGCCGGTTCTCTCGATCACCTGCCCCAATGTGCAGGTGCCCGACGGGACCGAGGCCCTGCCCCTGTGCTGCAATGACAGCGGCCATATCGACCCGACAGCTATTGTCGAGGCGCAGGCCGCGCGAGACCGAGACCGCGCCCAGCGTGCCCGCCAGGATGGCGGTCGGCGCGTCGGCGCT
>JBCCHW010000163.1:0-8455 GCA_039028555.1 Pseudomonadota bacterium | reverse complement strand
GGGGCGCCAGCCGGAGGCGATGTCATATGTCTCGGGCATCATCGGGCGCTTCATGATCCGAGATTTGCATCGAAGAACCCCATCCAGTTGCCGCCGAGGATCTTGCCCGTCTCCTCGGCGTTGAAGCCAGCGCCCAGGAGCCCTTCGGCCAGCCCCGGCCAATCGCGGTTGTCGCGGAACCAGGCCTGATGTTTCGGAAAGGCCGCGCCGCTGCGGGCATGGGTCCAGCGGCCCGTGCGCATCCATTCGACGGTGCTGTCGGGGCGGCCCTGGCAGAGATCCGAGCCGATGCCGAGCCGGTCGACGCCCATCCGCTCGGCGGTGCGCGCCACCATCTCGCAAAAGGCCGCGCGGGTGCACTCGGACCCGCCGGCGAGGTGATGCGGGTAGAGCGAGAACCCCAGCATCCCGCCGCTTTCGGCCAACGCATCCATCACCCGGTCCGAGACATTGCGCCCGGTGTCGCGCCATGCGCGGGGGTTGGCATGGGTCACCGCGACCGGGCGGCCCGAAGCGGCGATGGCGTCGAGCACCGTGCGCTCGCCCGCATGGGAGAGATCGGCGATCATGCCAAGCCGGTTCATCTCGGCCAGCACCTCGCGGCCCATGCGGGTGAGGCCGGTATCCTCGGCCTCCTGCCAGCCGGTGCCCAGCAGCGACTGATTGTTGTAGGTCAGCTGCATGAAGCTGAGGCCGAGCTGATGCAGGATCCCGACCAGGCCGATATCGTTCTCGATCACCTGGGGGTTCTGGGCGCCGAACAGGATCGCGGTGCGCCCCGAAGCGCGGGCGGCGCGGATTTCGGCAGCGTTGCGGGCGGGCGCGATCAGATCGGCATGGTCGCGGAAATGCCGGTGCCAGGCGGTGATCCTGTCAACGGTTTCGCGAAACCCCTCGTGATAGGCGATGGTGGCATGCACGGCATCAAGCCCGCCCGCGCGCATCTGCGCAAAGATCTCGCGGGACCAGTTACAGTATTGCAGGGCATCGATACGCAACGGGGTCACCGGGGTGCGATCCTCACAAGGGTGTGTTTCCAGGTTTTCGTGATCACGGTCAGGGTCATGCTGGCAGCCTCGCAGCGCGCGGCCAGAAAATCGAGGCTGAAGATCAGCCAGTCGAAGCTTGGCCCGTCACGGCCGCGCCATCGGGGCGTCAGGCGGATGCTGCGCCACGCGGCGGCCGTGAAATTGCGCATGCTGGCAAGGATCTGCCCTGTGCCTGCCACTTGCCGCCGCAAGGCTGCAAGCAGGCGGCCGGTCCCCTCAGGCGTGCCGCCCATGCCCAGGCCGTTGCCAAACAGGGTGACCGTGTCGAACCGGGGGGCTGGCGTGAAATCATGGATATCGGCGGCGATCACGGGGTATCCCCGCGCCCGCGCCATGGCGGCCAGATCGGGAGAGATGTCGAGGCCGGTCACCTCGCCCCGGCGGGCAAGGGCCGGCAGCAGATTTCCGGTCGCGGTGCCGACATCCAGGATCCGGCCCCGGGCGTGGCTCACCAGCGCCTGCTCGACCCTGTTGAGGCGCGAGGGCGGGCGGAACCGGGCGCCGAGCGAATAGGCGTGGCGCGTGCCGTCGGGCTCGACCAGCACAAAGGGGCTCCGGTCGCCGGCGCGATAGGCGATACAGGCCTCGGCGAACAGATCGGCGTTATGCGGGCGTATCGGCTTGGTCAATGGCATGGCGGGAAAGTGGACCCGTTTGCAGAAACAGGCAAGGGGGCTGCTGGACCAGCAGGGGCGAATCGCGATAAGAACATAACAGGAACAAAAAGCGGAAAACCCCATGCTGGACATGTCCGGGCACAGCATCGACCTGACCCAGTGGCTCACCCAGGCCCGCGTGCACGAGGCGATGGGCCCCGGCGCGCGCAGCTTTGCCGCGCGGCTGGCGGGCCAGCTCGAGGGGCCGGTGCTGTGGCTGACGCAGGCGGGCGGGCGTGACCGGCTCTGCCCGCAGGGGCTCGTGCCCCATCTCGACCCGGCGCGGGTGATTCTGGCGCACCCGCCGGACCGGCTGGGGCTGTTGCAGGCGATGGAGGAGGTGTTGCGCTCGGGCGCCGCGCCGCTCGCGGTGGCCGAGGTCGCCCACGCCCCGGATCTGACCGAAAGCCGCCGCCTGCAGCTTGCGGCCGCGACGGGCAAGGGCCGCGGCCTCTGCCTGATCGGCGAGGCGCGCACCAATGCCGCCGAGACCCGCTGGACGTGCGCGCCCCTGCCGGGGGAACAGGAGAGCCCCCGGCAGAAATGGGTGCTGGTGAAAAACAAGCGCGGCACGCTCGGCCAGTGGGAGGTGGCCTGACCCCATGGCGGGATCCGGGCCTTCTGCCACGCGGCCGGGGCGCCGTGTGCTGGCCATAGCGCTCCCCCATCTGGCGGCGGAGGCGCGGCTGCGCCATGAGGGCAACCCCGGCCTGCCCGCGCCCTTTGCCATCGCCGGTGCGGTGAAGAACGCGCTCTGCCTCGTCTCGGTCAGCCCGGCGGCGCAGGCGGCAGGGCTCCATCCGGGCCAGACCCTGGCTGATGCCCGCGCGATCTGCCCGGATCTGATCACCCGCCCGGCCCGGCCCGAGCGCCATCAGGTGACGCTGCGCGCGCTGGCCCGCTGGGCCGAGCAATTCTCGCCCCTTGTGGGCCTCGACCGTGACGACACGCTGGTTCTGGACATCTCGGGCTGCGCCCATCTTTTCGGCGGCGAGGCCGCGCTGTGCGCGCAGGTAGCGGCGGCCTGTGCTGGGCTGAACCTGACCGCGCGCATCGGTCTGGCCGATACCCGGGGCGGCGCCTGGGCGCTGGCCCATCTGGCGCCGGGGATCGCGCCGGCGGGGCAGACCCGCCGGGTGCTCGAGGACATGCCGGTTGGCGCACTGCGCATCGAGGCCGCGACGGTCGAGGCGCTGAGCGCCCTTGGCCTGGCCACCATTGGCGCCCTGGCCCGCATCGCCCGCGGCCAGCTCGCGCGGCGCTTTGGCCTGCAAACCCTCAAGCGGCTGGATCAGGCGCTGGGCGCGGAGCCCGAGCCGATCTCGCCCGACCGGGCCCGCCCGCATTTCGCCGCCCGCCTCTCGCTGCCCGAGCCGATCGGGCTGACGCGGGACGTGATGGCCGGACTGGAGCGGCTGTTGGAAAGGGTCTGTGCCGACCTTGCGCGCGAATATCAGGGCGCCCGGCATCTGCGCCTGACCGCCACCCGGGTCGACAGCCGGGATGAGAGCGCCGAGATCCGCCTCGCCCGCCCCGGCCGCGACCCGATGCGCCTGCGCGCGCTGTTCGAGCGCAAGGTGGGGGAGATGGATGCGGGCTTTGGCATCGACAGCCTGCGCCTTGTCGCGCTGGAAACCGAACCGCTGAAACCCTCCCAGACCGGGCGCGAGAGCAAAAGCGAGCGGGTGCACGACCTGATCTCGCGCCTCGGCAACCGGATCGGCTTTGAAAACGTCACCCGGTTTCAGCCGAACGACAGCCATATCCCCGAGCGCGCCTTTACCATCGCCGCCGCGGCCTGGTCGGAGCCGCAAAGCTTCCCCGCCGGGCGGCAACGTCCGCTGACCCTGTTTGCACCGGAACCGCTGGGCGACGGCCAGGGCCGCGACCTGCCCCGGCGCTTTCTTTGGCGCGCGCAGCGTTTTCACGTGCACTCGGCCACGGGGCCCGAGCGTATCGCCCCGGAATGGTGGTGGGACGACCCGGCCTGGCGCACGGGTCTGCGGGATTACTGGTGGGTTCAAACCGCCGAAGGCCCGCGCCTGTGGCTCTACCGGACCCATCACCCCCAGGTGGCCTGGTGGGTCCAGGGTTTAGGTGACTAAATTCGCCGCCAAGCCCCGGCAATCCATCGCAATCTGCAAAGGATCTGCCGCAATTTGCGAGGAATTGCCCGTGAATCGCCCCATTTTGGCAAAGTATCAGCCATATCGCCGCCATGATCCTGGCTAATCTAACAAGTGAACAGAGAGTGGCACACGGGTCTGGCGGATGCTGCGCGCCAGACAGATCGAGGTCACCCTGTTCACTGTGCCAGAGTGTTTGCGTGAGATCGGGCATTTTCCGAAAATCCCGGAAGATCCGTTGGGGGACACGTGGTATCTGGCTCGATAGGGGGGCGTCGGTTTGGTGGGCCGGCGCCCTTTTTCGTTTCCGGTCCTTGTCGATCTCACAGCGATTCGCGAATCGCATGAAATTGCAATTCGAGACGGCAAACCCATTCCCGAACCGCGATAGATTGCCCAAGCCCCGGCCCGGCGCTGGACGCCAGGGATCAACTCCCGCTATATCTGCCACGAACGCCGCGACGGGATACCGCCCCATGTCATCTGCCACCCCTTCCTTTGGCCTCACCGCTGGTGCCTCGGGGCCCCTGCGCGGCACCGCGCATATTCCGGGTGACAAATCGGTCAGCCACCGGGCGCTGATCTTTGGCACGCTCAGCGTCGGCGAGACCCGGGTGACGGGCCTGCTGGAGGGCGAAGACGTGCTGGCGACTGCCGGGGCGATGCAGGCATTCGGCGCAACCCTCGAGCGGACCGGGGCCGGAGAATGGATCATCCACGGCGTCGGTGTCGGCGGGCTTGGCGAGCCCGATGACGTGATCGATTGCGGCAATGCGGGCACCGGCGTGCGGCTGATCATGGGCATGATGGCGACCACGCCGGTCAGCGCGACCTTTACCGGCGACGCCTCGCTGCGCCGCCGCCCCATGGGGCGGATCGTCGACCCCTTGCGCCTGTTCGGCACACGCTCGGCCGGGCGCGCGGGCGATCTGTTGCCGCTCACCCTGATCGGTGCCGAAGATCCCCTGCCCGTCGAGTACCGCCTTCCGGTCCCCTCGGCACAGGTCAAATCCGCCGTTCTGCTGGCCGGGCTGAACGCCCCGGGCGAGACATCGGTCATCGAGGCGGAGGCGACCCGCGACCATACCGAGCGGATGCTGCGCGGTTTTGGCGCCCGGCTGAGCGTCGAGGATCTGCCCGAAGGCCGGGTGATCCGCCTCACCGGCCAGCCGGAACTGCGCCCGCAGACCATCGCCGTGCCGCGCGACCCCTCCTCGGCCGCCTTTCCCACCGCCGCCGCCCTGCTGGTACCGGGCTCCGAGGTGCTGTTGCCGACGATCTGCCTCAACCCGACGCGGGCGGGCCTCTACCAGACGCTGGCCGAGATGGGGGCCGATATCGTCCACGAAAACAGCCGCGAGGAAGGCGGCGAACCGGTCGCCGACCTGCGCGTGCGCCACGCCGAGCTGACCGGCATCGAGGTGCCGCCCGGGCGCGCGCCCTCGATGATCGACGAGTATCCGATGCTCGCCTGCCTCGCGGCATTTGCCCAGGGCGACACCGTGATGCGCGGGATCGGCGAGCTGCGGGTCAAGGAATGTGACCGGATCGCCGCGACGGTGGCGGGACTGCGCGCCAACGGGGTCGAGGTGACCGAGGAAGAGGACGGCATGATCGTGCATGGCCACGGCGGCGAGGTGCCCGGCGGCGGCATGGTCGAGACCCATCTCGACCATCGCATCGCCATGTGCTTCGCGGTCATGGGTCTCGCGGCAAAACGCCCGGTCGAGCTCGACGACGCGGCCCCGATCGCGACCAGCTTTCCCAACTTCATCCCGATGATGTCGGAACTGGGCGCCAAACTGGAGCGCAGAAACCGATGAGCGGCGGCGTTGTCCATACGGGAAGCTGTCTGTGCGGTGCTGTCCACCTGTCGATCCGGCAGAAACTGCGGGGCATCCACGCCTGCCACTGCTCGCAATGCCGCAAGCAGACGGGCCACTTTGCCGTCGCCGGCTCGGCCCCGCGCGAGGCGATCACCATCGAGGGCGCGGATCAGCTGAGCTGGTTCGCCTCCTCGCCCGGTATCCGCCGGGGCTTCTGCCGCACCTGCGGGGCGCATATGATCTGGGACGATCCCGCGTGGTCAGAGCTTTCGATCAATCTAGGCTGTCTCGATGCGCCGACGGATCTGGTGCTGGAGAGCCATATCTATTGCGCCGACAAGGGCGATTATTACCCGATCTCGGACGATCTGCCCCAGTATCCCGGCGCCGAAGAGAACGACGGCTGATCGCCCCCCTCGCCGTGCCCGGTCGAATGACCGATTGCACTTTGCCCTCGCCCGCCCCATGGTCGGCAGGAGTGCATCGATGACGAGGGAACACCGCATGTCCACCACCGGAAGCTGCCTGTGCGGCGCAGTTGCATATCGGGTCGATGGACCCTTGCGCGATGTCCTGGCCTGCCATTGCACTCAGTGCCGCAAGACCTCGGGCAACTTCGTGACGGCGACGTCATGTGCAAAGTCCGATCTCAGCATCGCGGGCGAGGCATCGATCAGCTGGTTCACCTCCTCGCCCGGCGTCCGGCGCGGGTTCTGCAGCGTCTGCGGCTCGCAGCTTTTCTGGGATGTGGCGGCGCGCAGCACGATGTCGATCTTTGCGGGCACGCTCGACGGCGACCCCGGCCTGCGCCTCTCGGGGCATATCTTTTGCGAGGCAAAGGGCGGCTATTACGAGATCACCGATGGCCTGCCCCAGCAAACCGGCGCCTATCGCCGGGAATCCTGCGGCTAGGACCGGCCCGGCGCCGCCCTCCCGCGTACCCCCTTTGCTCGAAAGCCGCGACGGGGTATGGACCTGCGACACCACAACCGCCGGGGATCCCCATGGGCCTGAACAGCTGCCACAACTTTCACGACTTTCGCCGCCTGGCAAAACGGCGCCTGCCGGGGCCGATCTTCAACTATATCGACGGGGCCGCCGACGACGAGGTGACCTATCGCCAGAACACCGCGAGTTTCGAGCGTTGTGACCTGGTGCCCAACATCCTGCGCGGCGTCGCGGAGATCGACATGTCGGTCACCGTGCTGGGGCAGAAACTGGACGTGCCGTTCTATTGCTCGCCCACCGCGCTGCAACGGCTGTTCCACCATGACGGCGAGCATGCCGTGGGCGCCGCGGCGGAAAAGTTCGGCACCATGTTCGGCTGCTCCTCGCTGGGCACCGTCAGCATCGAGGCGCTGAGGAAGACCTACAAGAACCCGCAGGTCTATCAGTTCTATTTCCACAAGGATCGCGGCCTGAACAGGGCGATGATGCAGCGGGCAAAGGAGGTCGGGATCGAGGTGATGATGCTGACCGTCGACAGCATCACCGGCGGCAATCGCGAGCGTGACCTGCGCACGGGCTTCTCGATCCCGTTCAAGCTGACACTCGGCGGGATGTTCGAGTTTGCGCGCAAGCCGATGTGGGGCATCAACTATGTGACCCATGAAAGCTTCAAGCTGCCCCAGCTTGACGAACATGTGGATATGAGCGGCGGCGCCCTCTCGATCGGGCGCTATTTCACCGAGATGCTCGATCCCTCGATGGATTGGGACGACGTGGCCGAGATGGTCAGGGAATGGGACGGTCAGTTCTGTCTGAAAGGTGTGATGTCGGTCGAGGATGCCAAGCGTGCCGCCGAAATCGGGTGTACCGGCATCGTCCTCTCGAACCATGGCGGGCGGCAGCTCGACGGGTCGCGCACCGCCTTTGATCAGCTGGCCGAGGTGGTCGATGCGGTCGGCGACCGGCTCGACGTGCTGATGGATGGCGGTGTGCAGCGCGGGACCCATGTGCTCAAGGCGCTCTCGCTGGGGGCAAAGGCCGTCGGGCTGGGGCGGTACTATCTGTTCCCGCTCGCAGCGGCGGGCCAGCCCGGGGTCGAGCGGGCGCTCACCCTGATGCGCACCGAGATCGAGCGGGACATGCGCCTGATGGGCTGCAACGCGATCGACAGGCTCACCCGCGACAACCTGCGCCCGCGCGGCTGACCGGCGGGAGGCAGCGGCCATGCGATTCACAGTTGCGATCGACGGGCCCGCAGCGGCGGGCAAGGGCACCATCGCCCGCGCGGTCGCGGCCCGTTTCGGGTTTCAGCATCTCGATACCGGGTTGCTCTATCGCGCGGTCGGCAAACGCGCGCTGGACCAGGGGCGCGGAGTGCTGGACGAAGGCGTCGCGATCCTTTGTGCGCAGGAGCTCGAACCCGAACATCTTGCCAGCGACGATCTGCGCTCGGCCCTGGCGGCAAAGGCCGCCTCACGCGTGGCCGCAATGCCCGAGGTCCGCCAAGCGTTGCTGGAGTTTCAGCGCAGCTTTGCGCGCAAACCAGGCGGCGTGGTGCTGGACGGGCGCGACATTGGCACCGTGATCTGCCCGGAGGCCGAGGCAAAGCTGTTTGTGACCGCCAGCGCCGAAACCCGCGCGCGGCGTCGGCACGCAGAATTGGCGGCAAAGGGCGACAATCGCTCGTTCGAGACCGTTCTGGCCGATATCCGGGCCCGTGATGCACGGGATTCGGGCCGCAAGGACGCTCCATTGCGCCAGGCTGACAATGCCCACTTGCTCGACACGACCGAATTGGATATAGACGCCGCCGTCGCGGAAGCAGTGGCATTTATCGAGCAGGCAATGAG
>JBCCHW010000162.1:0-8569 GCA_039028555.1 Pseudomonadota bacterium | reverse complement strand
TGCGAATCTGCCCTCCATTTTGCTCTCCGATGTTCCAGTGGGGCCCCAGGGCAGTGGTCACTCAGGGTAAGGGCCTATGATAAACACACGGAAAAGTCTCATGACATGATAATCGTGTGACAATTAGAAAAAACTCTAAGAGCTGAGGATAAAAACATGATTGAGGCCCAGAGTAGAAAACCACGCAGAGTCACCTTTCTGCTGACTGTCGCTGCCACTGCTAGCCGATACACAATGCGGGGAGGGGCTGCTAGACTGCCTCGATGTAGTGGCGAAGAGTGGAGGTTTGGTTAGAGGCGGAATTATAGGGGGAGGAGGAGGAAGAGAGAGTGTAGGCCTAACGGAGATGATACGGGTCGACCGAGTGGTAGAGGGGGTTCGTGTAGTTGTTGGTGAAGTTTTGGGACTTGTCGTGACCTGCACAATGGGAGGCTGAGATGATGAGCTTAGAACAACTGTTGACACCAATTTCTCAGTTGTCGATGGAGCAGCAGACATAGTGGTCGAAACACTAGCAATAATACGTCTGCCGTTCACCGTGCCGGTCGGTTGGGCCGCGATTGCGCGGCCGGTCGGCGCACCGCCCCGGCTGACCGAGCCGCCGCGGCCGTGGAAATAGCGCACATTCAGGCCGTGGCGCGTGCAGGCCTCGACGATCCGACGCTGTGCCTTGTAGACTTCCCAGGTTGCGGCGAGATAACCGCCATCCTTGTTCGAGTCTGAATACCCCAGCATCACCTCGATTTCGTCGCCCTGAGCCTCGATCTCGGTGCGCAGCACAGGTTGAGCGACCAGATCGTCCAGGATCCCCGGCGCGTTCTGCAAGTCGTCGATCGTTTCGAACAAAGGGCAGACCCCCGGGCCCTCGCCCTTGTCAAACCCCGCGACGGCGGCGAGCAGCCAGTAAACCGCGATCAGATCCGCGGCAGAGGCCGTCATCGACAGGATAAAGGCGCCCAGCGCCGCGCCGTCGTCGCGCGGTTCCGACAATGTCCGGCAAAGCGCAACCATTTCCAGCGTCTCGGCGTCCAGATCGGTGCCGTCCGAGGCAAAGCGTTCGCGGTCGGTGATCCCCCGGGTGAGCCGGGCGATCCATGCGTCACTCCCGGGCTCCGGCGCAGATCCGTCCATCGAGGTGAGCAGGCTTGCAACACTGCGATTCACGACGGCCGCGTTTTGGCGGATGTCGAGCGAGGCTGTGCGGAACCCGAAAACCTCGATCTGCCGCTCGAGCGTTTCCATCGCATCCGATGCCAGGCCCCATGCTCCCATCTGTTCCAGCGCGCGCCGGGCAACATTGATATCGGCGGCAAACTCCTGTGGGTCGCGATAGGGCACCGCCTCGGAGCCGCCGACGCCCAGATTGGCATCCAGACGCTCGATCACTGCCATGAAGAACTGTCGGAAAGGTTCGTTGGCATTCCGCGCCGCGATTTGCTCACCACGGCCGGAAAACGCCATCAGCTCTCCCAGACGGGTGGTGAAGAAGGCCGGTGCCACCTGCATCTTGGCGCTGATTGCGAGCAGGCGCATGAGTTGGGCACAGGCGGCCCGATGATGCGACAGCGCCGTTTCCCGATGGCGCCGCAGCGCCCATCGGGTCATCGCGGCGGTGCAGTTGGGGTTGCCGTCGCGGTCGCCCCCGATCCAGGAGGCGAAGCGGAGGAACCGGGGCGCCGCGAAATTCTCGTCAGGATAGTGCCGGTCCAACGCCTCTTTCAGCTGTCGCACGGCGTTGCTGGCGCCCTCAAAGAGTGTCTCGTTGAAAAAGTGCTGGCCCCAATAGACCTCGTCCGGCAGGCTTGGACGCTCGAGACGCAACTCTCCCGTCATCCAAAGCAGGTCGATCTCACCCCGGATCCGCTGGATGATCCGGTCGCGTTCGCGCGGGGTCCAGCGGTCGGCTTCGAGATCGGTCAGATAGCGGTAGATCCGCCGATGCGCCTCGAGCACCGTCACGCGCCGTGTCTCGGTCGGATGCGCGGTTAGCGTTGGCGTCACATCGAGGCGGGCGAGGGCCGTCGAGATCTCCCGGGGTGCCAACCCGTCGCGGGCGGCCTCGGCAATGGTATAGGCAAAGTTTCCGATCACGCTATCCGGTCCGCCAGCGGTCTCCATCTCGCGCCGTTTGCGCATGGCGCGGTGTTCTTCGGCGATCCGGTCGAGTTGGAAAGACATGCCGACAGCCTGCTGTGCCGAGATCACCAGCGCATCGTCGCTGTGGTCGAGCAGGTCGGGGCGCTGCATCAGCTGTTTCAACCGTGGTTCGCGCGCTGTCAGCACATCGCCGAGCAGATGGTGCATCAGCTCCGCCATTTCATTGCGGGCATAGGTTTCAAACTGCGTGGTTTCGGCGAGCACCCGTGCGGTCTCGGTCATTAGATTTCCCTGTCGTTTCCCGGGGCTGTCGGCAGCCCTCGTGTTCTCGATTTGCTCAACGTTACCCGCGGGCCCGGCCTGAAATGTACGTTTGGACCGCGGTAATCGTGTCGTGTTCGGGCACATCGGGTGGGTGCGGCCCCGATCCGTCATGGGCGCCATTAGTACAATTTAACGCCAAGCCGCGTCCATGCAGTTAAATCAAAGGGCCCTTAAGCCGCATCATCCCGCGATCTTGGTGCGCCATACCCCGCCTGAGGCCCTATCGGAACAACCCGCCGACGGGCTCGATCAGAGTTTTCACCCGGCGTGGGTTGCCTCTGTTCCCGAGCTGCGGACGAAACGAGATTTTGGCGCGAGCCACGCGTCTTTCTGCCCGGAATCGGCAATTCGGCTTTTCTTATCGGCCGCCTTCTCGTAAGGCTCTGGCCACAACGGATGCGAAAGCTGGGGGCAGCGACGTGGCGATCACCGATCATGAGGATAAGGCGGCAGCAGGCAGCCTGCTCGGCGATGCTGTGCACCGGGCGCCGCGGTTCAGCCGTGCCGGCATGCAGGAACGCCTGTTCACGATGCTGTTCAGCGGGCTCGTCTATCCTCAGATCTGGGAGGATCCCGAGGTTGATCTGGAGGCGCTGGCGCTTGAGCCTGGCGCGCGGATGATCACCATCAGTTCCGGCGGGTGCAATGCGCTCTCCTATCTCGTCGCCGATCCGGGCAAAGTGATCGCGGTGGACCTGAACCACCATCACATCCACCTCGCCCGGCTCAAGCGCGCCGGGTTGCGCGATTTGCCGAACTACCAGGCATTCTACCGTTTTTTCGGTGTGGCAAAGGATGCCTCGAACACCGACCTCTACACCAAATTCCTGCGCGACGGACTCGAGCCAGTGACGCGCGCCTATTGGGACAGCCGTGATACCTTCCTGCGCCGCCGGATCAGCCTTTTTGGCCGCAATCTCTATGCTCAGGGCTTGCTCGGCCGGTTTATCTGGGTCAGCCATCTGGGCGCGCGGATCTTGGGCGCGCGCATGGAGCCCTTGCTCGACATGCGCAATGTCGAGGAACAGCGCGCCTATTTCGAGAGGGAGCTGGCCCCGCTGTTTGACACCCGGCTGGTGCGCTGGATCACGTCGAACAAGGCGTCGCTCTTTGGCCTCGGCATCCCGCCGGCGCAATACGACTCGCTGATCCGGGCCGGCGACGGTGACATGGCGGTGGTGTTGCGCCGCAGGCTCGAAAAGCTCGCCTGCGATTTTCCCGTGGGCGAGAACTATTTCGCCCATCAAGCCTTTGGCCGACGGTATGCGCCGGGCGATGGCGGGCCATTGCCCCCGTATCTGCAAAGCAGAAACTTCGGGGCACTGGGCGCCCGCGCCGACAATGTCGAATTCGTCCACCAGTCGATGACCGAAAGGCTGAAGGACGAAGCCGAGGCCAGCATGGATGCTTTCGTCTTTCTCGATGCGCAGGATTGGATGACTGATGACCAGCTCAATGCGCTCTGGCGCGAGGTGACGCGCAGCGCCAAGCCGGGTGCGCGTGTGATCTTTCGCACGGCCGATGAGGAGTCGCTGTTACCCGGGCGGATGGAAAATGCGCTGTTGGCCCAATGGACGTATCACGACGCGCAGTCGCGGGATCTGACCGCGCGCGACCGTTCGGCCATTTACGGCGGGTTCCACCTTTACAGCCGCAATCCATGAGCGCGCCGAACCACGCGGCGCTCATGGACCAGGTCTATCGGCGCCAGCGGCATATCTATGATGTCACCCGCAAGTACTACCTGCTGGGGCGTGACCGATTGATCGCAGAACTGGCGCCGGAGCCCGGGCACCATGTGCTCGAGATGGGATGTGGAACCGGCCGCAATCTGATCCTGGCGGCCCGTCGGTACCCGGAGGCGGTCTTTTGCGGTATCGATATCTCGGAAGAAATGCTGGAAACCGCTCGCGCGAAAGTCGCCTCTGCCGGGCTGAGCGGGCGAGTTACGCTGAAACAGGCCGATGCGACGGCATTCTCGGCCGGGGCGCTGTTTGGAGTTCCGGGCTTTGACCGCACCTATTTTTCCTACACCCTGTCGATGGTGCCGGATTGGCCCGCCGCCCTCGATCAGGCGCTGGGCGCTACGCTGCCTGGCGGGCGCCTTCACATCATCGATTTTGGCCAGCAACGCGCGATGCCCGCACTCGTGCGGGGGCTGCTCAGGCGCTGGCTGGCGCTGTTTCATGTCGATCCACGGGCAGAGATGGCGGATGGGGTTGCGGCGGCTGCCAAGGCCCGCCACCGCGAGGTGATCTTTACGCCGTTATATAGGGACTATTCGTGGTCGTTTCAGGTTGGGCCGATCGCCGGTCACTGATGATGGCATAATCGGCAAAGGCACTGACGCGGTCCAGTTTTTTGACCTTTGCCGCCGCCAGACCATAGACCGAGATGCCCAGACCTTGACGCTTTGAGAACGCGATCAACTCGGGCCGACAGAACATCCGATGCACGCAAACCCCGTCGATCCCGGCAGGTAGATGAGCCTCGAACTCTCGCGAGGAGATCAGCTTGACGTTCAGATTGTGACGGTTCGTCTTGTCCAGCTTTGGCTTGAACTTTCTACTCGAACTCAGAAACGGGAAGGAATTGGAAACGTAAAGATCCCGGAACCTTCCCTTGGGAATCCGACGCGCAAAGATTGGCGCGAGGCAGAAAAAGATCTGGGCGCCGGGCAGGTACTCCCTCAGCGCGGCGACCTCATCGGCATGCCAACAGTTGAATACGAGCGAGAAGGGGACATGACGCCTCTCGAGATACTTCCCCAGCGCTCGCGCCGCCGCCGCCGATTTGACGTCGAGCATCAGGATTTCCAGGTCGTCGATCTCCTCCGAAAGGAAATGAAGTGCGGCGTGGAAGGACTTGGGTATATGCGCGAGGCGTCGCGAGCGGAGTTGGAAAATTGGCGCATGGTCCACCCAGACCATGTCATTCTCATCGCTGCGTATATCGAGCTCGACCCCGTCAAGGCGGCGGGTTCCATCAGTTAGGAACGGTCTTATCGGCTCGTCGTCTTTAAAGACTCGATGACCGATCACGCGCATGTCTGACCCTCGGCAACCGCAGGGGAGATCCTGTTCGGCCAACATACACGGTTCTTTGTTGCAGGTATACGCACGCGCAGTGAATTTCGCGCGACGTTGCGAAGCAGCTGTTTGAAAGGCTGGGACGCGCCGTGACGGAAAAGGCGCGCCCCGCTTGGTCATGCGTAGCTCACTACCTCCCATTCAATGCCATCCTGATCGTCAAAGTAGAAACGCCGCCCGGGTTCATAATCGGCATGCGCGTGGGGCTCGTACCCCGCCGCCTTGACGCGGGCCTCGGTTGCGTCGATGTCGTCGACCGTGATGCCGATATGGTTCAAACCTCCGAGAGTCGTGTAAGAGTTGGGGGTCTTCTCATCTGTGGCCTTTGGCGCGTAAATCGCGACATAGTCGCGATCGGTTCCCACATGCATCGAGTATCCCTCGTGGATCGAGTCGCCCTCCCAGCGGATTTGCCAGTCGAACAGCTCGCGCAGCATCGCGGCGGTGCGTTGCGGATCGCTCACGGTCACATTCACATGTTCCAGTCCTGCCTTTGCCATTTTCTTCCTCCGGATTTAGTTGATCGGAACTGTTTCGTTGCGATAATCTAGTTTCTCAACCTAACTTGAGGTCAAGAGATCGCCGAAGTTTTTTTTCGAGGCCACATGACACGGACAAACATGCTGTCGATCGGGCAACTTGCGGCGCGCACGGGTCTCTCGGTATCTGCGATCCGGTTTTATGAGACCAAGGGCCTTGTTCAGCCGTTGCGCAATGCGGGCGGTCAGCGGCGGTTTTTGCGCTCGGACATTCGGCGTCTCTCCTTTGTCCTGATCGCGCAACAACTCGGTTGTACCATCGGAGAAATTGCCGAGTTGCTCGGGCAGCTACCTCATGGCCGCGCGCCGACCAAGCGCGACTGGACCCGGATCAGCACGCAGTTCCGTGCGGTGCTGGATGCGCGCATCGAGATGCTGCATCGCACGCGAGATTTGTTGGATGGGTGTATCGGGTGTGGCTGTCTCTCGCTCGAGACATGTGCGCTCTACAATCCCAGGGATCGGGCGCAACAGCACGGTCCCGGGCCGCGCTGGCTGATGGGCGACCGGCCCGAGGCCCCTGACCGCGAGCCAGGCGTTTAGTCGCCGTCGGGTCCGGGCGCCTCAGGCCTCTGCCGGGCGCAGCACCGCCGTTTCCTGCCGCGATGCCGCTTGCTGGTCCTGCTTTCGCGTCAGCATGGCGACGACGATCAACGAGAAGCCCATGAAGGCCAGCACACTGCCGATGGTTGCGGTGATCGCGCCCCAAAGGATCAGATTGCTGGTCACGAGTGCAACCGCGCCCACACCCGACGATACGGCCATTCCCCCTAGTAGAATTCCTGCCTTTTCCATAGTCGGCTCCTTTACTAAACTGTTGATAACTATCCATTTCGTTCGGGGCCGTAATTAGGCGCAAAATAGGTTATCCTTTGCCGGGATTGTTTAAAATCGTCTCTACCTTGACCTGTATTGATGCAAACAGCGCTGCGTTTCCGGGTTTTGCCGTGATCGTGCCGTCATGCCCTGATTACCGCCGTCTTGCCCTCGCCGTGCGATCGCGGGCTGGACGCCGCGGCGCAGCGCCCGCTATAGCAAGGGCATGATGGGAGCATGCCGATGATTGACCAGCCGCAAGAGGGAGCCGAGACAAGCCCGGCCTATCAGGTTCTCGCGCGCAAGTATCGCCCCGGCCACTTCCGCGACCTGATCGGACAGGAGGCGATGGTGCAAACGCTCACCAACGCCTTTGCCCATGACCGCATCGCCCATGCTTTCATTCTGACCGGGGTGCGGGGCGTTGGCAAAACGACAACCGCGCGGATCATTGCAAAGGGGCTTAATTGCCAGCGCGACGATCGCCCCACCATCGACCCCTGCGGGGTCTGCGAGGCCTGTGTCTCGATTGCCGAGGGGCGCAATGTCGATGTGATCGAGATGGACGCCGCCTCAAATACCGGGGTGAATGATGTGCGCGAGATCATCGACTCGGTGCGGTACCGGGCGGCCGCCGCGCGCTACAAGGTTTATATCATCGACGAGGTGCATATGCTCAGCACCTCGGCCTTCAACGCGCTGCTCAAGACGCTGGAAGAACCACCACCGCACGTGAAATTCATCTTTGCCACGACCGAGATCCAAAAGGTGCCGGTGACGGTGCTCAGCCGTTGCCAGCGGTTCGATCTGCGCCGGATCGAGCCCGAGGTCATGATCGAGCATCTCTCTACGATTGCCCGCAAGGAAGGTGCGAACCTGTCGACCGAGGCATTGGCGCTGATCACACGTGCCGCCGAGGGGTCGGTGCGCGATGCGCTGTCGCTGCTCGATCAGGCGGTGGCCCATGGCACGGGGGCCGAGATTGGCGCGGCTGAAGTTCGCGCGATGCTGGGTCTCGCTGATCGGGGGCGCGTCATCGACCTGTTCGAGGCGATGATGCGGGGCGATGCGGCGGCTGCACTGACCGAACTGGGCGCCCAATATGCCGAGGGGGCCGATCCCGCGGTGGTGCTGCGCGATCTGGCCGAACTGACCCATTGGGTGTCGGTCGTCAAGATCACCGCAGATGCACTCGAAGATCCGACAATCGGGGCGGATGAGCGGACCCGCGGCAAGGACCTCGCGGCGCGTCTTTCGATGCGGGTGCTCACGCGCAGCTGGCAGATGCTGCTGAAAGCCATGGAGGAACTGGCGCTGGCGCCCAATGCGATGATGGCAGCAGAGATGGCGATCATCCGTCTCACCCATGTGGCGGATCTGCCGACACCCGGCGATCTGGTGCGCAAGCTGACCGAGGAGGGTGTGTCCGCGGCGCCTCAAACGCCGCCGGCTTATCGCGATCCCAGAAGCGTCGCCAAGATGGAGTCGTCCCTCGACCTCCTGGCGCTTGAGCAAGTCGCCTATGTCGAAACCCTCGCCCGCAGCGTGAGCGAACGCACCGCCAAGCTGGCCTCCGCGTTGAAAGCCATCGGGCAGTACCGCGGTACGCCGCCGGAATCCGGCATTGGCGGTCCCTTCACGCCCCTCGACGCTTATGTCGACCCGGAGACCTTTGAAAACGATGCCGCTTTGGTGACGGACGAC
>JBCCHW010000161.1:0-8650 GCA_039028555.1 Pseudomonadota bacterium | reverse complement strand
TGATCCGCGCCTATCGCACGACCCTGCCGCGATTCGGGCATTCGCGCCCGGTCGAAACCGTGAAAATGGCATGTATCAGGCGGATCTCCGCCACTTTCAAGGATGCGCCCGGGGGACAGGTTCTGGGCCCCACATTCGACTACACCCACCGGTTGCTCGACTTCAAACTTGCCGCCGACGGCGAGGCGCCCGAAGCCCCCCGGACCGATGCAGTGCCGGCCGATACGCCCCATATCACCGAGTTCCTGAAACAGGACGGTCTGATCCAGACCGAACCGACCGATGACACGACCCCGCCCGACCTCACGCGCGAGCCGCTGGAGTTCCCGGCCAACCGCGCGCTGCGCCTGCAATCGCTTACCCGCGGCGACGAAGGGTTCGTGCTCGGGCTCGGGTATTCCACCCAGCGCGGCTACGCCCGCGGGCATGCTTTCGTGGGCGAACTCAGGATCGGGATGGTGACGGTCGAGCTTGACATTCCCGAGCTCGGCTTTGCCATCGAAATCGCCGAGATCGAGCTGACCGAGTGCGAAACTGTCAATCAATTCAAGGGGTCAAAGACCCAGCCACCGCAATTCAGCCGGGGCTATGGCCTCGTATTGGGTCAAGCTGAACGCAAGGCGATCGCCATGGCGCTGGTCGATCGTGCCTTGCGTTGGGAAGAGATGGGAGAGGATTTCATTGGCGCACCGGCGCAGGATGAGGAATTCGTTCTGAGCCACTGCGACAACATCCAGGCAACCGGATTTGTCGAGCATATCAAACTGCCGCACTATGTGGATTTTCAGTCGGAACTGGAACTGGTCCGCCGGATCCGCGCCGACGCGCTTGCAGCTCAGGAGGCCGCGGAATGAGCCCGGGTCTTCAGCAGGCTTCAGGCCGCGCGGCGGCCCATCCACTCGGTGAGCAGCTCTTCGGCATCACCGCCAAGCTTGCGCTGGGTGAGTTTGACCATCCCGGTCGCCACCAGGATGATGTAGATCGAGTAGAGAACCCCGGAAATCGCAATCAGATCAGTCGCCATAACACCAACACTTGTTTCACACTGGCACGTTCCATTCTGACACATAGTATAGGCATTAAATGAAAAATTGCTACAACTTTGCATATCTTGATGAGCAAACCAAACGGATGATCCGGCGCGCCTTGCTAAAGGCCGTCGCAATCCCGGGCTATCAGGTGCCTTTCGCCAGCCGCGAGATGCCGATGCCCTATGGCTGGGGAACCGGCGGCGTGCAGGTGACGGCGGCCTGTCTGACGCCCGACGATACGCTGAAAGTCATCGACCAGGGCGCCGACGACACCACCAACGCCGTATCAATTCGCAAGTTCTTTCAACGGACTGCCGGGGTCGAGGTGACCGAGGCAACCGGTGAGGCCAGCCTGATCCAGACCCGCCACCGCATCCCCGAGCAGGACCTGACCGAAGATCAGATCCTCGTCTATCAGGTGCCGATCCCCGAGCCGCTCCGGTTTCTCGAGCCGCGGGAAACCGAGACGCGCAAGATGCACGCGCTCGAGGAATACGGGCTGATGCATGTGAAACTCTACGAGGATATCTCGCAGCACGGCCATATCTCGACCTCCTATGCCTATCCGGTCAAGGTCGAGGGGCGCTATGTCATGGATCCCTCGCCGATCCCGAAATTCGACAATCCAAAGATGGAGATGGCCGCGCTGCAACTGTTCGGCGCCGGGCGCGAGCAGCGGATCTATGCGATCCCGCCCTATACCCAGGTGGTCAGCCTCGATTTCGAGGACCATCCTTTCGAGGCCAGCAAGGCCCCCGCGCCCTGTGCCTTGTGTGGCGCCGAGGACAGCTATCTCGACGAAGTCATCATGGATGACGCGGGCACGCGGATGTTTGTGTGCTCCGACACCGATTACTGCGCGCGGCGCCGGGCGGCGGGCTTTGTCGGCTGCCAGGGCGCCGCACGGCATCCGGTGGCGCTGCAGGAGGCCGGGGAATGAGCTGGATCATGGTCGCCGGCCCGTATCGCTCGGGCGCCCGCGACGCCGAGGGCGCGGAGCACAACCTGCGCGCGTTGAACAGCGCCGCCCTTGATGTTCTTGCGAAAGGGCATCTTCCCGTGATCGGGGTGAACATGGCCCTCCCGATGATCGAAGCCGCAGGTGCCGCCCGATATGACGAGATCATGATGCCGGTCTCGCTCGAACTGGCCAATCGGTGCGACGCGATCCTGCGCATTGGCGGGCCGTCCGAGGGCGCGGATGCCGAGGTTGCGCGCATGCAGGCGGCGGGCAAGCTGGTTTACCACGGCACCGAAGACATCCCGGAGGCGTCCAGATGATCAACCAGCTGCGCACCTATGAGATTTTCGAGCGCAATGCCGAGGCGTTCCACGCGCGGTTCCGCGACGATGCCGTGCGCATTTTTGCCGCCTACGGGTTTCGGATCCTCGCCATGTGGGAGCTGCACGAGGGCAACCGGCTGCTGTTTTCCTACCTCCTCTCATGGCATGACGAGGAAGAGATGCGCGAGCGCTGGTCCGCCTTCATGGCCGACGAGGAATGGGCCGAGATCAAGCGCGTGACCGCCATCGAACATGGCGCGCTCGTCGGCGCGATCGAGGATCGTGTCCTCCACCCCTGTCCCTATTCCGCCGCGATCGAGGCCCGCCCATGACCCCGCTTCTTTCCGTCCACGACATTTCCAAGCATTACGGTCAGCGGATCGGCTGTGCGGAGGTTTCGTTCGACCTCTACCCCGGCGAAGTGATGGGGATCGTTGGCGAGTCGGGCTCGGGCAAGTCGACGCTGCTCAACTGCATGGCCGGACAGCTGGCGCCCGATCAGGGCAAGGTCGTCTTTGACACCCGCGCCGATGGTCCCCGCGACACGCTCATCATGTCAGAGCCGGAACGGCGCATGCTGATGCGCACCGACTGGGCCCTTGTCCATCAAAACCCGCGCGACGGTCTGCGCATGGGCGTTTCGGCCGGTGGCAATGTGGGCGAACGGCTGATGGCCGTTGGCGCCCGGAACTATGGCACGATCCGGGCCAAGGCGATTGACTGGCTCGACAAGGTCGAGATCGACGAAGACCGGATCGACGACCGTCCGCGCGCCTTCTCCGGCGGGATGCAGCAACGCCTGCAGATCGCACGCAATCTGGTCACCGGCCCCCGGCTGGTCTTTATGGACGAGCCGACCGGCGGGCTGGATGTCAGCGTTCAGGCGCGGCTGCTGGATCTGTTGCGCAGCCTGGTGCGCGAGCTTGGCCTCTCGGCCATCATCGTCACCCACGATCTGGCCGTGGTGCGGCTGTTGGCCGACCGGCTGATGGTGATGAAATCGGGGTACGTGGTCGAAACCGGCCTGACCGATCAGGTGCTCGACGATCCCCAGCATGACTATACACAGCTGCTCGTCAGCTCGGTTCTTCAGGTTTGACCCGCGAAAGGCACAGGCGATGATCACGGTCGAAAATGTCTCGAAGGTCTTTACCCTGCACAATCAGGGTGGCGCGGTGATTCCGGTCATGGAGCATGCGGCACTCTCGGTCGAGCCGGGTGAATGCGTGGCGCTCACCGGTGTCTCGGGCGCGGGAAAATCCACGCTGATGCGCATGATCTATGGCAACTATCTGGCCGCCTCGGGCCGGATCGAGGTGGGCGGGCTCGACGTCGTCGGGGCCGACCCGCGCGAGATCCTCGCGCTGCGCCGGCATACCCTGGGCTATGTCTCGCAATTCCTGCGCGTGGTGCCGCGTGTGCCCGCGCTGGATGTGGTCGCCGAACCGATGCTGGTCGTCGGGATGGGGCAAGAGGCCGCCCGCGCCCGGGCCCGCGATCTGCTGACCCGGCTGCGCATTCCCGAAACGCTGTGGGGACTGTCGCCGCTGACCTTTTCGGGCGGCGAGCAACAGCGGGTCAACATCGCCCGCGGTTTCGCGCATGAGTATCCGGCAATGCTGCTCGACGAACCGACGGCCAGCCTGGATGGGGTCAACCGCGAAACCGTGCTGACGCTGATCGAGGAAGCCAAGGATCGCGGTGCCGCGATCGTCGGGATCTTTCACGATGTCGTGGCCCGCAACCGGGTCGCGGACCGCGAGATCGATGTGAGCACCTTTGCACCTGCGGCCGCGTAGTGGCGGGCCAGCTGATCGCCGTTGTGGGCCCCTCGGGTGCCGGCAAGGACACGCTGATCGAGGGTGCCCGGGCCGCACGCCCGGACCTCAAGCTGGTTCGCCGGGTGATCACCCGGCCCGAAAGCGCCGGCGGCGAAGACTTTGAAGGGATCAGCGCGGCAGACTTTCAGAGGCGCCTTGAACGCGGCGACTTCGCCATTCACTGGGCCGCGCATGGCTTGTTCTACGGGATTCCCGCACAGATCGACGACTGGCTGGCCGAGGGCGCGACGGTGCTGTTCAACGGCTCGCGCGCGGCGCTCGGCGTGGCGCGGGAACGGTATCCCGGAATGGGCGTCCTGCTGGTCACGGCACCGGTCGGGGTTCTGGCCCAACGTCTGGCAACCCGTGGGCGCGAGACTGCGGCCGATATCGCGGCACGTCTTGCCCGCAAGACCGATCCGGTGCCCAAAGACGCGGTTTGCGTCACCAATGATGCGACACCCGCCGTGGGAACCGCCCGGTTTCTCGCCGCCCTTAGCCGCCTAGAGGAAAGCGCCTGAGCAGATGGAACTTGCCGTCCAGAGCCTCGCCGAACAGACATATCTCGCGCACCGGCAGCGGCGCGGCGAGGATCGGGTCGAGGTGGCGTGCAAGAACCCCGGAGATCATCTCGGCCTCGGCCTCGGCCAGCGGACCCGACAGGGTCAGGTGGAAGCGAAACTCATCGAGCACATAAGGATACCCCCATTGCGCCAGCAACGCCGCCTGCCTGGGGCTGAGGGTGTGCTGGCGCCGCTTTGCAAGCTCGGCCTCGGATGGCGGTGCCCGGAAAGCGTCGAGCCGCTGCACACAGGCCGCCGCCAGATCGCGCAATGCGCCCGACGGCCGAGCCGGCACAAGTGCCAGAAACGAGCCCAGCCGGCGCAGTGCGAAAGGGATGCCCGCGATCGGGGCCAGCGTGCCCGCGAGACCCGCGACAGCTGTTTCGAACTCGCCCGGGGATTTGCCCGGCGCCAGGACCAGGGGCGGCTTCAACGTGCCGTGAAACCCGTATTTGCGGGGCCGGGACGTGATCTCGTCGACCGATCTGGGCAAGCCGGTCAGATCGGGATGGGCGACCGCGGCCCGCGCCTCGACATCCCAGCCGAGCCAGGCTGCGCCAAAGCGCGCGAGTGCGCTGTCGGCATCCGGGGCGAAATAGACCGCGTACCGGGTGTAATCGGTCATGGGGGGAACTCCTTCAAGGGCCGGAAATCCTTGCGAAACACGATGATAGGCCACCGCCGCTGCCAAAGACATCCATGGAAAGGGATCCAATAATGAACGAAATGATTCTCGCCAATGCGCAACTCGTGCTTGCGGATGAGGTTGTGGCGGGAAGCCTGGTGATCCGCGAGAACCTGATCGCGGAGATTCAGCCAGGCAAGGCCGTCGGCCCCGGGGCTGTCGATTGTGAGGGGGATTTCCTCTGCCCCGGCCTGATCGAGCTGCATACCGACAATCTCGAGCGGCATATGCAGCCACGCCCCGCGGTCCACTGGCCCCTGTCCGCCGCCATTCTGGCCCATGATGCGGAACTCGCCGGTGTCGGGATCACGACCGTTTTCGATGCGCTGCGCGTGGGGTCGATCCTCAGCGGAGAAAAGGCGAAATACGGCAAATACGCCCGCGAGACAGCCACGCAGATCCTCGCGCACCGGGAACAGGGGCATCTGCGGATCAGCCATTTCCTGCATCTCAGAGCAGAAATCTGTTCCGAGACGCTGGTCGAAGAACTTGCAGAATTCACCAGCGACGACCGGATCGGGATCGTCAGCCTGATGGATCACACGCCCGGCCAGCGCCAGTTCCGCGACCTGAGCAAGCTGGCGGAGTATCTGGTCGGCAAATACGGCATGTCCGAGTCGGAGCTGGATGGCCATTATGAGCACCGGTACAGGGTCAAGGAGCAATACGGCGCGCTGCATGAAGCCGAAGCGGTCAGCCGTGGCCGCGCGCTGGGCGCCGTGCTCGCGAGCCATGATGACACGACACCCCGGGACGTCGCCATCTCGGCGGGTCATGGCGTGGGCATGGCGGAGTTTCCAACCACACTGGAGGCCGCGCGTGCCTGTCACGAGAACGGGATCGCCGTGATCATGGGTGCGCCCAACCTGCTGCGCGGGGGGTCGCATTCGGGCAATGTGGCGGCCTCGGCCCTGGCCGAGGAGGGGCTGCTGGACATCATGAGTTCCGACTATGCGCCGTCATCGCTGATGATGGCCGCCGCCCGGCTGGGACTGGAGAGCGGAAACATGGCCCGCGGCGTTGCCACCGTCACCCAGGCGCCGGCACGGGTGTCGGGGCTGGAGGACCGCGGGGTTATCGCGCCCGGCAAGCGTGCGGATCTGGTACGCTTTCGCATCTCGCAAGATCTGCCGGTGATCCGCCAGGTCTGGAGCCAGGGACACCGCGCCTGACCATCGGGATCCGCCGCGCTCCCCCCCCGAGAACCAGGCGGAATGCGCATTTCATGCGCATGCACCTATCAGTGAGCACGCCCATGAATGGGCGTGCGCGCCGGCGTCGGTGGCAGCGCCTTACGCGGAGGCCAGCACGGCGTCGGTGCGGGGCCGCAGGTTTTGCAGGTCATAGACCGGATCGATGATCACCCTGGCCGCGCGGGCCTCACCCATGATGACGACCTCGAGATCGGTGCCGGGGATGGCGTGTTCCGGTGCGATATAGGCAAATGCCGTGAGCTTGCCCGTTCGGGGCCCATAGGCGATGGAACTGACGCTGCCGATCTGGCTGCCGTTTGCCCTCACCGCTTCGCCACCATTGCCGTCGGCGATGCCGTCTTGGGCAATCTCGAGATAGACACAGACGAAGCGCGGCGGGGCGGCGAGGGCAAGTTCGGTGGCGGGTTTGCCGAGGAAGTCCTTGTCCATCCTGACAAAGCGCATGACATCGGCCTCGGGCAATGTGACTTCGTTGGTCAGTTCGCCCGCCCCCTTGAACCCTTTCTCGAGGCGCATCGCGTTCATGGCAAAGGACCCGTAATCGGTGAGGCCCAGCGGCGCGCCGGCGGTGATCAGCGCATCATAAACCGGCACCATTGCCGCCCGCGGCATGTGGAATTCCCAGCCAAGCTCGCCCGCATAGGACATCCGCAAGGCCCAGACAGGGTGGCCCACGACAGTGATCTCCTGCGCGCGCAGCCAGGGGAACGCCTCGTTGGTGAGGGGCGCAGCCGTGCAGCGGGACAGGATCTCGCGGCTGGCAGGGCCGTTGATGGTCATCGCGCCCCAGTCGGAGGAGCGATTGATGATCGAGACATCCGCACCGGCGCGGAAGGTCAGGTGGTCGACCAGGCGCTGCTCGAAGAAGGCCGCGCAGACGAGATAGAACCGGTCCTCGGCAAAGCGCACGATCGTGGTCTCGAGCTCGATCCGGCCGCTCTCGTTCAAAAGATGCGTCAGCGCGACCCGGCCCGCGGCGGAGGGCAGGCGGTTGGGGATCAGGGCGTCGAGAAAGGCCGCCGCGCCGGGGCCCGCGACCTCGACCTTGGTAAAGGCGGAGATGTCCATGATCCCGGCCGCGCGTTGCACAGCGGCGCATTCGGCATCGACCGCGCGGTGCCATTCGGGGCGGTTGAAGCTGTAGTAGTCGCGCTGTTCCAGACCCTCGCGGGCAAACCAGCGCGGGCGCTCCCAGCCATAGACCTCCTCAAAGACGGCGCCCCGTTCCTTCAGCCGCTCATAGAGGGCAGAGGGTTTGACCGGGCGGCCCTCCAGACGGTTGAGATGCGGGAAAGGGATCTCGTGGCGCAGCAGATAATCCTCGCGCGCCTTGGTGTATTGGTAATCGGCATCCGCAAAGTCGCCATAGCGACGCGGATCATAGTCGCGCATGTTGATCTCGGCCGCGCCATGAACCATCCAGCGGGCAAGCTCGCGGGTCAGGCCAGGCCCCCATCCGATCCCGATCTGACATCCACAGTTGAGCCAGTAGTTTCTGAGCCCCGGCGCCGGCCCGATCAGCGGATTGCCGTCTGGCGGATGCGAGATCGCTCCATGGACCTCACGCTTGATACCGAGTTCCGCCAGGATCGGCATCCGCTCCATCGCGTTCTCTAGCCACGGCATGATGCGGTCATAGTCGGGATCGAAAAGCTCGTTCTCCGCCTCCCACGGGCAACCATCGCGCCAGACGGTGTTCGGATTGGCCTTTTCGTAAATGCCGATGAGGCCCGACTTCTGCTCCATCCGGATGTAGCCGGAGACCAGCTTGTCATCACGAATAACCGGCAGTTCGCGGTCAAGATCCATGAACTCCGGAACCGTATCCGTGACGAGATAATGGTGGGTCATCGACGTGGTGGGGATGTTGAGCCCCGACCAGGCACCCATCTGACGGGCATAGGTTCCACCGGCGTTGACGACGTGTTCGCAACTGATCGTGCCCTTCTCGGTTTCCACCTGCCACGCGCCTGACGGAAGCAATGTGATGTTGGTGGCCCGGCAGCGGCGGATGATCTTTGCACCCAGTTTGCGGGCCCCCGCGGCCAGGGCG
>JBCCHW010000160.1:0-8661 GCA_039028555.1 Pseudomonadota bacterium | reverse complement strand
GATCAAGCTGCGCGTTCATGTCAAGATGTTAACGCAACTGAATGGCGAGTCGCAGTGAATTTCCTCACACCGACGACGAGCCGGGCCCGGGGTGGTCTGGAGCGCGGGAATCGAGGGCCGGGCGGGCCCGGGCGCGGCGCCGCCCGGCGCGCGCCTTCGGGCGCCGCCACGACTGCCGATACGTGTGCCGATACGTGTGCCGATACGTGTGCCGATATGTATGCCGATACTTTAAATGATAGGTTTGACGACAAGTGGCGCCCGCCCCGATTGACTTCAGGGACAAACAGCCATGTTCCGCCCGCATGATGCGGAAGGTAATGCCAGCGTATTCAACGGGTTACAAGATAACCACGCTGACCCTTCGTGCGCTCAGCCCACCATGGGTGTCTACCCCTTGCAGGACACGAGCGCCGCAGGCTCGCCGTCGCGCGGGTCCGCCAGCAGATTCTTTGGCGACCGGCGCGTGGGCATCAAGGCCGTCGGATCGTGATCAAGTTTAGCGGCGCCCTCGATCAGACCGCATGGGTCTTTGAAAGTGCCGTTACTGGTTGAATCGTAGTCATTGCTCATCCTAATTACCCCCGGAATCACACGCGAACATGTGAACTCAGACATACAAAGACGGATGATGATGTGGGATTTCTCACAAATCCGGGAAAAGTTTAAAAATCAGCCCCGGGAGTCGTCGGGCGCACGTTTCAGGGTCCGGGGCGGGTGATCGGCATCTTGTATCCGCCCGGCCCGCGCGGTCAAATGGTTGACAAGCCGACAGAGCGTCGGGAGAAGGCGGTCCACCGGAACGTGGACCGGAACCATGTGGAGGAACAGATGCGCGCATTTCTATTTCCGGGACAGGGTGCCCAGACCGTCGGCATGGGCAAGGCGCTGGCCGAGGCCTATCCGGGTGCGGCGGCGGTGTTTGCCGAGGTCGACGAGGCCTTGGGCGAAAAGCTCTCGAGCCTGGTCTGGGAAGGCACGCAGGAAGAGCTGACGCTGACCGCGAATGCGCAGCCCGCGCTGATGGCGACCTCGCTGGCGGCGCTGCGCGCGCTCGAGGCCGAAGGGATCGGAATTGGCAGCGCGTCCTTTGTCGCGGGCCACTCGCTGGGGGAATATTCGGCGCTGGCGGCGGCGGGGGCGCTGTCGGTGGCGGATACCGCGCGCCTGTTGCGGATCCGCGGCGAGGCGATGCAGGCGGCGGTGCCGGTGGGCGTCGGCGCGATGGCGGCGCTGTTGGGGCTCGACTTCGAGACGGCGGCTTCGGTGGCGGCGGAGGCCGCCCGGGGCGAGGTCTGCCAGGCGGCGAATGACAACGATCCGGGCCAGGTCGTGGTCTCGGGCCACAAGGCGGCCGTGGAACGCGCGGTCGAGATCGCCAGGGAACGGGGCGCGAAACGCGCCATGCTGTTGCCGGTATCGGCGCCGTTTCACTGTGCGCTGATGCAGCCGGCGGCCGAGCGGATGGCGCAGGCGCTGGCCGAGGTCACGATCAGCGGTCCGGCGGTGCCCGTGGTTGCCAATGTCGCGGCGCAGGCCGTCAGCGACCCGGAGCAGATTCGCGAGCTGCTGGTGCGCCAGGTCACCGGATCGGTCCGCTGGCGGGAATCGGTGGCCTGGATGGCCGGGCACGGGGTGACGGAAACGGTCGAGATCGGTGCGGGCAAGGCCCTGAGCGGGATGGTGCGCCGGATCGACCGGGCCGTGGTGCCGATGGCGGTCAACACGCCCGAGGACGTGGCCAAACTGGCGGCGGCCTGACCCGGCCGGTTGATCGTTTGCTGACGGGGGGCGTGTTTGCGCCCGGATTGAGGTAGTCTCCCCGACCATTTTACGAGAGGACAAGAGATGTATGTGACCGGTGCCCTGCTGGCTGTGCCGACGGCCAACAAGCAGGCCTATATTGACATGGCAACCAAGATGGCGGCGGCGTTCAAGGCCCGTGGCGCCTTGAGCGTGGCCGATTGCTGGGGCGCCGATGTGCCGGCGGGAGAGGTCACCTCGATGCCGTTGGCGGTGAAATGCGGTGACGATGAAACGGTTGTGTTCAGCTGGATCACCTGGCCCTCGAAAGCGGTGGCCGATGCGGGCATGGCCACCGTGATGAGCGACCCGGATCTGGGCGCGGTGATGCACAACATGCCCTTTGACGGCAAACGCATGATTTTTGGGGGTTTCGAGATCATCGTGGAGGCGTAGGGGGTGCCCGGACGGGCACCCAGCGCGGGCCTGACGGCCCGCGACTGCCCGCCCGCCCGGCCATGACCCGGGGCGCAGGGGGAAAGGTTTCGCCATTGCAATTCGGGGGAGAGCCGTGGCAAAGGGCTGCGCGATGCCCGGATCCGCCGGCGCGAAGGAGACATTCATGTTTGATCTGACAGGCAGATGCGCCCTTGTAACCGGCGCGTCGGGCGGGATTGGCGGCGCGATTGCCAGCGCGCTGCACGGGCAGGGCGCCACGGTTGCCCTGTCGGGGACGCGGGTCGAGCCGCTGGAGGCGCTGGCGTCGGAGCTGGGCGCGCGCGCCCATGTCGTGCCGTGCAATCTGGGGGATCTGGATGCGGTGGACGCGCTGCCCAAGGCGGCGAGCGAGGCCATGGGGGGGCTGGATATTCTGGTCAACAATGCCGGGGTGACCCGCGACAATGTTTTCATGCGCATGAGCCCCGATGAATGGGACAAGGTTCTGCAGGTCAATCTGACGGCGGGGTTTCGCCTGTCGAAAGCGGTGCTGCGGGGCATGATGAAGGCCCGCTGGGGGCGGATCATCGGGATCACCTCGGTTGTCGGTGTGATGGGCAACCCCGGCCAGGCGAACTATGCCGCCTCGAAGGCGGGGATGATCGGGATGGCGAAATCACTGGCCCAGGAGATCGCCTCGCGCAATGTGACGGTGAACTGCGTGGCGCCGGGTTTCATCGAGACGGCGATGACCGACAAGCTGACCGACGAGCAGAAGGCCAAGATATTCGGCGCGATCCCGGCCGGGCGGATGGGCACTGCCGGGGAATGCGCCGCGGCGGTGGTTTATCTTGCCTCGGACGAGGCTGCCTATGTCACCGGGCAGACCCTGCATGTGAACGGGGGCATGGCGATGATCTGACCAGCGGGGCGGTGGGCGAATCGCCCGCCGGTTGAAGCCGGCCGGTTGCCGGGCACCGAGAGGCATGCGCCCGCCGCCGCCTTTGCGGCCGGGTTTGCGGCCCGCGCCCGCGTTCATTTGGCGACATCCGGCCCGTAACCCCGGCCACATCCGCCCAAATCACAATTTGCGCTTTCTGGGACTTATTGATAAGGGAGGCGCGGTTCATACATGATGCACGGCCCCCGCGGTCGGTATACGAGGCTCAAAAAGCCCAACAAAATGAGGAGAGACCATGAGCGACATCGCAGATCGCGTTAAAGGAATCGTCGTCGAGCATCTTGGCGTCGAGGCGGACAAAGTGACCGAGGCGGCGAGCTTTATCGACGATCTTGGCGCGGACAGTCTCGACACGGTCGAACTGGTGATGGCCTTTGAAGAAGAATTCGGGATCGAAATCCCTGATGATGCCGCCGAAAGCATCCAGACCTTTGGCGATGCGGTGAAGTTCATTACCGAAAAATCTGCCTGAGCAGCCGCCTGCGGGCCGCCTGAAAATTCCAGCCAACGCGGCCGCCGGATATTCCAGCGCCGCGTTTTGCTTTCCGTGGTAACCGTTCTAAACTGAGACATAAGCTGGCGGGGCGCCCGGAAGACCTCGCTCAAGAACCCTAAGAGGGAAGAAATGCGTCGAGTTGTCGTCACCGGACTGGGAATGCTGAGCCCGCTCGCCTGCGGGGTCGAGAAAAGCTGGGAGCGGATCCTGGCCGGGCAGTCGGGCGCCGGCGTGATTCAGTATTTCGATGCGTCGCATCTGCCTTGCCGGATCGCCTGTGAGATCCCGCTGGGCGATGGCAGCGACGGAACGTTCAACGCCGATGACTGGGTTGCGGCCAAGGACCGGCGCAAGATCGACCGCTTTATCACCTATGCCCTGACGGCGGCCGAGCAGGCGGTGACCGATGCGGGCTGGAAGACCGATGACGAAGAGGAGCTCGAACGCACCGGGGTGCTGATCGGCTCGGGCATCGGCGGGGTCGAATCGATTGCCGAAACCGCGATCACGCTGAAGGAGAAAGGCCCCCGCCGGGTGAGCCCGTTTTTCATCCCCTCGGCGCTGATCAATCTCTGTTCGGGGCAGGTCTCGATCAAATACGGATACAAGGGGCCGAACCATGCGGTGGTGACCGCGTGTTCGACCGGCGCGCATGCCATTGGCGATGCGGCGCGCATCATCATGCTGGGCGATGCCGATGTGATGATCGCGGGCGGGGCGGAGAGCCCGGTTTGCGAGATTTCGGTGGCCGGATTTTCGGCCTGCAAGGCGCTCTCGACCGGCTATAACGACGCGCCGGAGACGGCGAGCCGCCCCTATGACGCGGGCCGCGACGGGTTTGTCATGGGCGAAGGGGCGGGCATCGTCGTGCTAGAGGAATACGAGCACGCCATGGCCCGGGGCGCCAGGATCTATGCCGAGGTTGTGGGCTATGGAATGTCGGGCGACGCCTATCACATCACCGCGCCGGCCTCGGACGGGAATGGCGGCTATCGCTCGATGAAGGCGGCGCTGAGGAATGCGGGGCTGACGCCGGAGAACATCGACTATGTCAACGCGCATGGCACCTCGACCCCGCTGGGCGACGAGATCGAGCTGGGCGCCGTGACGCGGCTGATGGGTGATCATGCGGCCAATGTGGTCATGTCGTCGACCAAAAGCTCGACCGGCCATCTGTTGGGGGCCGCTGGCGCGGTCGAGGCGATCTTTTCGATCCTCGCGATCCGCGACAATGTCGCGCCGCCGACGCTGAACCTGCATGACCCCTCGGTCGAGACACCGATCAATCTGAGCCCTCTGGTCAAAACCGAGCGTGAGATTAACTATGCCCTTTCGAACAGCTTCGGATTCGGCGGGACGAATGCAAGCGTGATTTTCGGCCGGGTCTGACCGCCCGCCCGGTTGATGGCAAGGGAGCTTCGATGCGGCATCTCGCGGCGAATGTGCTGAGCATCCTGATCGTGTTGGGGATCGGCGTCGCTGGCGTGATTGCCTATGCAAAGCAGTCCTTTACCGCCCCGGGCCCCCTGGCAGGCGAGGTGCTGGTCGACCTGCCCAAGGGCGCCAATCTGCGCGATACCTCGGAACTGCTGGCGAAAAGCGGGGCGATCGACAGCGAGTTGCTGTTTCGCCTTGGCACCCGCTATGAAGGGCGCGAGCGCGATATCAAGTTTGGCGAGTATCGCATTCCCGCGGGCGCCTCGATGCAGGAAATCCTGGCGCTGATCGTGACGGGCCGCACCGAACAGTACAAGGTCACCGTCCCCGAAGGTCTGACCAGCCACGAGATCGTCGCCCTGTTACAGGGGCAGGAGCTGTTGTCCGGCGATCTGGGCGAGGTGCCGCCCGAGGGGCATATCGCGCCGGACACCCATTTCGTCTCGCGCGATCAGCCGCGCGAAGAGGTGTTGGGCCTGATGGTGGCGGCACAGGACAGGATCCTGGCCGATGCCTGGGAAGCCCGCCAGCCCGACCTGCCGCTGAAAAGCCCCGAGGAGATGCTGATCCTCGCCTCGATCGTGCAGGGCGAAGCCGGGGCGGGAGAGCTCGACAAGGTCGCGTCGGTTTTCATCAACCGGCTGCGCGAGGGCCGAAGGCTGGAGGCGGATGCGACGGTGCGCTATGGCCTGACGCTGGGCAGGGAAAAGCTGGGGCGCGGGCTGAAACGCAGCGAGCTCAACAAGAAGACGCCCTACAACACCTATCAGATCGCGGGATTGCCGCCGACGCCGATCTCCAACCCCGGCAGGGCCGCGATCGAGGCCGTGGCAAACCCCGCCGAGACCGACTTCTATTTCTTTGTGGCCGACGGCTCCGGGGGCCATGCCTTTGCCAAGACGCTGAAAGAGCATCAGCGCAATGTCGCCGCATGGCGCAAGATCGAAAAGGCGCGGCAGGCCAGCGAGTAAAGTTGCTCAACCCAAAGATTGGCCATTGACAACGCGAACGCTCTAAGATAGAAAAAGAACACGCTAGGAAATCTGCGACCAAAGGGCGGCCTCTGAGAACGGGCCGCCCTTTCGCGTTTCCGGGTTTGGCGAGTGGCACCGGGGCGGTGCCATTGGCGCCTGGCGGCAATAACCAAACAAACAAAAAGAGGCGAAACGTGACAACGACCCAAGCGAAAGCGGGTCGCGGGGGGGGCGTGCGAGTCGACGACAAGGCCATGATGGCCGTGTTGCGGACCACGCGGAAATCCCTCGTGTCCCTGGCGGAACGGCTGGAACGCATGCTGGATGACGACCTGCGCTCTGGTGGTGAAATTCTGACAGACAGGCAAGTGAAGGAGGTCACCTCCCTCATCAACTCGACACACAAGGCGATGCAACAGGTGGGAGAGATCGAAGGCAAGCTGACCGGCAAGGTGGCCAAGCCGATCCCCGACCCGCCCTGCATCGATATGGAAGAAGCACGTGCTGAAATCGAACGCCGCCTTGCTCGCCTCGCTGCCTGAGGCGGAGCGCAGGGCGTTTCTGGACGGTCTGTCCGACAATGCCCTCGCGGCAATGCCCTGGCTGTGGAGCCTGTGGGCCAATCCTGTGCATCAGGTGGCGCCTGCGGGTGACTGGCAAGTCTGGGTGATCATGGGGGGGCGCGGTGCGGGCAAGACCCGCGCCGGTGCCGAGTGGGTGAGGGCCCGTGTCGAAGGCCCGACCCCGCTCGCCAGGGGGGCCGCGCGGCGCGTGGCCCTCCTCGGCGAGACCATGGATCAGGTGCGTGATGTGATGGTGACGGGAGAGAGCGGCCTGCTCGCATGCTGCCCCGATGACCGCAAGCCCGCGTTCAGGAGCTCGCTCGGCCGGCTGATCTGGCCGAACGGGGCCGAAGCGATGCTGGTGAGCGCCTCGAACCCCGAGGCGCTGCGCGGCCCGCAATTCGATTGCGCGTGGAGCGATGAACTCGCCAAGTGGAAATACGGCCGCGAGGCCTGGGACATGCTGCAGTTCACGCTGCGCCTGGGCGACGACCCGCGCCAGATCGTGACGACAACGCCGCGCGACAACCCGGTGCTGGACGAAATCATGCAGGCCCCCGGCACCGTCGTGACCCGGGGCGGCACGCTGGAGAATGTCGCCAATCTGGCGCCGAACTTTCTGGCCAATCTCGAGGCGAAATACGGCGGCACCTCGCTGGGCCGGCAGGAACTGGACGGCGAGATCGTGCGCCAGACCAAGGGCGCGCTCTGGTCGCGCGACATGGTCGAGGCGGCGCGGGTGGGGGCGGCGCCCGCGCTCGACCGCATCGTCGTCGCCGTCGATCCGCAGGTCTCGACCGGCACCGGCGCGGATGAATGCGGGATTCTGGTGGTTGGTGCCACGCTGGGTGCTGACCGGCGCGCCTGGCGCGCCTGGGTGCTGGCGGATCTAAGCTGCCGCCCGAAATCGGTGTCGGACTGGGCGCTTCAGGCCGCTGCCGCCTATGAGGAATTTGGCGCCGACCGGCTGGTGGCCGAGGTGAACCAGGGCGGCAACATGGTCGAACAGGTGCTGCGCGAGATCGACCCGGGCCTCAGCTATCGCGCGGTGCGCGCAGGCCAGGGCAAGCGGCTGCGCGCCGAACCGGTCGCCGCCCTCTATGAACAGGGCCGCGTGCATCACGTGGGGGCGTTCAAGGCGCTCGAAGACCAGATGGTCCACTTCACCGGTGCCTCGGGCAAAAGCCCCGACAGGCTGGATGCGCTCGTCTGGGCCGTCACCGATCTGATTCTCGAGGCGGGCCCCCCGACCAAACCGCAGGTCCGCCTGCTCTGACCGATACCGGGCCCTGTGCCCGCCCGCCCCAAAAGGGAGACCCCAAATGGCATTCAATCTGTTCCGAACCGCCGACCAGCCGCCCGAGGAGAAAGCCTCGGGCGCCGGGCCGGTGATGGCGTTTCACGGCACCGGCCGCGCGGTCTGGAGCCCGCGCGACACGGTTTCACTGACCCGCACCGGATACGAGCAGAATGTCATCGGCTTTCGCTCGGTCCGCATGGTGGCAGAGGCCGCGGGCGCGATCCCGCTGGTGCTGGCCGAGGGGGGCGTGCGGATGTCGGCGCATCCCGCCCTGGGGCTGATCGCAAGCCCCAATCCCGGCCAGGACGGGCGGAGCTTTTTCGAGACGCTTTACGGAAATCTCCAACTGTCGGGCAATGGCTATGTCGAAGCGGCGAGCCCGGACTCGCTGGGCCTGCCGCGTGAGCTGCACACGCTGCGCCCCGACCGGATGCACGTGGTGCCGGGGACCGATGGCTGGCCGATCGCCTATGAATACCGGGTCGGGCAGGCGAAACACCGCTGGAACTGTGCCGAGGGCGCGCGGCCGATCCTGCATCTCAAGGCGTTCCATCCGCTGGACGACCATTACGGGTTGAGCCCGCTGGAGGCCGCTGCCGCCTCGGTCGATGTGCACAACGCGGCGAGCCGTTGGTCGAAAGCATTGCTCGACAATGCCGCGCGCCCCTCGGGCGCCATCGTCTTTGGCGGCAAGGAGGGCGAGACGCTGACCGAGGAGCAGTACAAGCGCCTGACCCGCGAGATCGAGG
>JBCCHW010000159.1:0-8669 GCA_039028555.1 Pseudomonadota bacterium | reverse complement strand
CGCAGCGGTCTGCGCGAGATCGGTGTCGAGCTGATCGAGATCCACAGCGATGTCTGGTCCGGGATCGAGGACAAGAGCCAGATCAGCCAACAGGGATCGTTCGGCATCGTGTGGCGGGTCGTTTGCAGCTATCCCTCGCTGATCTGGCGCTATCTGCGCGCGCCCGCCCATGACGTGGTGCTGGTGCCCTATCTTGGCCAGGTCGACATTCTGGTCCTGTGGATCTTTGCAAAAATCCGGGGCAAGCCGGTCGTGCTCGACCTGTTCTTGTCGCTCTACGATACGGTGGTGAATGATCGAAAGATGGCGCGGCCAACGGCGCCCAAGGCACGGATCCTCAAGACGTTGGAATGGCTCGCCTGCCGGGCCGCAAACCTTGTTCTGCTCGACACCCCCAGCCATGCGCGCCATGTGGAACGGCTGTTCTCCCTACCCCCGGGTCGTACCGGGTCGGTGCCGGTCGGCGTGGAGCCCGGCGCCTTCCCGCGCCTTGACCCGCGGCCAGCGCCCGGGGGGCGGATCCGCATTCTGTTTTATGGCCAGCTCATCCCGCTGCATGGCATCCAGACGATTCTAGACGCGGCTCTCTCGGCGGAAGGACAGGCATTCGACTGGCATCTGATCGGCACCGGGCAGGAGCTGGCGACGGTCGAGAACGCGCTGTCAGGCCCGGGTGCGGCCCATATCCGCTGGGACCGCTGGGTCGATTACGACGCCCTGATCGAGGCGATTTCACAGGCGGATATCTGCCTCGGTATCTTTGGCACCTCGCAAAAGGCCGCGTCGGTCGTGCCCAACAAGGTCTTTCAAACGCTTGCCGCGGGGCGCCCGGTGATCACCCGAGAGAGCGCGGCCATGCGGGATTTCTTTCCCGATCCGCCGGCGGGCTTGACGCTGATCCCCCCGTCTGATCCCGCGGCCCTGACTGCGGCGATCCATCAGGTGGCCGAAAGCGGGTTTCCGATCATCGAACCCGGCCAGATTTCCTTCACAAATCCGCCCGAAATCGCCCGTAAGCTTCGCTCGATGATGGAAGTGCATGTCAGGGGGCGTCATGCCACAACTATTACGAAGTGATCGGTACACGCAGGTTCGGGCCAAGAAAGACCGGGCCGCGACGCTCGTCGTCCACCCGTCCTATGGGCCAGCTATGCCGGATCTCGACTGGGTGCCGGCGCCCCGGTAGCTATTGCGGCGCGATCTGGTGCTCCGCCTGTTCAGATCTCTGCCACCCGGAAGGATCCTGGAAATCGGATGCGGAGCCGGGACATTGTTGCACGATCTCGCCGAGATTGGATTTCACGGTATCGGTGTTGATCGATCGAAAAAAGCATGCGATTTGGCGCGACTTGTTCATCAATCAAATCCGAAGATTGAAATCACCTCAGACGCGGGTGAAACCGGGGGGGAGAAATTTGACTACCTCGCATCCTTTGAAGTCCTTGAGCATATTCGGGATGATTTGGGCACACTTCGTTCGTGGCGGGGGTATTTGCGAGAAGGCGGCTATCTACTGTTATCTGTTCCAGCGCATCCCGAGCGATGGAATGCTGCCGACGACTGGGCCGGTCATATTCGCAGGTACGAACGTCAACAGCTCGAAACCCTGCTCACGCAAGCGGGCTTCGATGTCTCCACGATCCATTCATACGGATTTCCACTCGCCAGCGTGATGGAACGCCTGATCGTGCCGGTCTATGCCAGAATGATGAAAACAGAGACAGCCGAGGCGTTGGATACGAATGGCCGAACCAAGCAGAGCGGTACAGATCGCCGATTGCTGACAAAACTCTGGCCGTTTTACAGCTTCCCGGTTTGCGTATTTGTCCTCAATTTGTTTTGCCGTCTACAACGGCTGTTCGTGGATACCGATTATGGTGTCGGCTATATCGTCGTTGCTCGAAGAGTAGACTGAGTTGGGCCGATTTGCAGGATATCTGGGAACAGCGATCGCCTTTGGCTTCATCGGTTGGTTTGTTTATGAAAATTGGGATCGGCTTCCCACAATAGATCTTCTCTCTCCAAACGTCTCTCAAAACGTCGGGTTTTGTCTATTTTTTTATCTTCTAACACAGATACTTGCGTCGATCGGGTGGCGGTATACGCTGGGCACATTGGGCAAGGCCTGCAATGCGGGCCTCGCTGAAAGCGAGCTCTTGGTTTCACAGATCGGGAAGTACATTCCCGGCAACATCGCCCATCTGATTGGACGGATTTCTCTCGCGCGCACCGACGGTATCCCCGGCTGGGCCGCGAGCCTCGCGATGTTCCTCGAAATCTGCATGCTCTTGGCGATCGGGATGCTCTATGTGGCCGTCTTGATGATCGCGATGCCCGATGTCATGGCCGAGATCGCACATGAGCTGCAGACCCGGACTGCGGTCATTTACTCCGTCGCAGCTTTGTTTCTGGTGCTCCTGACCGCCGTGATTGTCATCATGTTGATTAACCGGCGAAAGAGGGATGGCGCGATGGCCAAAAACATTCAGCCGGTGCGTCTTTTAGGTCCGGTCGCAATCCACATCGTCAACAACCTGTTGCTCGGTATCTCGCTCTACTTCGCCGCTCGCGCTGTTGCGCCAACGGCGCAGATTTCGGTCGGGTTTTGTACGATCGTCTTTGTCACCGCCTGGGTCAGCGGCTTTCTGACACCGGGTTCCCCCGGAGGCCTCGGGGTACGCGATGGAATCATCGCGCTGGGACTGGGTATGACGATGGGCGGTGCGGCAGGATTGAGTATCGCATTTCTCCATCGGGGTGTCTCGGTCGTCGGCGATGTGATTTCGTTCGGCCTTGGCCTCTGTGCGCGGAAGCACTTTGCCACCAAAAGCGAAAGCAGGACATCGTGAAACTGATCATCCAGATTCCCTGTTTCAACGAAGAGAAACAGCTGCCCGAAACCCTGGCCGACCTGCCACGGCAGGTCGATGGCTTTGACACGGTGGAGTGGCTGATCATCGATGACGGCTCGACCGATGCGACCGTCGAGACGGCCCGCAAGCACGGGGTCGATCACATCGTGACGCTCGGCCATAATCAGGGCCTGGCCAAGGCCTTCATGGCCGGGATCGAGGCCTGTCTGCGCCGCGGTGCCGATGTGATCGTGAACACCGATGGCGACAACCAGTACCGGGCCGATGGCATCCCCGCCCTGACCAAGCCGATCCTGGACGGCGAGGCCAAGATCACCATCGGCGCCCGCCCGATCAGCGCCATCGAGCATTTCTCCCCCATCAAGCGCCAGTTGCAGCGCCTGGGCAGCTGGGTGGTGCGCAAGGCCAGCCGGACGGATGTCGAGGACGCGCCCAGCGGATTTCGTGCCTTTGACAGGCAGGCGGCGGTGCAGCTTTATGTCTTCAATTCCTATACTTATACGCTCGAGACGATCATTCAGGCCGGGCGCCTTGGCATTCCGATCAAGTCGGTGCCGATCGAGGTGAACGCGCCCACCCGCGACTCGCGGCTGATCAAGTCGGTGCTGCGCTATATCCTGCGCTCGGGCGAGACGATCCTGCGGATCATGATCGTCTACAATCCGCTCAGGTTCTTTTCCTGGCTGGCGGTGATTGTCAGCCTGCCGGGGGTGCTGGCGTTTCTGCGCTTTTTCTACCTGTTCGCAATCGGGCAGGGCGCAGGCAACGTGCAATCGCTGGTGGTGGGCTCCGCGCTGATCGCGGCGGGCTTTGTGCTGTTCATCGGCGGCCTGCTGGCCGATCTGATCGCGGCAAACCGGGTTCTGCTGGCCGAGATCCGCAGCCGGCAACTGATCGCCGAGCTCGAGGAAGACGCGCGCGAATGACCGGTTTTGCCGATCGCCATGGCGCAAAGGTCCTGTGGGGGCTGTCTCTGCTGCTGCTGGTGGGGGCGTTTTTCGCCTCGACCGGGCTCTACAATATCGACGAGGCGATCTATCTGGCGGCGATGGAGGCGATGAGCCAACGGGGCTCGTTGACCATCGAAAACGGCTATGAGCAGTTTCAGTCGGACGGGTTGCGGTTGTGGTTCCTGGTGTGGGGACCGAATGGTCTGACGCCACAATACCCGCCTGGCACGGCGCTTGCCGGGGGGCTGTTTCATCTGGTGATGGGCACGCGAGGCCCGATCGTGCTGAGCGCACTGGCCGCCATCGCGACGCTGTTTGTCACCCGGGCCATGGCGCGCGATGTCTCGGGCCGCGAGGATGTCGCACTCCTCTCGGTGATCCTGCTGGTCGCCGGGTCGTTCTGGATCGACTATGTCTATGCGTTCTGGCCGCATGCCCTATCGGTGCTGATCGTCGCCTGTGCCGTGTGGTGCACGCTACGCGCCCTGCCCGATACGGTGGCGAGCGGCTACTGGGCGGGTCTTGCAGGTTTGGCCGTGGGGCTCGGCTTGATGATCCGCACGGACACGGTGCTGATCCTGCCCACCATCGGCGTCGCCTTTCTGATTTTCGCGGCAAGACCCTGGCGTTGTTGCATCTTTGCTGCAATCGGGATGTTGCCCGGCTGTCTGATCATCGCGCTGGTCAATGACTTCAAGTTCGGGACGTTCAACCCGATCTCTTATGGTGGGCACGACAAGGGGGGCATCAGCCTCAGCAGCCATATCGGCTCGATCGCGGCGCTGGGGATCGTGTTTGTGCTGCTGCTCGTTCTTCGCCGGATCCAATCGACCGCGCGGCTAAAGCGGGCGGCCTGGGGGGCGGGCGTCGTCGCACTCGTCGCGATCTTCCTTGTTCCAAAGGCATCCGCCTTTGCCGAGGCCTATCTTCTTGGTCTTTACAGACTTGTCATCGATCTGCGCGCGGTCGACGAAGTTAATCAGAACATCGTTGCGACGGATGACGGCACGGTTCTGTTCTGGGGCCTGGCCAAGAAGGCACTGGGGCAAAGCATGCCCTGGATCGGCGCGCTCACATCATTGGCCGTGATCCGATGGCCCGACCGTGCGCGTGCGGCGATCTGGATCTTTCTGGTCGCAATCGTGGTCTGGACCCTGCCCTTCGCGATGCGCAGCTGGCACGGCGGGTTGGGGAACAACATGCGGTACTTTTTGCCGCTTGTGCCGATGCTCGCTGTTCTGGGCGCGCTTGTGTGGCACGAGCTTGGCGCCGTCGTTCGCAAGGGGAGTCAATCCGCCAAGGTCGGGCTCTTCGGCGGCGTTCTCGTGGTCTGTGCATGGAGCCTCGCTGGCCCGGGTGGCGTGTTTGGTCTGGAACAGATCCCCTCGACGATCTTGTTGATCGCAACCGCCCTTTCCGCCCTTTTGTTGGGGCTTCCGGGCAGAGCGAGGCAGCCGGCGGCGCATCTTGTACGGTCGCTCGGCGCGGCTGGGTTCGTCTTTTCGATGTCCTTCGCGACCGCCGATCAGATGATCACCCAGACCCGGCGAAACTTCCTCGACGCGACCGAAGCCCGCCTCGCGGCGATTCCATCGCCAAGCGTGATCATCGGCCTGCCGGAGCTCTACTATTCAAAGCTGGATCGATCCGACGCTCTGCTCTACATGCCGGATCGCGTCACAGGGTCGATTGACGGGGCTTTCCTGGATCGCGCGCTGACCTCGGGATACCGCATCTTCGCGTCATCCGAGTTTGATCCCACTGTGCGCCATGTGGCCCCGCATCTTGTGCCGCAACTGCATGACTTTGGCATCACGGGCATGCCGGTCACGGAGTTTTCGCTTCGCACCGAATGACGTGTCTGATCAGGACGCTTTGCGACGATTGCCCAGCCGGTCGCGCAGCGCCTCGCCATAGGCTTCGAACAGGCGCTGATTGATCGGGTTTGTCTGCGGGTCGTATTCCGCATGCCACTGAACACCCACGGCAAAGCCCGGGGCGTCGGCGATCCGGATCGCTTCGATCGTGGTGTCATCGGCGACGCCCTCGACCACGACACGCGGGCCCGGGTTCAGGATCCCCTGCCCGTGCAGCGAGTTGACCCGGATCGTCTGTTGCCGCCAAAGGCCCGCCAAGGCACCCCCCTGGGTCAGGTGCACATCATGGCGATCGGCGAACAGCACCTCCGGGTCGGGGTGGATCTCGCCATTCTCCAGCCGCGGCATCCGGTGGTTCATGCGCCCCGGGATATCCCGGATCTCGGGATGCAGCGTGCCGCCAAAGGCGACATTCATCTCCTGAAACCCCCGGCAGATCCCCAGCACCGGTTTGCCCTGCGCGACGCAGGCCTTGATGAGGTCGAGCGCCACGCTGTCGCGGCCCACGTCATAGGGCTCATAGGCGGGGTCCGGCGTCTCGTCGAAAAGGGTGGGGTGAACATTGGCCGCCGCGCCAAGGGCGACGAGACCGTCAATCGCATCCAGAATTGCGGCGATATCACAGACCTCGGGCACCGAGGGGATCATCAGCGGTGTCGCGCCCGAAACCTCGCCCACCGCGCGAACCCCATATTCTCCGACCATCTGGACCGGAAAACAGGGATCCAGTATGCGCGCATTTCCTATCAGGCCGACAATCTGGCCGGTCATTCCGCTCTCTCCCCGATGACGGTTTCGGCCTTGGCGAGGCGCCGGTCGCCGCGCATTCCGCGGGCGCGCGCCTGCGCATCAACGGCCCCGATGCCGGTCGGCACCCGCGTGAAGCAGCATGAAGATATCAAACCATCTGTTCGCACCTGCGAAGAACACCATCACCGGACGCTGAACGCAACCCTTTCCTCGTCAGAAGCTGGTTCGCAACCGGCTGAATGCTGTGGTACAAGACTCCGGTTGCTGCTGCGGTAAAGGGATTTTCAGATGCGCCGGCTCCTCGCTCTTTCGATGTTGCCACTGATGGCCTGCGAGAACGAGTTCAATGTCGGCCTCTCGGGCGTGGCATTGATCGAGCCACCGGATTCGCCGCTCTCCGTCACCTATGAATGCGCCGAGGGGCCCGCTCTTTCGGTGATCTATTACCAGAAAAACGGCACCGCAACGGTCGCCATGCTGGGCGTCGGGCAACAAGTGCTGTTCGAACAGCGCACCGGCTCGGGCTTTCTCTATCGCAACGACCAGTTCGAGCTGCGCGGCAAGGGCCGCGAGGCCAATTGGAACGAGTTCGGGGTGCGGACCACTGACTGCGAGGCGGTGGGCGACCGAATCTGATCACCCCGGAGGCGCCGCCCCGGCCCTGCCCCGCAGTTCTGAAGCCGGCGCGTCACCCGCCGAGGAACCGCAGACCGGGCCTCGGGCGCCTGCGACAACGTCGCTTTGGCGCCTCAGTCATCCCAAAACGAGGCACGCGCGGAATCCTCAGGGTTGATTCTTGAAATCGTTAACATGATCAATTGGAGAATAATTGTGTGGATATCGGGCAGGTAGTTTCGCGATTTGCATCTACCCGATGGGGAGGTTCTGATGTCTTTAACGACGGGCGCGTTGGTATTTCACGACAGTACACGAAGCCATTTCGGCAATGAAATCCTGATTCGGTTCGCGGGCGATGCGGACCCGCTGGCGATCGGCACACTCAAGACGGCATTGGGCGCGACCACGCTCGGCACCACCTCGCTCACCGGCATCGAGCATCTGAGGGTGCCCGAGGGCAGCGATCTGGACGGGATCCTGCGGGACCTCAACCGGAACCCGCTGGTCGAGATGACCGATCTGAACTACCAGATTGCGCCCGCCGACACCGCGCAACGCTTTATTCCCGACGATCCGCTCTATGCACTGCAATGGAGCCTGGAGAACACCGGCCTGCTCCCGGATTTCGGCAACCCGGGCCTGCAGGCACAGATGGAAGCGATTGCCGAACCGGACGCCGATATCGACGCGGCCGATGCCTGGGAGCAGGCAAGCGGCGACGGCGTCGTGGTCGCCGTGATCGACACCGGAATCGATCTCGACCATCCCGATCTGGACGACAATCTATGGGTCAATCCCGGCGAGATCGCCGGCAACGGCATCGATGACGACAATAACGGCTATATCGACGACGTTCACGGCTATGATTTTGGCGGCGCCTCGATCCGCGTGCGCGACGATGGCGACAGCGACCCCAGCGATACCAATGGCCATGGCACCCATGTCGCCGGGATCATCGCCGCCGAAGGGGGTAACGGTACCGGCATCGTCGGCGCGGCCTACGAGGCCGAGATCATGGTTTTGCGGGTCGGATCGGACGATTCCCGCTCGCTGAGCGGTTTCGCCATTCTCGAAGCGATCGAATACGCCGCGGCCAATGGCGCGCGGGTATCTAACAACAGCTATGGAACGCTGGGCGCCTTTCACCGATCGACGATCGAGGCAGTGGCCGCCCTGGATCATCTGTTCGTCTATGCCGCGGGAAACTCGGGTCGGGATCAGGATCTGCTCGATCCGACCCGAACGATCTTCGATCTCCCGAATGTCATCGCCGTTGGCGCATCCACGCTGGATGACAGTCTCGCCTCGTTCTCGAATTACGGGGCAACCACGGTCGATCTGGCGGCGCCGGGCGAATACATCGCCAGCACCTATCTGGATGGTGGATACGCGTTTCTGAGCGGCACCTCGATGGCGGCACCCCATGTGACCGCGGCCGCGGCGCTGGCGCTTTCGATCAACCCCGCGCTTACCGCGACCGCGGTCATCGACGCGATCCTCGCCTCGGTCGATCCGATCGCGGGCCGGTGATCTCCGGACGCAGCGAGTCGATCACCGTCGATGCGTCGCGCATGCCCTTCAGGAACGCGGCGACCTTGTCG
>JBCCHW010000158.1:0-8679 GCA_039028555.1 Pseudomonadota bacterium | reverse complement strand
CCCAGCTAGATGGCTATCACATTCTCCAGCTTGTGAACCAAGAAACCAGATGTGGTAATACTAATGCATAAGTGATGTGGTTTCGCGCTGCATGACCCTGGAGATCCGCGAGGGGCGCGGTGTCGGGCCGGACGGGGACCATATCCACCTCAACCTCAACCACCTGCCGCCCGAGCAACTGGCGCTGCGTCTGCCCGGCATCTCGGAAACCGCCAAGATCTTTGCCGGCGTGGATCTGACGCGCGAGCCGATCCCGGTGCTGCCGACCGTCCATTACAACATGGGCGGTATTCCGTCGAACTATTGGGGCGAGGTTGTCAAACCGACCGACGACGACCCCCATGCCCTGGTTCCGGGTCTGATGACCTGTGGAGAAGCGGCCTCCTGTTCGGTGCACGGCTCGAACCGGCTCGGCTCGAACTCGCTGACCGATCTGGTGGTCTTTGGCCGGGCTTGCGCGATCAAGGCAGCCGAGGTCGTCGATCCATCGGCCCCGAACCCGTCGCTCAATCCCGTCTCGGTCGATCAGGCGATGGACCGGTTCGACCGGCTGCGCTATGCCGAAGGCGCGACGCCGACGGCCAGCCTGCGCACGTCGCTGCAAAAGGCGATGCAAAAGGATGCCGCGGTCTTTCGCACCAATGCGACGCTCAAGGACGGATGTGACACCATTTCGCGCATCGATGCGATGTTCGACGATGTCAGCGTCACAGATCGCTCGCTGATCTGGAACACCGACCTGATGGAGACGCTGGAGCTGGGCAACCTGCTCCCCAATGCGCTTGCCACCATCTATTCCGCCGAGGCGCGCAAGGAGAGCCGGGGTGCCCATGCGCACGAGGATCACCCCGACCGGGATGACGAGAACTGGCGCGTCCATTCACTTGCCTGGGTCAAGGATGACGTGAAGATGACATATCGCCCGGTGATCACCGACCCGCTGACGCCCGAGAACGAGGGGGGCATTCCGCTTGCCCGGATCGCGCCGAAAGCGCGGGTGTATTGACCCGCGCGCGCCGGTGAGGGACCGCGATGCCTGACTGGTCGCAACCTGGCATGCGCAGCCCCGAAGAGCTCGCCCGGATCATCGACTATCGGGCTGACCGGGCGATCCGCCACTTCACATCGATCGCCCGTGGCGATACCCGCCGCGAATGCCCGATCTGCGGGTATGCGGGCATGTTCTCTCCGGTGCGCCACAAGCCGGCGATCTGGTGCCCGCAATGCGACAGTCGCCCGCGCCATCGCTTGCTAAAGCTCTGGATGGACCGCGAACTCGGTTTGCCCGCTGGCGCCGACGTGCTGCATTTTGCCGCCGAGCCCTGGGTGCGCCGCTGGTTCGAGGACCGCGGCGCGCGCTATGTCACCGCAGACCTGAATGACAAGTTCGAGCTGCAGATCGACATCACCCAGATGGATCTGCCCGACGCGAGTTTCGATGTCGTCATCGCAAATCACGTCCTGGAACATGTCGACGATGCCGCGGCCCTGGCCGAAATGCGCCGTGTGTTGCGCCCGGGCGGCAAGGCGGTGCTGACGGTGCCGATGATCGAAGGTTGGGATCAGACGCTGGAAGATCCGTCAGCATCGGACGACGATGCCCGGGCGCTTTATTATGGCGATCCCACGCATCAGCGCTTTTACGGGCGGGATTTCCGCGAACGGATCACGGATGCCGGGCTTGATCTGACCATGTTCGTTGCGACAGAGCCCGATGTTTCACGGTATGCCCTTCACCGCGGCGAGCGGGTTTTTGTGGGCGGAAAACGCGCATGAGCCGGATCTTTGTCATCGGTCTCAACAAATGCGGGACGAACTCGCTGCATCAGCTGTTTGTCCGGTCGGGCCTCAGTTCGCTGCATTTTCGCGCGCCTGATGTCGGGAATGCGGCGGTTCGGCTGGTGAACAATATCTGCGCCGGTCGACCCTGTCTGTTCGGGATGGACCGGTATCAGGCCTATTCCGATCTCAGCTATGCCGATGCCAAACTCTATATCGAAGGGGCGCATTTCTTTCGCCATTTCCACGCAGAGTACCCGGATGCATGGTTCATCCTGAACACGCGGGATGAGGCGGCCTGGCTCGATTCCCGGCTCTCGCACCGCAACGGAACGCTGCGTGCGCGGGCGATGAAGATATACGGCGTTGACGAAGCAGGGCTTCGCACGCTGTGGGAGACGCAGTTTCGGTCCCACAATGCCGCGGTCCGGCAGCATTTCGCGGACGCCGGGCGTTTCCTCGAGTTTCGGATCGACCAGGATCCTGCTGAACGCCTCGCGAACTTTCTCCACCCCGATTTTGATATAGATGTTAAGCATTGGCGACAGCGTAATCGCTCTCCCGCGACAGCGTCGACAGGCCACAGCGATGGGGCTAGACAACATCTGACCCAGGCAACACGATGACCCAGGTTTCATAAGGACCCGACATGGTTGAATTCTCGCTTCCAAAGAACTCGAAGATCACGGTTGGTAAAACCTGGCCAAAGCCGGAAGGCGCGACGAATGTAAAAACCGTCAAGGTCTACCGCTGGGACCCGGATACGGGCGAGAACCCGCATGTCGATACCTATTTTGTCGATCTCGACACCTGTGGCCCGATGGTTCTGGACCTGATCCTCAAGATCAAGAACGAGATCGACCCGACTCTGTCGTTCCGCCGTTCGTGCCGCGAAGGGATCTGCGGCTCGTGCTCGATGAACATCGACGGCACCAATACGCTGGCCTGCCTGAAGGCCATCGACGAGATCGACGGCGACATCAAGATCTATCCCCTGCCGCATATGCCGGTGGTCAAGGACCTGATCCCAGATCTGACCCATTTCTATGCCCAGCACGCCTCGATCAAGCCATGGCTCGAGACGGAAAGCCCGGCGCCGCAAAAGGAATGGCGGCAAAGCGTTGACGACCGGGCAAAGCTGGACGGGCTTTACGAATGCGTGCTGTGTGCCTGTTGCTCGACCTCCTGCCCCAGTTATTGGTGGAATGGCGACCGGTATCTGGGCCCCGCCGCCCTGCTCCACGCCTATCGCTGGCTGATCGACAGCCGGGACGAGGCGACCGGTGAGCGGCTGGATGGCCTGGAGGACCCCTTCCGCCTCTACCGGTGCCACACGATCATGAACTGTACCAAGACATGCCCAAAGGGGCTGAACCCCGCCAAGGCCATCGCGGAAATCAAGAAAATGATGGTGGAACGCCAATTGTAGCGCTGGCTTTAAGCGCACGTTAATGGTTAACCTCTAACGCTTTTCGCATGTCAACTGTCGTCGCCCTGTCGGAGTTCAGAGAGATTCGTGGCGGATCGGTTGGACAGGGGGGCGAAATTAGGTTGCCCTTCGGACTCTCCATGCCCGCCACCGGGGCGATTGATGCACCCCATCTTTTTTCCTCGACCCTATCCGAGGTCTGCTCCGGTGGCGGTAACTGGACCGCGGTCAGGGCGCTTCGGCGCATGGCGCTCGCGGGATCGCGGGCTGTGTTTCTGGATGCCGGGATCGGCATCCTGCCCGCCATCGCCGCACAGATGGGCGCCACGCGCGTGATCGCCTTTGAACGTGACCGGGAACGGGTATGGGTCGCGCAGACGCTGCTCGCCGCCAACCGGTTGCAAGCAGAGGTCATTCACGGTCACGGGGCGATGCAGCCCGCGATTCATTCTCCCACTTTCTCGCCGGCCTTTGACTTGAATCTCATCCTCGGCGAAGAGAGGATCGACACGCTGGTGGTTGTCCTTGGCGTGACCGAACCCAAACTGCTTTCCAGCCTGCCCGCCTCGGTCGCCCGCGTGCTGATCGCCGGCGAGATCGAACCCGATTGCTCGCCCTCGCGGGATCTGATGATTTCCTGCCTGATCGGCGGGGGATACAGTTTCGACCCGAAAGCCTCCGAGGGGGATGCGATGAGCTTTTGCCGCAGAGGTCAGCCGGAATCGCGCCGCGCGGGGTAGTCATCTGCCTGCATCTCCGCCAGACGTGAGGCTGTGCGTTCGAATTCGAACGCGCCCTTGCCTTCGATATAGAGGTCCTCGGCCGGCACATCGGCCGAGATGTAGAGCTTCACCTGCGCCTCATAGAATGCATCGATCAGGGTGACAAAGCGCTTGGCCTCGTTGTTTTGCTCCCAACCCATCTTTGGCACACCGTCAAGGAAGAAGGTCTCAAACCGCTCGGCAATGGCAAGATAGTCAGACGGGCCAAGGGGCTGCTCGCAAAGGGCCTCGAACGCCGCGCGGCCCACATCATCGGTCGCCTGATCGACCCGGACACGCCGTCCGCGAATCGACAGGGTGACAGGCGCCGTCTCGTCGCCGCCCGCTTCGCGCTCCCAGGCCGCCTTCATTCCGATTCTCGCGCCCGGACCAAGCGGCCAGAAATAGCGCTGTTCATGGGTCGCGCGCCCCTGCCGGTAATCGGTGCCGCTGTCGAGCTCGACGATGTCGAGCCGTTCTTTCAACATCGCGATAAAGGGCAGGAACAGATCCCGGTTCAGCCCGTCCTTGTACAGATCGTCGGGTTTGCGGTTTGACGTGGCGACCACCACCACACCGCGTTCGAACAGGGCTTCAAAGAGCCGGCCCAGGATCATCGCATCGGTGATGTCGGTCACCTGAAACTCGTCAAAGCACAGCAGCGTGGCGCCTTCTGCAATCTCTTCGGCCACCGGGCGCACCGGATCCTTAACATTGCTCTCGCGCGCGATATGTACGCCCACATGCACCTCGGCCATGAAGGCGTGAAAGTGCACCCGGCGCTTTCGCGCAACCGGCGCGTCGTCATAGAACAGATCCATCAGCATCGACTTGCCGCGCCCGACGCCGCCATAAAGGTACAGCCCCGTCAGGTCCTTGTCCTGTTTCGCGGCCTTGCGGCCAAAGCCCAACCAGCCCAGCGCGACCTTCTTGCCCTGTTGCGGGTTATAGTCCTTGAGTCGCATGTGCAGGAGCTGGAGCTTTTCGACCGCCGCGCGCTGGGCGCTGTCTGCGGCAATCGTGCCCTCGGCGATGCGGGAACGGTAATTCGACATCGGGCCGTCTTGCATTCCGGTCCTCCGCCAACACCCAATACGACCAGCGCGCGCAATCTAGCTTTGTGAGCAGGCCCATCACAAGACTTGCTTTGACCTCTGTGACGCTCTGCGTAAGGATTCGCGCAGAGGAGCTTGCTGATGAGACTTTCCAACCAGATGATCATCATCGCCGCCGGGGCGGTGATCCTGTCACTCAGCTTTGGCATCCGCTCGGTCTTTGGCGTGATGCTGGACCCGATGTCCGCGACGTTCGGATGGCCGCGTGAAGTGCTCTCGCTGTCGCTGGCGATCCAGAACATCTTCTGGGGGTTGGGGCAGCCCGTCTTTGGCTGGATCGCCGACCGGTATGGTGATCGCCGGGCGCTGTGGCTGGGCTTTGCGCTTTATCTCGCAGGCATGCTGCTCACGGTTTTCGGCTGGAGCCCGTTGATGATGCATACCGGTGCCGGGGTGATGATCGGGCTCGGTGTCTCCGGCACCGCTTTCGGCATCATTCTCTCGGTCGTTGGCCGGGCCACGCCCGAGGAGCGGCGCTCGAAGGCGCTGGCCCTGACCGCCGCCCTGGGTTCGATCGGTCAGATGGTCCTGCCCGTGCTCACCGGGGTGCTGGTCGAAGGGTTCGGCTGGCAGAATGCCCTCTTGATGGTCACGCTGTTGCTGCTACCGATGGCCGCCTGCATCCCCTTGATGAAGGCGGAGATCCCGGCCTCCAATGCCGCCGTGAGTGACAATCTCTCCACGCCCGACCTGTTGCGCCGGGCGATGGGGCATTCGTCCTACCTGCTGTTGACCACGGGCTTTTTCGTCTGCGGTTTTCATGTCGCCTTTATCGCGGTGCATTTCCCGGCCTTTGTGGCTGAGGTTTGCGCAACGCCCGAGGGGCCGGCGACCGAGCTTGGCGCGCTGACCCTCTCGATCGTCGGGTTTGCAAACTTTGTGGGCACGCTGATTGTCGGGCAATTGGGCGCGCGCTATCCGAAACCCTACATCCTGTCGAGCATCTATGCGCTGCGCGCGGTGGTGATCTTTGTCTTCATCGCCCTGCCGATCACCCCGGCCACGGTCATCGCGTTCTCCTTTGCCATCGGGTTCCTGTGGCTGACCACCGTGCCGCTGACCTCGGGCCTGGTCGCAACCATGTTCGGGCCGCGGCATATGGGAACGCTTTACGGGATCGTGTTCCTGTTCCACCAGGTCGGCAGTTTCATCGGCATCTATATGGGCGGCGTGGTCTATGACCTCTACGGCAATTACGACCTTGTCTGGTATGCCGCGATTGCGCTGGGCGTCTTTTCGGCAATCGTGCATCTTCCTGTCCGCGACCGCGCCTGGCAGGCGGCGCCTGCCTAGTGCGGCATGCACTTGATGCAGAGCGTTGCCTGGGGGACCGCGCGCAGACGCTCTAACGAGATATCCTCGCCGCAATTCAGGCATTTGCCATAGATGCCGCCATCGACGCGGTGTAGCGCCGCGTCGATCATCTGCAACTCCTGCATGCCGGAAACGCCGAGGCCTTCGATGACCTCGTCATTCTCCTGCTCGATTGCGCGATCCTGCCGGTCCTTGCTGCGCGCCGCGTCGAGCGAGTCTTCGTAGACCATCAGTTTTCTTGCCAGCTCGCTGCGCCGGTCGCGCAGCCGTGCGGCGAGTTCGTCGATATCCTTGGTGTCCAGCGTCATTGTCTCTCTCCCGTCGCCGTCCATCCCAGGCCGGGTGGCCGACAGGCCCGCCGCCCTGTTTCATGGGATGTCCGAGGGCAGGGTGAGAGAGTTTGGCGTTGATTGCCTTGACCTGAATCAACGCCGCCTTGCGATCTGGCGGCCGGCCGGGGTGCCCTGGTCCTCGGCCAGATGGTGCGCGCCCCGTTCCCGGGCCAGGCGGGATTGACGCTGACGTTCGGCAAAGCGGGCGCGGTCTCGGTCGGTGTATTCCTCGATACAGGCGGCGCAGCTGACCCCCTCGCGGTACTCCGGATGCGCGCGATCGCTGCGCGAGACCGCACGCCCGCAGGCATGGCAAAGCGCATGGTCGCCTTCGACCAATCCATGGCCGACCGCGACCCGCCCGTCGAACACAAAGCATTCGCCGTTCCAGCGGCTTTTCTCGGCCGGTACGTCCTCGAGATATTTCAGGATACCGCCCTTCAGGTGCAGCACCTCGGGCACGCCCTCGCCCAGCAGATAGCTCGACGCCTTCTCACAGCGGATGCCGCCGGTGCAGAACATGGCGATCCGCTTGCCCGCGAAGCGGTCGCGGTTCGCGCGCCACCAGTCTGGGAAGGCGCCAAAGCTTTCGGTCTTTGGGTCCAGGGCGCCTGCAAATGTGCCGATCGCCACCTCGTAGTCGTTGCGGGTGTCGATCACCACGGTATCGGGGTCGTCGACCACGGCGTTCCAGTCCTGGGGCGCGACATGCCGTCCGACCCGCGCATTCGGGTCGACGCCTTCGACCCCCAGCGTCACGATTTCGCGCTTGAGTCTGACCTTGAGCCGGCGAAAGGGTTGCGCGCTCGCCGTACTTTCTTTCCACTCGAGCCCGGTGCATCCGGGCAGTGCCTTGAGCGCGCTCAGCACGGTGTCGATCCCGTCGCGCGTCCCGGCAATGGTTCCGTTGATGCCTTCGGGCGCCAACAGGATCGTCCCCCGCACCCCCGCCGCGGCGGCACACGCGATCAACGCCGCGCGATGATCGCCGGGCACAAGCGGAGTAAAGTGGTAGAACGCGGCAACGACATAGCTCATGATTCCGAGCCTATATCGCAAGCGGAGCCCGGGATGAAGATCGTTGAGAACACCGATCAACGGCTGGTGATCGTCGACCGGCCCTGGCTGCTCGGCGGTTTTGTCTGGGCGATGGGAGGTGCCTGCCTGGTGGCGGCCCTGTTTGGCACGGGAGACGCCGGGGGGTTTTGGCCCCGGCTTTTCGTCGCCGGGCTGGGCCTTGGCGCCTGTTGGGTTGCCTGGAGTTACCTGCCGTTCCTCACCATCACGTTCGACCGGTCACGCAACGCGATGTTGCACCAGTCGCACCGGCTGTTTCGGCCCGGCGCCTTCACGATGGATTTTGACCGGATCCACCGTGCCCGGCTCGAGGCGACATGGAGCGACAGCGCCCGGCTGACCCGCGTGGTGCTCGAGATCGATGGGGAAATCGTACCGCTGGAATATGGCTTTGGCAGCGCCGATCGCGACCATATCGTCGAGGCGATCAATGAATGGCTGACCCGACCCGGCTGATCCGGCGAGGCCGCACCCTACAGGCAGGCCCTATTTCAACTGGCTGTCTTTCGAGCCCCGCCGGTTGATGCCGCCGCGGACCACGGGTTTGGCCTCGCGATCCATCTGGCAGTCGATGCAGATCTTGACGCCGGGCAGCGCCTTTTGCCGGGCCTCTGGAATGGGCTCGCCGCATTCGGCGCATTCGCTCAGGCTCGCGCCCACCGGCTGGCGGCGCGATTGCATCCGTTTCAGCTCATCTTCGATCGAGGCTTCGATCTGTTCGCTCACCGCGCCGTCACGCGCCCAGCCGCCTGCCATGGGCTTTCCTCCGGAAAATTGCCATCCCCTTTGCATCCCCTTTGCACTACCTTTGCATCCCTGCCGTTTCGCCGTCAAAACCGGCCCGATTTGACAGGTGGGGCGAAACCCCATAT
>JBCCHW010000157.1:0-8695 GCA_039028555.1 Pseudomonadota bacterium | reverse complement strand
CCGCGCTGGCCGGAACGTCATTCCCCATCGATCGCGAGGCGACAGCCCTGGCTCTGGCATTCGACGGGCCAACCCGAAATTCGATGGATTCAGTGTCTGACCGGGATTTCGTACTGGAATTCCTGTCGGCGGCCACGATTTGCGCGACCCATCTCAGCCGCCTGTCAGAAGAGTTGGTGATCTGGTCCTCGGCCCAGTTCCGTTTCGTCGAGCTGTCGGACCAGTTCACGACCGGCTCCTCGATCATGCCGCAAAAGAAAAACCCCGATGCTGCCGAACTGATCCGCGCAAAGATCGGCCGGATCATGGGCGCAAACGTCGCCGTGACCACCGTGATGAAGGGGCTGCCGCTGACATTCTCGAAAGACATGCAGGAAGACAAGGAGCCACTGTTCGACGCCGCCGACTCGCTCGCCCTGGCGCTCGCTGCCATGGAGGGGATGGTGCGTGACATGGTGCCGAATGCCGATCGGCTGCGCACTGCCGCAGGCGCCGGGTTTTCGACCGCCACCGATCTGGCCGACTGGCTGGTGCGGGTGCTTGGCATGCCGTTTCGCGAAGCCCATCACGTCACCGGGCGGATCGTGAAGCTGGCCGAGGACGCGGGCTCTGACCTCGATGCCCTGTCCATTGAGCAGATGAAAGGGGTGGATGACCGCATCACAGAGGCGGTTTTCGACGTCTTGAGCGTTGAGGCATCAACCCGAAGCAGAACGAGCCTGGGCGGCACCGCGCCCGGGAATGTGCGTGCTGAGGTTGCACGTTGGCGCGAGGAGCTGGCATGAGGCACAAGTCAACCATTCTGTTTCTGGTTCTTGCGTCGGCACTGGCGCTTGCCGCCTGTGGCAAGAAGGGCAACCCGAAACCTCCAAGCCCCGAGCCGGACCAGACCGAGGCGACGGTATCCGAGTGACCCCGTCGCCCGCCCCTCCACGCCGCAGACCAATCGCAAGATGGCTGTTTCTTGCGCTGGCATTGATCGGCCTGATCCTGCCTGCAAGGCGCTACTTCGCCTGGCTGTCGGAAAACGGCCTTGATGGGCACGCTCTGGTCGCCGCAGTCTCGGCGAACATGGTCTCGCGCGGCCTTGCGGATACGGTTTTTGTTCTTACGGCCGCGACGCTGATCTATATTGTTACCGAATGTCTGGCGCGGCGTGACAGGCTGGCCACGATCTGTATACCGATCACCTGTGTGCTGGGCGTCGGCGTTGGCCTGCCCTTTTATCTCTTTCTAAGGCTGCGGCGGCGCGACTGATGGATCACTTCACGTATCAAGACGGAACCCTCTATGCCGAGGATGTGCCCCTGCCGCAAATCGCGAAGGCGGTGGGAACACCATTCTATGTCTATTCGACTGCCACGCTCGAGCGGCACTTTCAGGTCTTTGACGAGGCACTGGCAGGGATGCCGCATCTGATTTGCTATGCGTTGAAGGCCAACTCCAACCTTGCCGTGATTGCGACGCTGGGGCGGCTGGGGGCGGGCGCCGATGTGGTGTCTTTGGGCGAGCTTCATCGCGCCCGCGCGGCCGGGATCGACCCGGCAAAGATCGTCTTTTCGGGCGTCGGCAAAACCGAAGAGGAGATGCGCGAGGCGCTCACCGTCGGGATCCGCCAGTTCAATGTCGAGAGCGAACCGGAACTCGATCGGCTGAATGATGTCGCGACCGCAATGGGCAGAACCGCGCCGATCACCATTCGGGTCAATCCCGATGTGGATGCCAAAACCCATGCCAAGATCTCTACCGGCAAGGCTGAGAACAAGTTTGGCATTGCGATCCATCGCGCGCCCGAAATCTATGCCCGCGCCGCCGGGATGCCGGGGATCGAGATTGTCGGCATCGATGTCCATATCGGCAGCCAGCTGACCGAGTTGCAGCCTTATGAAGATGCGTTCCGCAAGGTCGCCACGCTGACCGAGACGCTGCGCGCCCAGGGCCACGATATCCGCCGGCTCGATCTGGGCGGTGGACTCGGCATCCCCTATCAGCAGACCAACGACGCCCCGCCGCTGCCATTCGACTATGGTGAGTTGATCCGCCAGACCGTCGGGCATCTGGGCTGTGAGATCGAGATCGAACCGGGCCGTCTGATTGCCGGAAATGCCGGATTGCTGGTTTCCCAGGTGATCTACCGCAAGGAGGAGGGGCGCGACTTCCTGATCCTGGATGCGGCGATGAACGACCTTATTCGACCGGCCATGTATGACGCCTGGCACGATGTGGTGCCCGTTTCGGAGCCTGCGCCGGATGCGCCGATAGGCCCGGTCGATATTGTGGGCCCCGTTTGCGAAACTGGTGATACATTCGCCCAGGGACGCGAGCTTGCCCATCTGGCGGCAGGCGACCTGGTCGCCTTCCGCTCTGCTGGGGCTTATGGTGCGGTGATGTCGTCGGAGTACAATTCACGCCCGCTGGTACCGGAAGTTCTGGTCAAGGGCGATCAGTTTGCCGTTATCCGTGAGCGCCCCACATATGCAGACATGCTCGCGCGTGATACGGTTCCTGACTGGCTGAGCTAAGCTGCGCCGAATCCCGGCCCAGCGGCGGACGAGGAGAGGCATGACCACATTTTCCTTTCGAGGAAAGATCCGAGGGCACGGGCGCAGCCTGAGGCGGCGGATACGCCTCAGCAAGCTTGCCCTTTGGGCCGAGCGGATCAGCGCTGCATTCTGGCCCGCTTTTACGGTGACATGCCTGTTTCTGGCCCTCGCATTCATGGGTCTGTTCGAATTGGCCGGACCTTTGGCCCATCGCATGTTTCTGGGGGCATTTGGGGTTTTCCTCCTCGCGGCGCTCGCATATGGGATATGGCGCTTTCGCCGGCCGAGCCAGATCGAGGCCATGGATCGGCTTGATGCCGATCATCCTGCACGGCCGCTTGCCACAATGTCCGATTCGCTTGTCCTACACCGGTCCGACACGAAAAACGCCGAGACCGAGGCGATCTGGCATGCCCATCAGCGCCAAGCCCAGAAAGCCGCGCTGACGCTCGAGGCGGCAGCGCCCGATCTCAGGCTGTCGCGCAATGACCGCTGGGCGATGAGGCTGTTCGCACCGGCCCTGCTCCTCGCAGCACTGGTGGGGGCAAACCAGGATTGGCGTGGTCACCTGATGAGTGCGTTCAGCCCGGCGCCACTGAGCCCGTCGATCGCGACCGCGGCCGAGCTCGAACCGATGGTCGAGGCCTGGGCGACGCCGCCCGCCTATACCGGACACGACACCCTCTATCTGACGGCTGAATCCGACGGTGAGCCGATCCACCTCGCCACTGGATCCGAAATCACAGTCAGGACGACACAGTTTGACAACCAGCCCGTTCTGGACGCCCCCGGCTTGACCGATGTCGCCGACTTCACCTCGCTGGGCGGCGGACTGAGCGAAGTGGTCGCCGAGTTGAACGCATCGGGCGCGATCCGGGTCTTTGATGGACCCAAATTGATGGCGGAATGGCATGTGGAGGCGATCCCCGATCAGGTGCCGGTGATTGAAACCACCAGCCGCCCGGCGCCTACGCTGACCCGCGCGCTCGAGATCGAATTCAGCGCCTCCGATGATTACGGCGTCGTATCAGCCTGGGCCGAGATCCAGCCGGTTGAAGCCGATCGCGGCAAAGGGCTTGATCTCGAACCGATCACCTTTGCACTGCCCCTGCCAATATCACGCGACACCCGGACCATCGCAGACAGCATCATCGAAGACCTGACCGAGCATCCCTGGGCGGGATCGATGGTCGACCTGGTCCTTTACGCCGAGGATGGTGCCGGGCAGATCGGATCGACAGAAACGATCAGCTTGCGCCTTCCGGCGCGGTACTTCAGCGACCCGCTCGCGGCGGCGTTGATCGAACAGCGGCGCGACCTGGCGCTGGATTTTGCTCAAGCGGCCCGGGTGCTCGATGTCATTCAGGCGATCACCAAGCGACCTCAGGCGATTTTCGAGGATCGCCATGGCCCCTATATGGGCACGCGCATGGCCGTGCGGCGCCTTGCGAATGGCATCGCCAACGAGACGGTTTCCGCTGTTGCCCCGGAAATCGTGGATCTGCTGTGGGAAATCGCGCTTTCGCTCGAACAGGGCGATATCTCCGATGCGTTGGAACGTCTACGCAATGCCGAACAAGCGTTGCGCGACGCGCTTGAAAACGGCACCGATGAAGAGGTCGCCCAGGCCATTCAGGAACTGCGCGAGGCGATGAATGAGTATATTCAGGAGCTTGCCCGGCAGGCGCAGGAGAACCCGCAGGCATTTCAAGAACAGCAACCCCAGCAGCAAGGCCAACAGCTGAGCCAGCAGGACCTCGACGAGATGCTGAACGAAATGCAGCGCCAGGCGGAATCGGGTCTGCGCGATCAGGCCCGCGACATGCTGAGCGAGTTGAGCCGGATGCTGGAAAACCTGCAGGCCGGGCAGCCCCAGATGCAGCAGGGTGGGCAGGGGCAACAGGCGATGCAGGAACTGCAGGAGATGATCCAGCGCCAGCGCGACCTTGCGGACCGCACCTTTGACGAACTACGCCAACAGCGTCGGCAACAGCAGGGCCAGGGCCAGGGCAACCGGGCCGAACAGGGTCAGCAAGAGGGCCAGCGCCCGGGCGAGGGTCAACAGGGCCAGGCCCCGGGACAGGGGCGCCAACAGGGTGGCGCCGGGCAGGAGGGCAGCCTGTCGGCCCAGCAAGAGGCGCTGCGCCGCGCCCTCGAAGACCTCGCGCGATCCTTGCCGGGCGGCGAGGGTGCCCAGCGCGCGCTCGGCGAAGCGGGCGACGCCATGGGATCGGCGCGTGACGCATTGGGTGACGGCGAAAACGCCGACGCTGTGCAGGACCAGATGGAAGCGCTTGACCGGATGAACGAAGGCGCTCAGGCGCTTGCGGATCAGATGCAGAACGGTCAGGGAGATGTCGGCGCGCAAGGGCGTGGAGAACAGGACGGGCAGGGACGCGATCGCGCGGAAACCGACCCCTTTGATCGTCCGCTTGGCTCCTACGGTTCGACAAGCGGCAATCATACCAAAGTCCCGGACCGCTCCGCGCTTGACCGTGCGCGAGAGATCCTCGACGAGTTGCGACGGCGGTCAGCCGAGTCGTTCCGCCCCGACTATGAATTGGATTACTTCGACAGGCTGCTCGATCAGTTCTAAGTCGGGTTCTGGCCCGCCACCGATCAACCGCGCGGGTTACTCGTCCGCGAAAACGGGTGCTACCGTATCGATTGCCTGTTGGGCGAGACCACCGAGTCCGGCTCGCACTTCGTCAACCTTGGAAATGTAATTCTGCAGCGCAGGCTCGGCGGCTGGAACCTGCGCACTTATCTGCGGAGCCAAGAGATAGAGCGCCGCCATGAACGCCACAACGATCAGGATCAACAGAACCCCCGTGGTGAATGCACCCGATCCGCGTTTCTCGCGCGCAACGCGTTTGTTGACGCGGCGATTATGCTTGCGGATCATCTTTTTGCGGCTCTTCTCGATCCCCCGGGGCGCTGGTTTGTCAGCCGGACTGTTGATTTTCTCGCGAAGCGGATCGTTGCTTTTCGCAACAGGCTCGGGTGCGCGGGCCACTTCTTTCCCGTCGTCATCGCTCCTTTCGGCGTCTTTCTTTTTTCCGATTCCGGTTAGCGCTGTCAGGAACGAAGGATTCTCCGCCTTTCCTGCCGGTGGTTCAGCGACTTTCGAATCCGCTGTGCCCTGGCTGCCCGCGGCAAAGGCTTCCGACGCGGGAAACGGAACCTTGGACGAATCGACCGGTGTCGCGACCGGCGGTTCAGGGGTTGGCCCCGGCCCAGGCTCCTGTCTGCGAACCGCCGGCCCTGGGGCGGGACCGACGGCAGACGCCGGGTCCTCGGCGGGCGCTACCTTTGGTTGAGCACCGGTTTGAACTTCATCGAAAATCTGGCGAATCTCGGAAAGCTGCCGCGCGCGATCCCCTTTTCCGGCTGCCACAGGCGGGGCGGGCGGTTCATCCGACGGCTTCGTTGCCTCTGCCGCCACCGAAGACGCATCGGCGCCGCTCTGGGCAGGCTCCGGCTCCGCTGGCAGAGGATCTGACAACAGCATCGGCTCTTCTTCAACCGGCATCGCATGCCAGGCATTGCCGCAATTAGCGCAGGATACTTTACGGCCATTGGGCCCGAGCGCCGCTTCGGGCACATTATACTTCGCGTCACAATTGGGACAGATGATCTGAACCACGTGGTTCTCCCGGTCTTTCAGTTTCCCTCATAAGGCCCTCTATAGAGCGAAAACCACCAATCGCAAACTCAGGGCGATTTTAAGACGGTTGTCAAACATCTTGAAGATGTGCGAGTTTCGCCCGGTTCTTTCGTGCAGTCCCAAGGCCACGCACGAGGGCTGTCTCGGGCACAGGTTCGCGTTGGCATGATCTCACTCAACGACGTCAGTTTCGGCTATGACGGGCGCGAAACACTGATGGGTCTCACGGTCGACATTGCGCCCGGCTCGTTTCATTTTTTGACCGGGCCTTCGGGCGCGGGCAAGACAACGTTGTTGAAGATGCTCTATCTCGAGCATATGCCCTGGTCGGGAAAGCTTGAGATCCTCGGCTTTGAGCCCGCCGAAATGGATGAGGCGGAGGCGCTGGCATTGCGCCGCCGGATCGGCATCGTCTTTCAGGAGTTTCGACTGCTCGACCATATTTCGGTTGTCGAGAACATCGCCTTGCCGCTGCGAATTTCCGGAAGACGCCTGGACGACTACCGTGCTGACGTCGAACAACTCATCAAATGGGTTGGGCTCAACCATCGCATGCATGCACTGCCGCCTCAAATCTCGGCGGGGGAAAAACAACGCGCCGCCATTGCCCGGGCGGTGGTGAACTCGACAGATCTGATCCTGGCGGACGAACCAACCGGCAATGTCGATCCGGAGATGGGGGCGCGGATCCTGCGCCTGCTGATCGAGCTCAATCGCCTCGGCAAGACCGTGGTGATCGCGACCCATGACCTCGGCCTGATACGGTCCACCAAAGGCCAGGTGCAGGCGCGTACATTGCGGCTGTCCGAGGGACAGCTGAGCCAGGGTGGGAGTGAACTGTGAAACTCCCTGATCTGTTGCGCCCGGCGGACGGGCCCCCGATTGTACCGACCGAAGGGTGGACGGCATGGATCACCATTGCTGCGGCCGCCGCAATGGGCTTTCTGGCCGTTCTCTGCCTCGCAGCCGGGCTGGCGGCGGGGCGGCTTGCCGCCACATGGCACTCGGATCTCGCGGGCCTCGCCACCCTCGTGCTGATTGCCGACCCTGCCGAGATGGATAACCTGACCGAAAAGGCGGTGGCGGTTCTCTCGACAACTCCCGGTATACAGGCCTCACGCGTCCTCAGCGCAGAGGAACACGCCGCGTTGCTGGAACCCTGGCTGGGCGAGAACTCGTCGATCGAGGGGTTGCCTGCCCCCAGACTGATCGAGATCGACCTCGCGGGTTCGGGCCCGGATGTGCCCCAGCTTCAGGCGCGACTGGATCAATCGGCACCCGGGGCAAAATATGACGATCACCAACGGTGGCGCGAACCCCTGTTCGACGCGACCCGGGCGCTGGAGTTTCTCGCCTGGACCGCGAGTGTGCTGGTGATCCTGACCGCGGGGGCGATGATCTCGCTTGCCGCACAGGTCAGCCTTGCCGGCAATGCCGAGGTTGTCAGGGTTGTTCGCCTGATCGGCGCCGCGGACGGCTATATTGCCCGCGCCTTCGTCGCGCGGATCGCGCTGCGCGGCTTTGCCGGCGGGGCTGTGGGCGCAGCAATCGGGACCATGGCGCTCGCCGCAATTCCCGATTTCGGTGAAGCCGCAGCGCTTGGCATCAATCTGACGCCCGGGAATCTGGGGTCTATCGCGCTGCTGATCTGTGTCCCCATAGGGACGGGCATCGTCGCGCTGCTCACGGCTTGGGTCGCGGTCCGCTCGGCGCTGCGCCACTTGCCATGATGCGGGCTGTCGCGTTCCACGGGCTCGTCTATGCGACCATGGGGGTGATGGGCATTGTCGGTGCGCCATTCGTCCTTTGGCGCGAGGCTTGGACCCGTGCCTGGCAGAAACGTTTCTGCCGTGCCGTCTTTTGGTTTCTAAATCGTCTTTACGGGGTCACGATCGAGGTCCGCGGCGCGGTGCCGACAGGCGACGTGATCATCGCGGCAAAACATCAGTCGATGCTGGATGTGTTGATTCTCTATAACGCGCTGCCAAGGGCGAGATTCGTGATGAAGCGATCCTTGCTGTGGATGCCGGCCTTTGGCCTTTACGCGTGGCGTACAGGAGCCGTTTCGATCGATCGGCGTCCAGGCAGCGGGGCGACTGAAAAGATGCTCGAGGCCTTTACCGACGCACCGGGTCAGATCGTTGTCTATCCTCAAGGCACCCGGGTGGCGCCCGGCGCCTCTGCCCCCTATCGGCGCGGAGTGGCCCGCCTTGCCAAGGCGACCGGGCGCGGTGTGATCCCCGTGGGGACAAATTCCGGGTTTTTCTGGCGCCGCGGTGGCACGATGACGGGTCCTGGAACGGCCGTTATCGCGTTTGGAGACCCGCTGAACGGTCCGGGCACCCGAGGCGACCTGATGGCCGAGATCGAGCGGTGTGTCGAGGCCTGCTCCGACGCTCTAGCACATCAGATAATCTCAAAGCGCGGTTGATCCCATCGAGACAAACTTCTCGCGCCGGGCGTGTTTCAGCGCCTGACCACTCAT
>JBCCHW010000156.1:0-8710 GCA_039028555.1 Pseudomonadota bacterium | reverse complement strand
CCAGATAACGCAACCGTGCGATCGAGCGGTCCAGCACCGTCACATCCGCGCCCATGCCCGCCGCGATCCGCGCGGCATGGGTGCCCACGACACCGCCGCCGATCACCGTTACCTGAGCGGGGCCCACCCCCGGCACACCGCCCATCAGCACCCCGCGCCCGCCATTGGCCTTTTGCAGCGCCCAGGCACCGACCTGCGGCGACAGACGCCCCGCGACCTCGGACATGGGCGCGAGCAGGGGCAGGCCACCCGCGGCGTCGGTGACCGTCTCATAGGCGATTGCCGTGCAGCCCGATTCCAACAGATCCCGCGTCTGCTCCGGGTCGGGCGCCAGGTGGAGATAGGTGTAGAGCACCTGCCCCGGGCGCAGCATCTTGCGCTCGCCCGGCTGGGGCTCCTTGACCTTCACGATCATCTCGGCGCTGGCAAAGACCTCTTGTGCGGTCGCCGTGATCTGCGCGCCGACATTCGCATACATCTCGTCGGTGAATCCTGCGCCCGCCCCGGCGCCTGCTTGAACGACAACCTGGTGGCCATGGGCGATGGCCTCGCGACACGTCGCCGGTGTCATTCCAACCCGGTATTCGCGCGTTTTGATCTCGGTCGGGCAGCCAATCAGCATTGGACTCCTCCATGGTGAAAAGGGAACAGACCTGTCACTCGCGTATCTTCAACCATATCTGTCACAATAGCACCAGATCAAAGCAGCCCCCGGTGCCAGCCCCTTGACGCCCGGCCTTTGGCGGGGTTTGTGGACGCGATGAGAGAGCAAACGCCAGAAGATACAGCTTGTCACCGCATCGCCAGGGGTCGCGCGGCCCGGCGGGCTGGTTGTCGCGCCCGGTTTCCAGCGCATTGCTGTGCGATGGCCCACAGGCCCGCCAGGCGGGGATTGTGATGGGGTTCGTCATCGCACCAGACCCGGGCGCCCCGCGCCTGACCCGCGCGGTCAGCGGGGTCGACCAAACCGGCGCCACGGCCCAGATCAGCGTTGTGGAGGAACGCGCGCTGACGCTGTTCCTCAACGGGCAAGAGATCGTGACCATGATGACCATCGGGGATTACCCGGAATATCTCGCGCTCGGCTATCTGCTCAATCAGGGCATGTTGCTGCCCGATGATACGGTCACGGGCGTCGACTATGACGAAGAGCTCGAGGTCGTCGTGGTGCGGACCGAGCGTGAGACCGACTATGAGGAAAAGCTCAAGAAAAAGACCCGCACCTCGGGCTGCGCGGTCGGCACGGTCTTTGGCGACATGATGGAGCAACTCGACGGGATCGCGCTGACACCGGGCCAGGTGCGCACCTCGTGGCTCTATTCACTCGCAAAGCAGATCAACACCACCCCCAGCCTTTATCTCGAGGCCGGGGCGATCCATGGCACGGTGCTCTGTCATCACGACACGCCGCTGGTCTTCATGGAGGATGTCGGGCGCCATAACGCGGTCGACAAGATCGCGGGGTGGATGTTCAGCGAAAGGGTCACAGGCGGCGACAAGATCCTCTACACGACCGGGCGGTTGACCTCGGAGATGGTGATCAAATGCGCCCTGATGGGCATCCCGGTGCTGGCTTCGCGCTCGGGATTCACGGCCTGGGGGGTGGAGCTTGCCAACCAGGTGGGTCTCACCCTGATCGGGCGGATGCGCGGGCAGCGCTTTACCTGCCTCAGCGGATCGGATGCGTTGATCTTTGACACCGATCTGGGGGACGTCCCCGAGGAGGATCGGAAACATCGGCGCAAGGGGGCCGGGGAATGATCGGGAGTGTTGGAGGCGTGATCCTTGCGGGTGGTCTCGCCCGGCGGATGGGCGGCGGCGACAAGGCGGTGCTGAGCGTCGCCGGGCGCCCGCTATTGACGCATGTGATCGACCGGCTGGCACCGCAGGTCAGCGAGACCGCGCTGAACGCCAACGGCGATCCCGCGCGGTTTGAGACATTCGGCCTGCCAGTCATTCCAGACACGGTCGAGGGGTTTGTGGGCCCCTTGGGCGGCATTCTCGCGGGCATGCGCTGGGCCGCCGGGCGGGGACACAGCCATATCGCCTCGGCAGCAGCAGATACGCCGTTTTTTCCCGCCGATCTGGTGGAGCGGTTAAAGGCCGCCGCTGAATGCGAGGGCCAGCCCATCGCGCTCGCCTGCACCAACGACCCCAAACGCGGGTTGTCGGAGCATCCGACCTTTGGCCTGTGGCCCGTGGCACTCGCCGATAACCTCCACGAAGCACTGACGGTGGGCAATATGCGCAAGGTGATTGTCTGGACCTCTCGCCATGGGGTCGCGCGGGCGGTATTTGATGATTCCGGCAGCTATCCCTTTTTCAACGTGAACACGCCGGAAGATCTCGCCGAGGCGGAGCGGATCGCGGGAGAACATGTATGAACGTCTATGGTGTCGTGGGCTGGAAGAATGCGGGCAAGACCACCCTGGTCGAGCGCCTGGTCGCCGAAATCTCGGCGCGGGGTTTCTCGGTCTCGACCGTTAAACATACCCATCACATGGTCGATGTGGATCAGCCCGGCAAGGACAGCCACCGCCACCGGCAGGCGGGCGCGCGGCAGGTGATCCTCTCCTCGTCCTCGCGCTGGGCGGTGATGACCGAACTGCGCGGCACGCCCGAGGCGACGCTGGAGCAATTGCTCACCCATCTTGACCCGGTCGATCTGGTGATCGTCGAAGGGTACAAGCGCGACCAGCATCCCAAGGTCGAGGCCTGGCGCGCCGAAACCGGCCAGCCGCTGATCGCCCGCGAGGATCCCACCGTGATGGCGGTCGCCTCGAATGATCAGCCGGGCACCGACAAGCCGGTGATCGGGCTCGATGACATCGCCGCGATTGCCGATTTCATCCTCACGGATCTCGGGATGGAACTGAGGCTCGAGGCATGACGGAGTCCGCGGGCGATGGCGCACGCCTGCCCGATGATTGCTTTGCCCTGCCCCCGGGGGTCGACTGGACCCCGGTCGACCAGGCGCTCGACCGGTTGAGGTCGAGCCTGAGGGTGGTGGCCGGAACCGAAACCTGCCCGATCACCGAGGCCACTGGCAGGATCCTGGCCGAACATGTCTCTGCCCGCCGCGCCAATCCACCCGCCGCAAATGCCGCGGTCGATGGATACGCGTTTTGCTGGGAGGGCGCTGCCCGCCCGCTCTCGCTGATCGAGGGCCGGGCCGCCGCCGGGCATCCCTTTGCCGGCAGGGTGCGCCCCGGGCAGGCGGTCAGAATCCTGACCGGGGCTCAGATCCCCGACGGGGCCGATACGGTTGTCCTGCAGGAGGATTGCCGGATCGACGCCGGTACGATCGACTTTCCCCTGCCGAAAAAGCAGGGCGCCAATGTCCGGCCCGCCGGGGAAGATGCCCAGACCGGTGAAAAGCTGTTTGACGCCGGCCATCGGATAGGGGCTGCGGATCTTGCGCGGCTCTCCTCGACGGGCATCTCCGAAATCAGGGTGCGCCGCGCGTTGCGCGTCGCGGTCCTCTCAACCGGCGATGAGTTGATCGCCCCGGGCGCCGACGGGCCCGGCATCCCCGACGCGAACCGGCCGATGCTGATCGCGCTGGCGCGCGCATTCGGCTGCGAGGTGGTCGATCTCGGCATCGCACAGGATGATGCCGGAACGGTGCGCGCGCGGTTTGATCAGGCGGCCCGCGAGGCCGACGCGATGATCACCACCGGCGGCGCGTCGACCGGAGACGAGGACCATGTCTCGCACCTCCTCAACACCGAAGGAACGGTCACCGACTGGCGGATCGCCGTGAAGCCCGGGCGCCCGCTGGCGCTGGGCATGTGGCGGGGCGTGCCGGTTTTCGGCCTGCCCGGGAACCCGGTGGCGGCCTTTGTCTGCGCGCTGATCTTCGTGCGCCCGGCCCTGGCGCTGATGGCGGGCGCGGGATGGCTGGCGCCGCAGCGCTTCACCATTCCGGCAGCCTTTGAAAAGAGCAAGAAACCGGGACGCCGAGAGTATCTGCGCGCGCGCCTGCGCGATGGCCGGGCCGAGGTTTTTGCCTCTGAGGGATCAGGCCGCATCGGCGGGCTCAGCTGGGCCGAAGGGCTGGTGGACCTGCCCGAGGCAGCGGCCGAGATCCGCCCGGGCGACCCGGTGAGCTATCTGCCCTTTTCGAGCTTCGGGCTTTGACCCGGAACCAGGCTTTCACCCTCACCAGCCTGTTCTATGTGACCCTGTTTCTGGGGTTTGGCGCCCATCTGCCCTATTGGCCGGTCTGGCTGCAATCGCGCGGGCTCTCAGAGGCAGAGATCGGGACCATGCTGGGACTCGCCATCTTTGCCCGCGTTCTGGGCTCGACCCTCTTTCCCGCCCTTGCCGATCGCTATGCGATCCGCCGCGCGATGCTCGCGGTGATGGCGACCCTCTCGGCGCTGACCATCTGCCTGCACCTGCCGGTGGAGAGCAAGGGGGCGCTGATGGCGCTCACCTTGTTGATGGGGTTCGTGTCAGCGCCGCTGATCCCGGTCGGCGAGGCGCTGGGGATGCGCGCGGCGCAGGGGAACGGTTTTGCTTATTCGCACGCGCGGGCGCTGGGCTCGCTCGCCTTTTTGCTCATGGCGCTGGGCATGGGGGCGGCAATCGACCGCGTCGGTCCCGACGGCGTTCTCTACACCATTGCCGCCTGCCTGTTGCTGACGGCGCTTTTCGGCGCCCTGCATCCGGGCGGGGGCGCGGCGCCGGGGGTCACGGACCGGTCGCGCTATCGCGATATCCTGACGCTGATGCGCAATCGGGTCTTTCTGCTCTTTGCCGTCTCGGCAGCACTCGGACAGGCGGCCCATGGCGTCTACTACGCCTACAGCACGCTCCACTGGCGCGAGGCAGGCTTTGACGGGGCCGAGATCGGCCTGCTGTGGTCGATCGGCGTGGCGGCAGAGATTGCGCTGCTCTTTGGCCCGGGGCACCGGATCACCAACTGGCTCGGACCGGTGGGGGCGTTGATGGTCGCGGCCCTTGCCGGTGTGATCCGCTGGGGGGCGATGGCGCTCGGCCCGACGGGCGCGGTGCTGTGGCTGTTGCAGGCGATGCACGGCCTCACCTTTGGTCTCGCGCTGCTGGGGACCATGGCGTTTGTCGGGCGCGCGATCCCGCGACGTCTGAACGCGACGGCGCAGGGCGTCGTCGGCGGGCTGCTGGGCGGGCTGACGCTCGCGGTGATCACAATGACCGCGGGCGCGCTTGCGGCACATCTGGCGCCGGCGACGCTCTATCTGATCGCGCTGATCCCATCGGCTGCGGCTTTGATCGCCGCGCTCTTGATGAACCGCCTGTGGGATCGTCGACCCTTGCTCGACTGATCAATCCTCGAACAGATCGTGCGGGCGCTCAAAGGCGCGGGTCAGTTGTCCGAGCAGCATAAAGGCCCGCCCCGCCTGAGTCTCCGCCAGCTCCAACAGGTGCGACCCCTGATACCCTTCCTGCACCGCACGGGCGATCAGGCGCTGGTATCCGGCGACGAACTGAAAGGCGAGATCGCGGAACGCGGCCTTGGTGCGCAGCCGTTTACGCGCGAGGGTCAGCGCGATGTCGTCATCGATGCCCGAAAGCTCCTGCGCCATCGAGTCCTCGCGCGCGCCTTCGGCATAGCGCTGCCAGGTTTCGACATTGGCATGGCTGGCGGTCAGATCGCGCAGGAACAGGCCATCCTCGGCAAGATGTTCCTGAACACGATTGGCGAGTGCCACCAGATCGCCAAGCGGTTTGTCCTTGGCAGCCTCGCGCATGACCGGGCGCCCGGCCTCGGTCTTCGCATCCGGCAAATCGAGCGCGCGCAGGGTCAGGGTCCAGTCCATCCCCTTGGCCGATTTGCTCGGCGGCAATTCGGCAAAGGGCAAGGCCGGGCTGTTCGTGGCGGCCATTTTCGACCCCGCCGGCGCGGGCCGGTCATAGGCCGCGTTCATCCGGGCGGTCCGATCCATCTGTGCGATCAGCGCCAGGACCTGTTCCTCGAGCTGGTGCATCTTGGCAACCAGATCCGAGAGCGCCTGACGCTCCGGCCCGATCAGCTTCAGCGCGGCATCGCCAACGCGGGCTGCGATGTCCGCATCGCTTGCCGGGGGATTGGTTGAAAGCGTGCGCGCAACCGACGCGACCGTCTGTTCGATCTGACCGATCTGGCGTGGCAGATCCACCTCGAGCTTGCGATTCTGCTCGTCCAGATTTTCCGAGCGGCGGGCAAACGCAGCCTCGATCTGGGCCTGGTTCTCGGCCAGCTTGCCGCCGATCTCGGTCGTCAGGGCGGCGACCTGACCGCCGACCTCCTGCTGGAGGCTCGTGACCGCACGCTCGATATGCGCGCTCTGACGCGAGACGAAGGCTTTGAGTTTCTCCTCGTTCTCGGCAACCCGCGAGGTAAAGCCGCTATCCGCGCCGCTCAGGGCCTCGGTCAGAAAGGCCGTCTTGGCGTTGAGCGCATCCTCCATCCGCCGGGTTCCGGAATCGATCGCCTCGTCCAACGCACTGGCCCGGGCGACAAGCTCGGTGTTCAGCTTGTCGCTCGCCTCGATCAGTGTCTGATCCAACAGGTCGGCAGCCTGGTCAAAGGCCTTGCTGGTGCCGGTTTCCTGTTGTTCGATCAGGTCGGACATGCGCGTCTGACCATCGGCCAGCGTCTTGTCGACGCTTGAGATCCGTGCGTCGAGGATCTCGCTGAGCGCGTTCATCTGGCTCGCGAGGCGCTGTTCGATGCTGGCAGTCCCGGTGGTGAGCGCCTCATCCACGCGGCCCAGACGGTCTTCGAGCCGGGCATTGACCGTATTCTCGATCTTGGCGAGTGACTGGTCGAGCGACGCGCCGCGCTTGTTGAGGATGTCGCTTGCATCATCGGTGAGCTGCGCGACGATGCCGACCATCTCGGTCGCCGTTTCCTCGAGTTTCTTCTCGAGCCCGCGGATCGTGCCCATGAACCGGTCTTCGACCTGGCGGTGCTGTCGGTTGAGCAGCGCTTCAACCGCGCCCAGCTTTTGACCCAGCTTTGCGGCGACCTCGCTTTGAACTCGGACCCGTTCGGCCAGCCCGGCAGAGCGATTGGCGATCAGCACAACTCCCCAGATCATGCAGAGCGGCCCGAACAGCGCAAAACAGAAAAACAGCAGATTGAGCAGGGGCGGCGTCTGCACTGCCTCGCCCGATGGATTGTAAAGCGAGAGGAACCCCGCCCCATAGGCGCCCAGCCCCACCAGCCAGAACAGGCTGATCAGGACCGGGATGCGATTGCTCCAAAGCCAATCGATCATGCCAGGCTGCGGGTTCTCGGGGGGGGTGTCAGATGCCCGGTTCGGCACCTGGGTTTTGACCGGCAATGGGGGCCGGACCTTTGGAAAACTGTGTTCGCCACTGGTTGCGACCATCAGACCGTCACCCGTGTTTCACGCGAGAGGCCGAACTGGCCCCGAAAAAACGGCACCGCCGTATCAGATGTACCGAACTCCTGTAATCTCATAGCTTCGGCCCCCTCCAGGCGTCACGACCTCGACACTGTCACCTTCGTCCTTGCCGATCAGCGCGCGCGCCAGCGGAGATTTCATGTTGAGCTTGCCGACATTGATATCGGCTTCCGCCTCGCCCACGATCTGATAGGTTTTCTCTTCCTCGGTGTCTTCATCGACCAGATCCACCGTTGCGCCAAAGCGCACGGTGATGCCGTTCATCTTGCTGGGATCAATGACATCGGCGCGGCTGATCAGGCTTTCCAGCTCTTTCAGGCGACCTTCGATAAAGCTCTGACGCTCACGGGCCGCGTGATACTCCGCATTCTCGGACAGATCGCCATGCTCGCGGGCCTCGGCAATCGCCTTGATGATCGCCGGGCGCTCGACATCGCGCAATTCCTTCATCTCGATGTTGAGGGCGGCATAGCCACCCCGTGTCATCGGAACCTTTTCCATGTCCCGTCCTCGTTCTTATTCTTCTTTTTTGCCCCGGCATTTGTGTCGCCGCGACCTGGTTGAATGGTTGCTGCCCCCCGGCAACATTGCCCAAGATTCACAAGACCGCGCCAATAACGGCGCGGTCTTTGATCTGGCCAAACATATGATGACACAACCACAAGGGCAAGAGGGCCGTTACTCGCTCCGCATGGCGCGCCGCAGATGTCCAACGGCGTGAAACTCCCGGGGTTTCAGTTCTGGCCGCGCGAGCCTGCGCGACTGCCTGCCGGCCTCATCGCCAAGCTCGGGGAAAATCGCCAGGATCTCGCCGCGCGAGGCCGCATCGAGGCCCCTCATCGCCGTATCGCCGGGGTGCAGGCTTTCACAGGCGAGCCCCTCGGCCCAGACGATTTCGTGGCCGTCGAACAGCAGGTGGATATAGGTGACCTCCGCGACCGCCACCGTCGTGCCCAGGGCTTTCGCGGCAACAAGAACCTCGGCTTGGCCAAACAGCAGATCGGCCTCCCACCCGCTCACCAGGACCCGGTGCTGGGGTGAAAGCTGCAAATCGCGTCGCGGCTGCCCGGGCCCCATGCGATCGCGTTCGATGCGGATGGGGCGCAACTGTGGCTGGCGCGCCAACCGGTCGGCGCCAACCCGGCGCTTGCCGATCCAACGGACCGCGCGGGCACCTTTGTCCTTGGTCACGACAAGATCGCCAATGCCGATCCGCTCGACCGGGACCCAGCCACCCGGTGTCAGAATGCGCGTGCCGGAGGTGAAACAAATGAGCGCCGGTTCGGTGGTCGTCAGCGAGACGACCCCGGTTG
>JBCCHW010000155.1:0-8759 GCA_039028555.1 Pseudomonadota bacterium | reverse complement strand
TCCGGCAAGACCGGGCTGAACCTCGCGCCGATCGAGACCCTGGATCAGGCGCTGTTGCCAGAGGTCAGGACGATGCGATTCAAGGATGGTGACATGCTGTGCATGTGTGACATGATGGGAGCAACCGTGACCTGACGCCATCCGGAGGCATTCTATGTTTTCAGACAGCTACAGCCTGATCCAGAGGCTGCTTCATTGGAGCATCGCGATCATCGTGATCTGCCTGCTCGCAATCGGGCTCGTTTTGGATGAGCTCGGCTTTGAGGGGTTGAAGAACTCTGTCGGGATCGATGCGACCAACATGATCTACAAGATGCACAAGAGCTTTGGCATCGTGATCCTGATCCTGATGCTGTTGCGGATTGCCTGCCGGCTGTTGATCGGCCGCCCGGAATACTCCGAACCCCTGCACCCTTTCCAACGGATCGCGAGCGAGTCGGTGCATGGTCTCTTTTACATCTGCCTGGTTGCCATGCCGGTTCTGGGCTGGCTCGCGACGGCGGCTGGCGGGTTCCCGGTCGAGTTCTTTGCGACCAATTTGCCGGGCCTGATCGGCAAGGATCAGGAACTCAGCAAGACCCTGTTCGAATGGCACGGCATTGTCGGCACGGCGCTGATGGTGCTGATCTGTGTCCATGTGCTGGGCGCGCTCTATCACTGGCTCGCGCTGCGCGACCGGGTGATGGGGCGTATGAGCCTGTTCTGAGGTCAGCGAGGCGGCAGCGCCCCACTGGGATCAACGAGGCGGCAGCGCCAACAGATCCTTGTGGCCGATCCGCGCCCCATCGGCCCGCGCGCGCGCCTGCGCCCATTCCCTGTTTCCGGCGATCGCGCCGCCTGCCTCGGCAAGCGATGCGATCATCGCGCGGTCCGCTGGCGGCGCCAATACCCAGTCGCTGGTTCCTTCGATGACCTCAAACCCCTTGGCGCGCAGACCCTCGGCCAGATAGGCATGCGCCTCGGGCCCGAGCGAGGGGCCCAGCCCCTTGTCCTGGCGCTGATCGGCGTGAAAGGCCCGCAAGACCTCTGAATCCGCCGGGTGCGGCGGCGACCATTCTTCGCGGCCATCATAACTCAGCACGGCAAACAACGCCCTGTTGGCGGTGCCGAGCGCGGCGATCAGCCGGTCGAGCCAGGCAGCACCGCAGAGGTCGAACAGGGCCGAGGCGGTGACCAGATCCACATGTTCGGCCATCAGATCATCGAGATCCGTTGCCAGATCGCAGACCCGGGTTTCAAACCGGACGCGATTGACTGGCAGGACCCGGGCCAGCAGGGCCGCGTCGGCATCCGCCAGCACCCAATGCTGTTCGCCGGGCAGATACTGTGAGGTCAGGCGCATGTTGTTCCCGGTCCCGGCGCCAAGATCGAGAACACGCAGACCCTCCCGCCCCGCAAATGCATGGCCCAGCCGCGCCGCCACCTGGCGGTTTCGGGCGGCCACATCGGCCCTGTGGCGCAATGTCAGCCAGTCCGCCGAAAAGGTCATCGCAACACTCCTGTCACAACCTGCGCGGCAATCGCCGCCGTGTCCCGCCAACGGATGAAGCTGTGTGACGCCCGCTCGCACGCCGCGCCCAGTGCGCTCAACGCGGCGGGATCATCCAGCAATCGGGCCAATGCCGGCCCCAGATCCCGGGGTGCGACAAGACGCGCAGCCCCCAGAGTCGCCTCTGGCACCGCGCCCACCGGGCAGCCCAGTACCGGCAGCCCGCGGGCCATCGCCTCGGTAAAGGCCATCCCGAATCCCTCGAATTGTGAGGCCAGAACGAACAGGTCCGCGCGGTTGTATTCCCTGGCGAGTTGATCGTGTGAAAGCGGGCCCATCAGCGTGATACGATCAGACAATCCATTTTCGTCGATCTGCACGGCCAGCCCTTCGGCATAGCGACGATCGAGCGCCGCCCCGGCAATGCCCAGATGCCAGGCCCTGTCGCGCAAAGCAGACAGCGCCTCGATCAGGAGGTGGTGGCCTTTGCGCGGGCTGAGCGATCCGACGCTGAGAATCCTCGTTTGGTCTTCGCCCGACCCAGGCGCCACGGGCGCCGTATCGGTGCCAGGGGGCGCCACGGTAATGCGATGGGGCGGCACGCCAAACCGCGCGCCGAGGGTGACCGCAGTTGTATGGCTGGTCGTGATCACATGGGCACAGGCCGCCAATGCAGCGCGCTCGCTGTGCGCAAGCCGCTCTGCCCTGCCTGGCTCCAGCCCCGTCTCAAATGCCAACGGATGATGGCAGAGCATGATCACCGGCGCGCTCAGACTCTCGAGCAATCTGCCCGGCAAGACGCCCCCCGCAAGCCCGTCCAGAACGATCGGCTGGCTACCGGGAACAACACCAAGCGCCTGCCCCGCCATGTCGATTTGCGCAGCGGAAGCATTCGGAAAGCCCGCCGGCAAGGCGAGGGGTTCAAGCGCTAGGCCGGCCCCCGGTGCCGCGTCAATCAGACGCCGGGCATAGCCGTAACCCCCTGTTGGGGTTTGCAGATCTCCGGGATAGGCGAATCGCGCCCTGATCAAACTGCACCCTCGTACCAGGCGCGCGCGACATGGCTTTCGTTGAGCGTCACCCTGATCTTTTGCAGACCCTCGGAGCCCGGGCCCAAGTCACCGCGCCGGGCGGCACCGGCAATCGAGTCAAAGATGTGTTTGCACAGAAATTCGGTTGTCGTCTTGATGCCGTCAAACATCTCCAACGCGTCGAGATTGGCATAGTTGATCGGGCCTAAAACAGCTTTCAACGCATCATGCGCCCGGCCGATATCGACCACGATTGCGTCCTCGCTCAACGTCTCGCGCATGAAGGCAACATCCACCACATAGGTCGCGCCGTGGAGGTTTTGTGCAGGGCCGAAAACCTCACCCGGAATCGAATGGGCGATCATGATGTGGTCGCGGACTTCTACGGCATACATGGGCTCTCTCCTCAGTAACGGATGCGCGACGCGATACCCGTTGCGGCCGGTCCAAGCAAGCGGGGCAGATTGTCCGCAAGCGCGTCGAACGCCAGTTCCTCGGTCACCAAGGCGTCAAGTCCGGGGTCGCGCAGATGCCCCAGCGCGGCCAAAAGCCGGTCCCGATACGTGGTCGACGCCCGGCGGCTGGTGGCGACATGGCCGACCTGGCTCGACTTGATGGTCAGCCGGTTGGCGTGGAAAGCACCGCCCAGATCAAGGGTTACAGGGGTGTCACCATACCAGCTCAACTCGATCACCTGCCCCTCGAAGGCGAGCGCCTCCAACCCGGCCTGCAAACCGGCACCGGTCGCGGAGGTGTGAAACACGGTTGCGACGGGATTCAATTTTTCAGTCGTTGTTATGAATCTCACGGGAAAGTCAGTCAGTATTGCACCGCGTTCCGGTAAAACGTCGATAATGAAGACAGTTAGATCGGTTCTCACCGAAAGGAGCGCCGCGATGAGGCAGCCCAGCAAACCGGCACCCACCACCAGCACCGACGTGCCGGGCGCAATCTCTGAATCCCAGATCGCATTGAGCGCGGTTTCCGTATTGGCCGCCAGCACGGCGCGCGCGGGCGGCACCCCATCGGGCAGCGGGACGACCGCCGGGGCCGGCAGTCGGATCACCTCCTGATGCGGGCTCAACGAAAAGACATGTTTGCCGATCAGATCCGCGGGCCCGTCCTCGACAAGTCCGACGGCGGCATAGCCGTAGGCGACGGGAAACGGGAAATCGCCGCTCTGGAACGGGGCCCGCATCCGACTGTACTCCGAGGCCGGGACCAGCCCGTTGAACACCAGCCGCTCGGTGCCGCGCGAAATGGCGGAGTAGAGCGTTCGAACCTCGACCATGCCGTCCTGCATCCGGGCGAGCGGCACTTCGCGCAGGTCGCATTGCTGCGGCGCAGTGTAAACCAGGGCCCGAGTAGATTCAGACATTGCTTCTCCCGAGTTCTCCGCATCAAAGGTGCGGAACCATACCCATTACCACCAGCAGGTCCAGAAGGCAGCCGAGATGACCGATACCACCACCCCGCTTGATCCCGAACTCGCAGCTCCGCGGGTCCGCCCGGTCGCCGCAGATGACCATATGGTTCCGACCGGGGTTCAGGATCTGCGCCATCTTGCACAGCGCCGCGCCGCCGTGCTCTGCCTCAACCTCGCTTCGCTGGCGGCGCTGAGCTGGGGCATCTATCAGGTCTTCAGCGTGGGTGGATGGTCGACAACCGATCTGATCATCACGGGCTGCTTCTTTCTGGGCGCGCCCTGGACGGTGATGGGGTTGTGGAATGCCGTGATTGGCATGTATCTGCTGCATGGGTGCCGCGAGGGTGTGGCCCTGGCCGCGCCCCATCTGACAACCGTCGAGAGCCAGGCGCCGCTGACCACGCGCACCGCGGTGGCAATGACAATCCGCAACGAGGACGCGGCGCGCACCTTTGACCGCCTGGCCGAGGTGCGTCGGGGCCTCGATGCCACCGGGCATGGCGGCTCGTTCGACTTCTTTGTTCTGTCCGACAGCTCGGATCCCGAAATCATTGCCCAGGAAGAGCGGCTGTTCCATGCCCGCCGCCACACCCTGGGCGGTGCCCGGGCCGCCTATCGGCGGCGCCCGACCAACACGGGTTTCAAGGCCGGGAATGTGCGGGAGTTCCTGTCAAACCAGGGAAGCGCGTATGACTTCTATCTGCCGCTCGACAGCGACAGCCTGATGGGTGGCGCGACGATCCTGCGCATGACCCGGATCATGGAGGCGCATCCGCGCCTGGGCATCCTGCAAAGCCTTGTTGTCGGCACGCCGACCACGTCGGCCTTTGCGCGGATCTTCCAGTTCGGCATGCGCCACGGAATGCGCAGCTTTACCCTTGGTGCCGCCTGGTGGCAGGGCGATTGCGGACCCTATTGGGGGCATAACGCGTTGATTCGGGTGAAACCTTTCCGGCGCTTTTGCCGCCTGCCGATCCTGCCGGGCAAACCGCCGCTGGGTGGCCATATGCTGAGCCACGACCAGGTCGAGGCGGTCATGATCCGCCGGGCGGGCTATGAGGTCCGCGTGATGCCGGTCGAGACTGAAAGTTACGAGGACAACCCGCCGACGCTGATGGATTTTACCCAGCGCGACCTGCGGTGGTGCCAGGGCAACATGCAGTACTGGCGAATTCTGGGCATGCGCGGCCTGCGCCCGGTCTCGCGGTTCCAGATCTTTGCCGCGATCATGATGTATATCGGCGCGCCCGCATGGATGCTGATGACGCTCGCGGCGGCGACCAAACTGTTCGAGGCCGATGGCGGCGGGGTCAATCTCGCCTTTGGCCTCGCGATGTTCTTCATCATGTTTGCGGTATCGCTGGTGCCAAAGATGATCGGGCTGCTCGATATTGCGCTGACAAGGGGCGGTGCCGCGCGGTATGGCGGCAGGCTGAGATTCGCGCTAAGCGGCGCATTCGAGTTGGTTTTTTCGACCCTGATCGCCCCTGTCGTCGCGTTCCGGGTCACGCTGTTCCTGATCGGGTTGGCCTTTGGCAAGTCGATGATGTGGAGCGGGCAGAACCGCGATGTCTATCGGCTCAGCTGGTCGGACGCGACCCGTGGGCTTTGGCCGCAAACGCTGTTTGGCCTGAGCCTTGCCACCGCGATTGTCGGCATCGCCGGGTGGACCACGCTGTTGTTTGCGGCGCCGATGGCAGCCGGCCTGATCCTGTCGATCCCGCTCGCCGTGCTGACCGCCAACCCCCGTTTCGGCGCGTGGTGCGCCCGGATCGGGCTTTGCGCCATCCCCGACGAGATCCGGCCCTCGGCGAGTATTCAGGGCGTCTTTAACGCGCAGGCGACGACGATGGATGCGCCATCCGAGCTCAGAGCCGCAGCCTGATCAGTGCGAGAGCGCCCAGTCCCAATACAGGCTGCGCGCTTTCTTCGCCATCGGTCCGTGCTGGTAGTTAACATCGTCAAAACCCGTGACCGGCGTGACCTTGGCGATATTGCCGGTCATGAAGACTTCATCCGCCGCTTCGAAATCTGCGAAACTCAGAACCTCTTCACGCACCGCTACGCCGTCTGCGCGCAACAGCGCGATCACGCGCTGCCGGGTGATGCCGTTTAGAAAGGTGCCGTTGGTAATCGGCGTTGAAACCTCACCGTCGCGCGCCATGAAGATGTTCGAGGTCGCCGTCTCGGCCACATTGCCCATCACATCGGTCACAAGGGCGTTGTTGAAGCCCTTTGCCCGCGCCTCGCGCAGCATCCGGGCGTTGTTGGGGTAAAGACAGGCAGCCTTGGCATCGGTCAGCGCCGTGGCCAGGGTCGGGCGGGTGAACTGGGTGCGCGTCAGCGTTTGCGACGCATCGGCGGGGGCCAGCGAAAGCTCTTCGAGGCAGAGGCAAAAGACCGTCGAGTCAGGATCGGGCTGGATCACCGAGCGGTCGAGCCCCTCGGTCGTCCAGTACATCGGGCGGATATAGACCGCGCTCCCGGGCGGAAACTTCGCCAAACCCTCCTCGGTCAGTTCGACCATGCGTTCGACGCTCATACTGGGAACCATACCCAGCGCGACCGCCGAGTTGTTGCAACGCAGGCAATGTCGATCGAGATCGGGGCTGACACCATCGAAAAACCGCGCCCCGTCAAAAACCGGCGTGCCCAGCCACAGGCCGTGATCAGCCGCGTGCATGACCATGGGGTTGCCCTTGTGCCAGGTGCCTTCGAACCAGGTCCAGATCGTTTCGCTCACAGCCATGGGGCACCCTTTCTTGAAGCCTTCGAGGCAGACAAGCATGATCGCGAAGAGTCGGCAAGGGTTGAGCACGCGGGGCCAGATTCACCGATCCGGGGCGTATGTTTTGGCTGGTCAGATTCCCCGGTTTTTCTCGTGAACTGCCTCTTGCCAGTCGGTAACAGAAGTGCAATATACGCCCCACTCAGGACGCGGGCGTAGCTCAGGGGTAGAGCATAACCTTGCCAAGGTTAGGGTCGTGAGTTCGAATCTCATCGCCCGCTCCAGAGAAGCGAATTCAACATAAAGTACAGGAGCTGGCAGCAAGGCCCAGGAGCGCTTTCCGGGCGGCTGTGCGTCGCGATTGCCTTGCGCGCTTTACCAGGCTCGCCGGGCAAACTTCTCGCCAATGCTGGCATATCGGGGTCTCGCGCCCCGCCAAAGCGCGCCGGCAGGCGAACGGCCGGCGCGGTTCTTGTCGGGATCGGGAAGCGAATGCCCGATCAGTCGTGGGTCACCATCACGCGCCGGTCGGCGGACTGATCCTCCGGCAAAAGGCCGAAAAAGGTGAAGGCCTCGTCCTGGGTGGCCACTTTCATGACCTTGCGCGGGACGCCCTGTTTCTCAAGAAACGCCATCACGTTCTGTGCGCGGGCCTGGGCAACCTTGCGATTGGCCTCTTTCGAGCCCTGTTTGTCGACCTGGGCAAAGATGCAGATGCCAAAGCGGTGCTTTGCCGTTTCGGCGAACTGCGCCAGCTTTTGCCTTTCCGGCTCGGGCACGGCGGTCGCGCCCACGGCATAGCCGGTCACCACCATGCTGCCCGAATCCTTGAACCCGCAGGGATTCGCGAGGGCCGAAGTTGCAAGGGCCGCAAACGCAAGCGCAGTGATTAATGTCCGTTTCATCGTGTTTTTCCCCGTTTTCATCGCGGTCATTCGATAGAAGCGCCGGCCCTTCCCCGCCTTGATCGGCCAGCCTCTTTATCTGATAATTCATGTCCGGCGCTCGGTCCATGGTCCGATCAAGCAGCCGCGATGACAAGCGGGAGGCGGCGATCCAGTCGTTCTGACTCTGCGGATTGTCTATCCCCTGCTCCTCAGACAGCCCTGAAATGATGCCTCGGTTCACCCGGATCGCTTCTTTGACAGCAGGACGCTGGTGACGATCAACGCACCACCTATCAGGACATTGGCGGTGATGCTTTCTCCCAGAAAGATCGCCGCGTTCATAAAGGTAAAGACGACGGTGAGCGTGAACAGCAGCGAAGTCGTCATGGCCGAGACCCGCGCAGCGGTTTCATACCAAAGATAATAGGCGATTGCGGTCGGAAAGATGCCGAGCAACAGCAAGAGGACAATGTCCCAACCGGTCAGGCCAGGGGGGAATGCAAGCAGAAATGGTGTCAACACAAGCGACGAGAGCGAAAGAACGGCGAACAGGAATGTCAGCCTTTCAAACGTTGTGCTGGTGCCCGAGACAAACTGGGTACTCGCCATCAGGAAGATCGCCCAGGTCAGACCGGCAACGAGTTCAAGCTCGTCGCCCAGAATGCCACTGGGCCCCAGAACGAAATCCCCCCGGACGGTGAAGTAAACACCAAACACCGCCAGAAAGGTCGCTGCGACCTCGACAGGCCGGATCGGCGCGCGCAGAACCAGCGCCGAGAAAATCAGAACAAAGATCGGGGCCGTGTTCTCGAGCACCATCGAGCTTGCGGCACCGGTGTACTCCAACCCCCAGTGAAACACGACAAAGTTCACGCTGAACGCCAGCACCGTGACGATCAGGGCCCTGTTCGCCCAGTCGATCTGCAACGGTTTTCGGTACATCTTCAAGATGAGAAAGAGAGCGATCGACGCAACGTAAAGACGCAGAACGGCCACGACGCTGCCATGCAGATGCTCGGTCAGATGCCGAACGATCACGCTATGCGTGCCCGAGAAAAACGCGGCCGTCAGGCCGAGCAGAAATGCCTGCAGACCGGGTTTAGTCACTTGGGCGCCAGATCGGGAACAAGGTTCATCCTTCGGGTCCAGAAGCGGGCGGCGTTGCGCATCATGCCAGGCGCCACAAGGCGGGATCTTA
>JBCCHW010000154.1:0-8795 GCA_039028555.1 Pseudomonadota bacterium | reverse complement strand
GCGCGCGCGGCGCAATGTGGCGCATCACTATGACCTCGGCAACGCGTTCTATCGGCTGTGGCTAGACCGAGACATGCAGTATTCCTGCGGCTATTTCGACGGGACAGACGATCTGGAGACCGCGCAGATCCTGAAGAAACGGCATATCGCAGCAAAGCTGGTGCTGCGCCCGGGGATGCGGGTTCTCGATATCGGCTGCGGCTGGGGCGGCATGGCGCTGTACCTCGCCTCGGTGGCGGAGGTGGAGGTTCTGGGCGTCACATTGTCGGAGGAGCAGCTCGCGGTGGCGCGGGCGCGGGCCCAGGCGCTGGGGATCGCCGACCGGTGCCGGTTCGAGCTATGCGATTATCGCGATGTGACCGAGACCTTTGACCGGGTGGTGTCGGTGGGCATGGCGGAGCATGTCGGCGTCGGTCATCTCGACGCTTATTTTCTGGGTGTCCGCGACCGTCTGGGCCCCGACGGCGTGGCGCTGATCCATGCCATCACGTCCAAGGCGCCGCCCGGCGTGACCGGGCCGTTTCTGCGCAAATACATCTTTCCGGGCGGCTATGCGCCCGCGCTCTCGGAAACCTTTGCGAGCATCGAGCGCGCGGGGCTCTGGACCCTGGATTGCGAGATCTGGCGGGTTCATTATGCGCGCACCCTCGCCGCCTGGTGGCAACGGTTTCAGGCAGTGCGGCCAAAGGTGGTCGAGATGTACGACGAACGCTTTGCCCGCATGTTCGAGGTTTATCTTGCCTCGTGCGAATGCGTCTTCGCGCATGGGCCGAGCGGGGTTTTCCAGATCCAGCTGGGGCGCGAGCGTGACGCGGTTCCGCTGACCCGCGACTATATCGCCGAGGAGAAGGCCACCCTGGCCCGGCGTGAGGCGGATGTGATCGAGGCGCTGCTCTGCTCGACCGAGCGCGCCTTTTAGGCCATGCTCATCGGCGGCGTGGCGCGCTCGTGGCGCAACCTTCGGAACACGGCCACGAACAGCGCGCACATCATCAGGCACCACAGCGCCATCCACAGGCACTGATCGGGAAAGCTGACGCCGAAATCGATCATCCATCCGGTGACAAACGGCCCGATCGCCGAGCCAAAGACCATCGCCGCCATCGCCAGCGATTTGATCGAGCCGAGATGCCGCGTGCCGTAACATTCGGCCCAGAAGCCTCCCCACATGGCGTTGGCGATGCCGGTGGTCAGCGCGATCAGGGTCAGGACAATGAACCAGCCGCTGACCGCCGTCACGGGGCCCAGCAGCCAGGCGCCGATGCCCAGCGGTACCAGAAAAACCGGCAGCAGCGCGGCGGCGCCGAATCGGTCGACCGCCCAGCCCGCGATCAGCGACGAGGCAACGGTCGTCACCGCATAAAAGCTGTAGGCCAATGCCATGGTCGCGAGCGCCCAGCCCTTGACCTCGGCCACATGAACCTGGTGGAAAAAGATGACCGTGCCGATGAAACTGGGGGTGATCACCCCGGGCATGACGGCCCAGACCAACCAGTGGCGCAGCACCTCCGGGCGGGTCCAGTGCCGCCCCGCCAGCCCGGCGCGCACCTCGCGTTCAAGATGCTGGCGCGGCGTGCGTTCGCGATACAGCAGCCAATAGACCACCGGCAGGACGGCAACGACCATCACAACCGCGGCGACGATCCATGTCTCGCGCCAGCCGATCCACGCGATCACCGGAATGGTGATGGGCGGCAACAGCGCCTCGCCCAGCGCATAGCCGAGCCCGGCAAAGGCGACCGCGCGCCCGCGATGGCTGTCGAACCAGCGGGCCATGGCGGTGATGGCGATATGGCCCATCATGCCCTGCCCGCAAAAGCGCAGGCCAAAGATCAAGAGGACAAGAACCCAGACCGAGTCGTTATGCGCCATGCCCACCGCCACCGTCGCATAAAGCGCGATGATCAGCGCCGCCAACAGGCGCACGGTCAGCACATCGGCCAGCCGCCCGGCCTGCAGCAACAGCACGGCCGAGCTGAGTGTCCCGACCAGATAGATCGTCGACCATTCGCCATGGCTGAGCTGATAGGCCTGCATGATATGCCCGGCAAACAGCGAGATGAAAAACGTCTGACCAAAACTCGTGGCTGCCGTCAGCACAACACCCGCGCCCAGCCATCGTGCATTTTCCAGGTAGAAACCGCGGCTCATACCCACTCTCTAGAGCAAAACCGGATCTGATTGAACCAATCAGATTCCGGGATTTTGCCCGGATACATGAGTCTGGAACGAAATCCTTGTTCAACCTGATGCAGGTTGAACCGAGTTTGGTCCAGGCGGTTTTGCCCCGCTGCGATCGTGCGATCTGCGGCGGCTGTTGACATGACAACGGCAATCGGGATCGGTGCGGTCACACATGACGTTAACGTCACCTTGTGCCGGCGCCGCGACTCGCGCTAGGCAGCCCACAGCAAGACAAAGGATGCATGATGGAAAAGTTCACCAAACTGACCGGCGTTGCAGCCCCGCTGCCCCAGATCAATGTCGATACCGACATGATCATCCCGAAACAGTTCCTCAAGACGATCCAGCGCACCGGGCTCGGCAAGAGCCTGTTCCACGAGATGCGCTATGACCATCTGGACCGGGAGATCGAGGATTTCCTGCTGAACAGGCCCGCCTATCGCAACACCGAGATTCTGGTCGCAGGCGAGAATTTCGGCTGCGGGTCGAGCCGCGAGCACGCCCCCTGGGCGCTGCTCGATTTCGGCATCCGCTGCATCATCGCGCCCAGCTTCGCCGACATCTTTTACAACAACTGCTTCAAGAACGGCATCCTGCCGATCGTGCTGCCGCAGGAGCAGGTCGACAAGCTGATGGACGATGCCGAACGCGGCGCCAATGCCCGGCTGACCGTGGATCTCGAGAACCAGACGATCCAGGGCCCCGATGGCGGCGAAATCAGCTTTGAGGTCGATGCCTTCCGCAAGCATTGCCTGTTGAACGGTCTCGACGATATCGGTCTCTCGATGCAGCGCGAGGAGCAGATTGACGCGTTCGAGGACGACCACCACGGGGCGCGCCCCTGGCTCTAAAGGCCGGGCATGCACTGCGCGCCGCCGTTTGGGCACGCATCTGCCTTGTTGCGCTCGTTGCCTGCGTCATGACCGAGGGGCACGCCCTCGATCTCGCCAGACCCGGCGACAGCATCCGCGCCGCGGTCTTCAACGCGGCGCTGGCGCGCAAGGGTGCTGGCAAGCTGATCCTCGATATCGAAACCGGCGATGACGCCCAGGTCCGCAATGTCGCAGAGATCATCCTGCGCGTCAGACCCGATATCCTGATCCTGAACGAGTTCGACCACGACCCCGCGGCCCGCGCCCTGACCGGGTTTCGCCGCGTTCTGGCTGCGGGCAAGGGCGATCTCGCCGGCCTCGACTACCCGTTCTGGTATCACGGCGAGGTCAATACCGGGGTGCCGACGGGCCATGACCTCGATGGCGACGGCACCGTCGCCAGCCCCGAAGACGCCTATGGCTATGGCCGCTTCCCGGGTCAGTACGGCATGGCGGTGCTCAGCCGGTTTCCGCTGGGTGAGCCGCAGAGCTATCGCCTGTTCCGCTGGGCCGATCTGCCCGATGCCGATCGTCCGATGACCCCGGAGGGCGCGCCCTTTCATCCCGACCCGGTCTGGGCCGATCTGCGCCTCAGCTCGAAAAGCCATTGGAACCTGCCGGTCACCCTGCCGGGCGGCGACGTGCTGCATCTCCTGATCGCTCACCCGACTCCGCCGGTCTTCGATGGCCCCGAAGATCGCAACGGCCGGCGCAATGGTGACGAGATCCGCCTGCTCACCGCCCTGATCGACGCGCCGGACTGGCTGCGCGATGATGCCGGCAGCCCGGCACGCGCGCCCCGGCACTTCCTTGTCGCGGGCGATCTCAACGCAGACCCGGTGGATGGCGAAGGGCACAAACCGCCGATCCGCGCCCTCCTCAGCCACCCCAAACTGACCGACCCCGAACCCACCAGCCCGGGCGGCGCTCAGGCCGCCGGGCAGGGCGGCGGCAATGCGGGGCAAAAAGGCGACCCCGCCCTCGATACCGCCGATTGGCGCGACCGGGGAGGCCCCGGCAACATGCGGGTCGATTACCTGCTGCCCTCGACCAATCTGACCATTCTGGGCACCGGGGTTTTCTGGCCGGAAACCGGCGACCCCCTCGCCCGTCTCGTCAAAACCGGCCGCCCGCATGCGAGCTCCGACCACCGCCTCATCTGGCTCGACGTCGCCGATCCCCGCTGAGCCTGCCACCCGCGCCCGCCACATGCCGCGCCCCGCGGCATGTGCAGCAACGGCGTATCGTGCCCCCTCGGGCGCGATTCCGCTTGGCTCTTTGGGGGCGGGGTCTCAGCCCGCGTGGTCGCCGCCGCAAACCGGGCAGGCCGGGTTTCGCGCCAGTCGGATCACCCGCGAGTCGGCACCCAGCGAATCGTAGAGCATCAATCGCCCGGTCAGGGGCGTCCCCGCCCCGGTGATCACCTTGACCGCTTCCACCGCCTGCATCGCCCCCATCACGCCGGCGAGCGCGCCCAGCACCCCGGCTTCGGCGCAACTCGGCACCAGTCCGGGCGCCGGGCGTTCGGGAAAGACACATTCATAGCAGGGGCCCTCGTCCCAGGCGCGGAACACGCTCAACTGCCCCTCCCAGCGCCCAATGGCCGCCATCACCAGCACCGCCTTCGCCTCATGGGCCACACGGTTGACCAGATAGCGGGTGTCGAAGTTATCCGACCCGTCCAGCACCACATCGTATCCCGAGATGATCGCCCGGGCGTTCTGCTCGGTCAGCCGCACCTGATGGCCCTCGAACACCACATTGGGATTGATCGCGCGCACCGCCTCTTGCGCACTCTCGACCTTTGCAATGCCGACATCGGCGGTGCTGTGCAGCACCTGGCGCTGGAGATTGGACAGCGAGACCTCGTCGTCATCCACAACCCCCAGCGTCCCCACGCCTGCGGCGGCGAGATACTGGATTGCGGGCGAGCCCAGTCCCCCCGCGCCGATCACCAGCACCCGCGCGGCCTTGAGTTTCTGTTGCCCCGGCCCCCCAATCTCGTGGAGCACGATATGACGGGCATAGCGGTTCAACTCGTCAGGGGAAAAAATCACTTCTCGTCCTTCTTCTCGGCCCGGCGCCTGGCAACCCGCAACAGCCGTGCATAGCCGATGATCACCGACAGGATCGCCAGCGCAACCAGCAGATTGGCGGCATAGTCCCGCCAATGACGCAGGAAATAGTCCCAATTGACCCCGCTCAGGATCACAGCCGCGATCGTCAGCGCACCGGCGCCAAAGATCCACAGCATCCGGCGTCCATCGGCCCGGTTGGCAATCTGGCTGTAGGCGAGCCACAACGCGCCGCCCAGCAGCAGATAGACCAGGATCTCGAGAACCGAGAGCAAGCCCGCTCAGACCCCGTCGAACAACGCCGTCGACAGATATCTCTCGGCAAAGCTTGGCAGGATCGCGACGATGCGCTTGCCTTCCATCTCCGGGCGTTCGGCCACCTCGATCGCGGCGGCGATGGCCGCGCCCGAGGAAATGCCGCCCGGAATCCCCTCGACCCGCGCAAGCAGGCGCGCATGTTCAAACGCGGTCTCGTTCGCAACCGTCAGCACTTCGTCGATCAGCGTGGTGTTCAGGATGCCGGGGACAAAGCCCGCGCCGATCCCCTGGATCTTGTGCGGCCCCGGTTGCCCGCCGCTCAGCACCGGGCTGTCTTCGGGCTCCAGCGCGACGATCCGTATATCGGGATTGCGCGCCTTGAGCACCACGCCGCACCCCGTGATCGTGCCCCCCGTCCCGATGCCCGAGATAAAGGCGTCGATCTTGCCATCGGTATCGGCCCAGATCTCCTCGGCGGTCGTCTCGATATGGACCTGCGGGTTGGCCGGATTCTCGAATTGCTGCGGGATGATCGCGCCCGGCGTCTGGGCGGCGAGTTCCTCGGCGCGCGCAATCGCGCCCTTCATCCCCTTGGCCGCCTCGGTCAGTTCCAGTTCCGCGCCCAAGAGGGCGAGCATCTTGCGCCGTTCGATCGACATGCTCTCGGGCATGCAGAGGATCAGCGCCACCCCCTTGGCCGCACAGGCAAAGGCGAGCGCGATGCCGGTATTGCCCGAGGTCGGCTCGATCAGCACGCTATCCTCGTTCAGCTTGCCCTCGGCCTCGAGCGCTTCGAGCATGCTGACCCCGATCCGGTCCTTGACCGAGGCGATCGGGTTGAAGAATTCAAGTTTGGCGCAGATCTCCGCCTTGAGCCCCCGTTCCTCGGCCAGCCGGTTCAGCCGGACGAGCGGCGTCGAGCCGATGGTTTCAGTGATGCTGTCGTAGATACGACCCCGGGGATGCGCCTCGAACATGAGTTCCGCCCTTATATGGTGAAGTCCGCGTCATGCTTTACACCATGGGCGATGCTCAGGGAACGGGCCTTCTGGCAAAGATCTTCCATGGTGATCTTGTCGAGTTCGGCGAGCATCGCCTCGTGGGTTTCCTCCCATAGCGGCATGATCACCTGTTCGCCGAGTTCGGCGGCCGAAACCGGATCCTTGTCCGCCTCATCGTCGATCTGGTCGACAACGCGCACCACGTCACCCACGGTGATCTTGCGCCGCTCGCGCGCCAGCGTATAGCCCCCGCGCGGGCCGCGCACGCCCTTGAGGATGCCGCGATGAACCAGTTGTTGCATCACCTGCTCGAGATAGCGCTGCGGAATCCCCTGGCGTTTGGTGATGTCCTTTGACTGCACCGGGTCGGGGCGCGCGTTATAGGCAACATCCAGAACCGCCTCCATCGCCAGCATTGTCTTGCGCGAGAGTCTCAGCATTATTCTTTCCCCGTCGAGCCAAAGCCGCCATCGCCGCGCGCGGTCTGATCCAATGTGGCGACCCGGCTGAGCATTGCTCGGGTCACCGGGGCCGCAACCATCTGGGCGATCCGGTCGCCATGGCGCACCCAATAGGTATCGCCGCCCAGATTGATCATCAGCACGCCGATCTCGCCCCGATAGTCGCTGTCGATCGTGCCGGGCGTGTTGACCAGCGTCACCCCGTGCCGGGCGGCGAGGCCCGAGCGGGGGCGGATCTGCATCTCGAACCCGGCCGGGATCGCCAGGGCAAGGCCTGTGGGGATCAGCGCACGTCCCAATGTGGGGAGTGCGATCCCCATCTGGCGGTCCTTTGCGTCAAGGCAGGCGCGCAGGTCCATGCCTGCCGCCCCCACCGTCTCGTAGGCCGGCAGCGGCAGATCGGGATCGAAACTGTCCAGGGTTGTGACCTCGAGAGTGATCATGCCAGCCCCTCGCGCAGCAGGGCATCCGCGATGCGGGCCGCGAGACGGGTGGCGACCTCGGTCTTGGAGGCCTGCTCCCAGGCCTCGCTTGCGCTCTCGGTCACGATGGTCACGGTATTGCTGTCGCCGCCCATGATGCCGGTTTCCGGGCTCACGTCATTGGCGACGATCCAGTCGCAGCCCTTGCGCGCCCGTTTCGCCGTGGCGTTTGCGATCACGTCGTCGGTCTCGGCGGCAAAGCCCACCACCAGAACCGGGCGTTGACCCGCCGGCAGGTGGCTCACCGTTTTCAGGATATCGGGGTTCTCGATCAGTTCGAGGGCGGGAACCGAGCCGCTGCCGTCCTTTTTGATCTTGGACCCGGATGCCGTCGCGACCCGCCAGTCCGCCACCGCGGCACAGAACACCGCCGCCTCGACCGGCAGCGTCGCCTCGACCGCTGCCGACATCTCGAGCGCGGACTCGACCGGGACGATGCGCACCCCCTCGGGCAGCGGCGCCGTCGCCGGGCCCGAGACGAGCGTGACATCGGCGCCCAGATCCCTCAGCGCCGCCGCGATGGCAGACCCCTGCGCGCCCGAGGAGCGGTTGGCGATATAGCGCACCGGATCAATCGGCTCATGCGTCGGGCCCGAGGTGACCAGAACCCGGCGGCCCGTCAGCGGGCCATCTGCCAGAAATGTCGCGATCGCGTCCAGGATCTCGGCAGGCTCCGCCATGCGGCCAAAACCGAACTCGCCACAGGCCATGTCGCCCTCGTTCGGGCCCACGACCCGGATCCCGTCACCTTGCAGGGTGGCGAGGTTGCGCCGGGTCGCGGCATGGTCCCACATGCGCACATTCATGGCCGGCGCGATCATCACCGGGGTGTCGGTCGCCATCAACAGCGTGCTGGCCAGATCATCGGCCTGCCCGCCCGCCATCTTGGCCATCAGATCCGCCGTTGCCGGGGCAACCACCACCAGATCGGCCACGCGAGAGAGCTGGATATGGCCCATCTCCGCCTCGTCACCCAGATCGAACAGCGACTGATAGACCTTGCTCTCGGCAAGGGCCGAAACACTGAGCGGGGTGACAAACTGCGCGCCCGCGCCGGTCAGCACGGGTGTCACACTTGCCCCCGCCTTGCGGATCAGCCGGATCAGTTCGAGGCACTTATAGGCCGCGATTCCCCCCCCGATGATCAGCAGAACATGCCGCCCCTGCATCGATTATCCTGTTCTTTCCTTCCCGACATTGGGAATTGGTAAAAATCCCGAATATTTAATGTAGTATCTGGAACACCCCGAATGCAATGCTCATTCGCCCGGCGAGGACAAATCAGGCCTGGTCTTTCGATAAAGCGCATGCGTGAAAATCTCCGCCGACCATCGGGAAAGGGCGGGATAGGCCGCCAGCAACCGCGCGCCCTCGGGCGCATCGCAGAAATAGCTCACCATCGGCGCGAGATGGAGATCGGCGAGGGTCAACCGCTCGCCCACCAGACACGGCCCCTCCCCCG
>JBCCHW010000153.1:0-8838 GCA_039028555.1 Pseudomonadota bacterium | reverse complement strand
GGTCACCGTCAGCGTCACTGGTTTTCCCTCCCAGATCGATGCATGGCGCATCGGATCCATCTCGAGTTTCCCGCGTTTGAGAACCTTTTCATTCTCAGTCCGCTCAACGGTTGTATCGGTCATCGCTTCGCGCCGGCGGAGAACGGCTTTTATCCGTTCAACCAGGAGGCGCTGCGAGAACGGTTTGCGGATATAGTCATCCGCGCCCATACGCAAACCGATAACTTCGTCGATTTCTTCGTCTTTCGACGTCAGAAAGATCACGGGAAGATCGGAGCTCTGCCGCAGACGACGCAGCAGTTCCATACCGTCCATCCGTGGCATCTTGATATCGAACACGGCCAGATCCGGCGGTGTCTGCGTGAGCGCAGTCAACGCCGATGAACCGTCGGAATATGTTTTAACATCAAAGCCTTCTGCCTCGAGTACCATCGAGACCGAAGTCAGGATGTTGCGGTCATCATCGACCAGGGTGATGCTTGCCATTTTATTTCCCCATTCTATCGGTCGAACTGTCCCAATCTAATTCTACGCCTGTGACTGATCCTATATTGTATCTTTGCATGGCAGCACTCTGTTGGCAATTTGGCAGGATTAAGACAAACTGCAGGAAAATGTAGTCCTTGATGAAGACGGCCTGCGTCATTTTAGGGCTGTTAACGAAAGTTTCAGGGCTGGACTGTGCCAGCCTTGGCACGGTATTAACCGGCCAGCCGTGGGAGCGGTGGTGTTTCCTGCGGTAACATCGGTTCCGACGGACGACGATCTTCCCATCTGGGGGAGTGTTTGCACAGTCTTGGCACAGGCGTTCGTCAGGTAATACCTATCGGCGCGATCTGTGTTTGCGAGGAGAGTTTTATGGAATCGGGTATTTTTAACCCTGACTGCCGCATTGATGATGCCGGCATGACAGGTCTGGCCAAGGTCTACTACAATCTGAACGAAGCCGGCCTGCTGCAGGCTGCCGTCAGCCGCGGTGAAGGCGAGATCGGGTTGGGAGGAACCTTCCTCTGCAATACGGGCAAACATACGGGCCGCAGCCCGAAAGACAAATTCGTCGTCAAGGAGCCCTCGATCGAGGCAGACATCTGGTGGGAGAACAACCCGCCGATGGACCCGAAACACTTTGAAATTCTCCATCAGGACATGCTGGACCATCTCAAGGGACGCGAGATGTTCGTGCAGGACCTGTATGCCGGTGCCGATCCGGAACACCGGCTGAATGTCCGGATGGTCAACGAGCTTGCCTGGCATTCGCTGTTCATTCGCCACATGCTGCGCCGCCCCGAGATTTCCGAGCTTGCAGGATTTGCCCCCGAATTCACCGTCATCAACTGCCCGAGCTTCAAGGCGGACCCTGAGCGCCACGGATGCCGGTCAGAGACGATCATTGCAGTCAGCTTTGAGAAAAAGCTGATCCTGGTGGGCGACAGTTCCTATGCGGGCGAAAACAAAAAGGGCATTTTTTCGGTCCTCAACTTTATCCTCCCCGGCAAGGGGGTGATGCCCATGCATTGCTCGGCCAACCATGCCATTGGCGATACGGATGATGCGGCCGTGTTCTTTGGCCTTTCGGGTACCGGGAAGACGACCCTGAGCGCTGATCCGAACCGCACGCTGCTCGGCGATGACGAGCATGGCTGGACCGACAAGGGCATCTTTAACTTTGAGGGCGGCTGCTATGCCAAGACGATCAATCTGAGCGCGGAGGCAGAGCCGGAGATCTTTGCCACCTGCTCGAAGTTCGGCACGGTCATCGAGAACATGGTCTATGATCCGATCACGCGTGAACTGGATTACACCGATGACAGCCTCACCACGAACATGCGCTGTGCCTACCCCCTGCACTACATTTCCAACGCGTCCGAGACGGGGCTGGCCGGTATTCCGAAAAACATCGTGATGCTGACATGCGATGCCTTTGGCGTGATGCCGCCGATCGCACGGCTGACACCGGCGCAGGCGATGTACCACTTTCTGACCGGGTTCACCTCGAAGATGGCGGGAACTGAAAAAGGCGTGACCACGGCGCAGCCGACCTTTTCGACCTGTTTCGGCGCGCCCTTCATGACCCGCCGGCCCGAGGTTTACGGCGCGCTGTTGCGTGACAAGATTACCGAAACCGGCGCGCAATGCTGGTTGGTCAATACCGGGTGGACCGGTGGTGGATACGGTGTCGGCTCGCGCATGCCGATCCGCGTGACACGCGCCTTGCTGACAGCCGCACTCGAAGGACATCTGGGTGATGGTGAATTCCGAACCGACCCGTTCTTTGGCTTTGACGTGCCGGTCGCCTGCGACGGTGTGCCGGGGCAGATCCTGAACCCGCGCCAGACCTGGGAGGACGGGGCTGCTTATGACAAACAGGCGGCCGAGCTCGTTGCGATGTTTGCAGAGAACTTCGCCCAGTACGAGGCCCATGTCGGCGAGGATGTCCGCGCCATCGCGCTGAGCGCAGCCTAAAGGCGCCCGCTGCCCGTGGCTCGCTTTGCCGTTGCGTGCGGGCACGAACGCACTGCAGAAACCGCCGAAAACGTCCTGAACGAAGGGGGCACCGCAGCAGATGCCGCGGTGGCCGCTGCGATGATGGCGATGGTGGCCGAGCCGATTCTCGCCGGGCTGCTCGGCGGCGGGTTTGCGATGGTCGTCGACGAGGGTGAGACGAAACTCCTCGATTTCTTCGTGCAAACCCCGAAAAACCGCACCGATGACATCGATTTTCGCTCGGTCTATGCCGACTTTGGCGCGACGCGGCAGGAGTTCCATGTCGGTGCCGGGTCCATCGCAACGCCCGGAGCCGCCCCGGGCCTTGTCGAATTGCACGCACGGGCGGGCAGGATTCCGTTTCGTGAACTGGTCAAGCCTGCGATCGAGGCCGCGCGCGCAGGGATCGCCATCAACGCGTATCAAGCACGTCTGGGTCAGATCATTGCGCCGATCCTCACCGCGAGCGACGCGGCGCGGCAGCTTATGTGCGACGACGCGGGGCCGCTGCCAGAGGCCGCGACCTACACAAACCCGGCTTTCGCCGATGTTCTCGAGGTTTTCGCGATCGAAGGGACCCGGTTTGTCACCGAAGGCGAAGTGGCGGCCGCGCTGGTCGCCCTGGGGCGTGACGGCGGCCATCTGTCGGACGTGGACCTGCGCCGGTATCAGCCGATCTGGCGGGCCCCGCATGTCTCACGCCGCGGGGGCGTGACCCTGGCCTTGAACCCGCCACCCAGCCTGGGCGGTATCCTCATCGACCTATCGCTCGCGCTAAGCGAAACGCGGGCGACGGCACTGTCGCTTGCCCGGGCGTTCGATGCGGTAGACCGGGCGCGCAAAGAATCCGGTGACGATGTTGCCGCCCTTCTGGCTCCGGATCTTGTCGAGCGATATCGCAAGAATCTGGCCGAGCATCCGGTGTCGTCCCGGGGAACAACCCATATCTCGGTCGTCGACGCGCAGGGGATGGCCGTCGCCCTGACGCTGTCGAATGGCGAGGGCTGCGGGCTGATCGCGCCTGGAACCGGAATAATGCCGAACAATATGCTGGGTGAAGAAGATCTGGTTCCGGGCGGTTGGCACAGCTGGGCCAAGGATACCCGGCTCGCCTCGATGATGTGCCCGCTGGCGATGCACTGGCCGGATGGCCGGTTGGCGATGCTGGGCTCGGGTGGCTCTAATCGTATCCGAACAGCGCTCGCGCAGGTGATCCTGCATATGATCGACCGGGCGTGGCCCATCGACGCGGCGATTGATGCGGCTCGGTTGCATGTCGAGGCGGGTATCTTGGACGTTGAATTGCCCGGCCTTGCCGACGCTGACCGTACAGTGCTCGCTGCCGCCTATCCCGAGGCGGCTTTCTGGGAGGTGCCGTCCATGTTCTTTGGCGGTGTCCATGGCGTCATGCGCGACCGGAAGGGCGCCTGCTGGGCCGCAGCCGACGCGCGCAGGGCAGGGGTTGCCCTGCCAGCGGCACATTCTGTCGCAGTCTGACAAGATCAATCCCGGGAATCGGGGTGGAGTTGAAACAGCAGATGTGCTGGAGGCTGCGCCATGGTCCCTGCCGAAACCGCGATATCGCTGATTGATCTTGCGCGATATCCAATCAACACGACCGGTGCGCGGTTTGACGCGGTCTTGCGGCGGATTCAACGCGACCTCGACGACGAAGGCTGTGCCGTCATCAAGGGTTTTGTGCGTCCGCAGGCGGTCGCCAGGCTGGTTGCCGAGGCCGATCGCGTGGCGCCGCAGGCGCATCGCAGCTTTAACCGGACGAATGTCTATTTCACCAAAGACGACCCCTCGCTGAGCCGCAACCACCCGGCGAGGCGGTTCTATGACCGGTCGAATGCCTTTGTTCCTGCCGACAATCTTGGTCCCGGTTCGCTGCTTCGGTCCATTTACGAATGGACGCCGTTTCGCAGCTTTGTCCAAGCGGCATTGCGCGAGCGGGATTTTTACCCTTATGCGGACCCGCTGGCGGATGTGATCGTGAATGTGGTCGAGGAGGGCGGTGGCTTTCCCTGGCACTTCGATACCAACACCTACACCGTCACGCTTGCGATCCAGAACGGGGAGGACGGCGGCGAGTTCTGCTATGCACCCTGGATCCGCTCGGCGACACAGGAGAACTTCGAGGTGGTTTGCGAGGTGCTCGACGATCGCTCTGACCGGGTGCGCGTTCTGACCCTCGCGCCCGGTGATCTGCAGATCTTCAAGGGGCGCTATGCGCTTCACCGGGTTGCTCCCGTGCGGGGGCGGCGACCGCGATATGTGGGCATTTTCTCGTTTGTCGAGGAGCCGGGCATGGTCGCCTCGCCCGAGCGTTGTCAGCAACTCTACGGCAAAGCATTGCCGATCCATCACGAGCGTGCGGGAAAGCGCGCCGATGAATTGATCGATTGAGGAGGAAACCAATGATCGACATGTCCACGCTGAAAGCCGGCTATGAACGCGACGGTTATGCGGTCGTCGAACGCTTTGTACCCGACGACCTGATCGCCGAGCTGCGCGCCGAGACCGAACGTTTCGTCGATACCGCCCGGGACGGCCGGCTGATTGGCACGAATTTCGACATCATTGATACAGAAACAGGGCCGGACCTGCGCCGGATCGCCGACCCCGAGGCGGTGGCCGAGGTTTATGATCGCGCCATGCGATGGGAGCCTCTGGTCGATCTGGTCTCGGAACTGCTGGGCGGCACGTGCCGCTTTGACCATGGCAAGCTGAATTTCAAGCCGCCCTCCGGCGGCGGCGCGCTGGACTGGCATCAGGACTATGCGTTCTACCCCAATACCAACCAGGATATGCTGGCCGTCGGCATCATGATCGAGGATTGCACGCCCGAGAACGGCCCGCTGATGGTCATCCCGGGCTCGCATCGCGGTACCGGGGGAATTGCCGGGGGGCCCATTTATGATCACCATCAAGGCGATCTCTTTGTTGGCGGGGTCAAGGCCGGCGCCCTGGGCGGGCTCGATGCAAACGCGGTTGCGCTGACCGCACCTGCGGGGTCGATCTCGATCCACCACACGGCGACGTTGCATGCCTCGACCGCCAACAGGGGGGCAAAGAACAGGCCCCTGCTGCTCTACAACTATTTCGCAGCGGATGCGTTCCCCATCTTTTACAGTTACGAGTGGGACGCGTTCAACGCGCGCCTCCTCCGCGGGACGCCGGTGGATGTGCCGCGGTACGACCCGATACCCTGCCGGATCCCGCAGCCTGCCACCAAGGGCGCCACCGACAGTCTCACCGGATCGATTTACGATGCACAGGCGGCGCTTGACGGCGGTGCCATTCTGACCTGAGAAGAAGCCGCGCAAGTTTGTTCCGGGGCGTGGCAATTTGACGTAATAAACTTGCGCAGAAATCTTGACCCACCCCGGGGTTCCCTATAGGTGTCTTCGCAACTGCAAAATGTTACGATGCGCGCCGCGCATTCTGCTGCTGAGGACATTGAAATGAACGTCGAATCCGGGATCCCCGCGCCTGTCACCTTTGATGATCAAGAGGTGCTGAAACTCTCGGCAGAGGCTGTCGAAGCCGCCCGGGCGTTTCTGACGACGGCATCACGGGATCTTGCATCCCGGGTCAGGCAAGGAGATCGGGTTTCCGGGCGTATGCTCGAGGCAGAGCAGTTTGCCGGCCACGCGCTTGCCTGGCTCGCAACCTATGTCGAGGCGCTCGCGCAGCTGACCGACTGGGCAAAACGACTCTCCGATGCCGAAAGATTTGGCGAAATGGAGAAGCTGATCCTCCAGATCGGCATGGGGGAGTATCTTTGGCAGATCTATGGTGGCATTCCGATGAGCCAGGGCGAGATTGTCCGGCCCCAGGATATCGGATTGGGGCAGGAGGCCCAGCGGGGCCTGATGGTTCCAGCCGTCCGGCAACTGACCCAGTTTGGAAACACGGATGCTGCGCGCATGCGCCTGGCGCAGCTGATGACCGAACAGGAGGGCAGCACGACCTTTGGCGACACGGGTCTGGACGAAGAATTCGACATGGTCCGCGAGCAGTTCCGCCGCTTCGCGCTCGACCGGGTGGTGCCCGATGCGCATGACTGGCACCTGAAGGATGAACTGATCCCGATGGATATCATCGAGGAAATGTCCGAGATGGGCGTCTTTGGCCTGACGATCCCTGAGGAACATGGCGGATTTGGCATGGGCAAGACAGCGATGTGCGTCGTCTCCGAAGAGCTGTCGCGCGGCTATATCGGGGTCGGATCGCTCGGCACCCGGTCGGAGATCGCGGCCGAGCTTATTCTCGGCGGTGGAACAGATGAGCAGAAAGCCGAATGGTTGCCCAAGATCGCATCGGGCGAGGTGCTGCCAACAGCGGTCTTCACCGAGCCCAATACCGGCTCGGACCTGGGCGCGCTCAAGACCCGCGCCAGTCAGGATGGCAATGGATGGGTGATCAACGGCAACAAGACCTGGATCACCCATGCGGCGCGCACCGATGTGATGACGGTCCTCGCCCGGACCAACCCGGAAACCTCGGATTATTCGGGCCTGTCGATGTTCATTGCGCCCAAGACGCGGGGTTCGGAAGACAACCCCTTCCCGGATGACACCATCGCAGGCGGCGAAATCGAGGTTTTGGGATATCGCGGGATGAAGGAATACACGCTGGCCCTCGACGGGCATAAAGTGCCCGGAGATGCCCTGTTGGGCGGGGTCGAGGGGCAGGGGTTTAAACAGCTTATGCGGACTTTTGAAAGCGCGCGAATCCAGACCGCCGCGCGTGCCATCGGCGTGGCGCAATCGGCGCTCGATATCAGTCTGCGTTACGCGCAGGAGCGGGAAGCCTTTGGAAAGCCACTGGTCTCATTTCCCCGCGTCGCGGCAAAACTGGCGATGATGGCGGTCGAGATCATGATCGCCCGGCAACTCACCTATTTCTCGGCCCGCGAAAAGGATGCCGAGCGGCGGTGCGACCTCGAGGCCGGGATGGCCAAGCTGTTGGGCGCGCGTATCGCCTGGGCGGCGGCGGATAACGGATTGCAGATCCATGGCGGCAACGGCTTTGCCCTGGAGTATCCGATCAGCCGCGTGCTGTGCGATGCGCGGATTCTGAACATCTTTGAGGGCGCTGCCGAGATTCAGGCCCAGGTGATCGCGCGCCGGGTGCTGGAAACAGCCTGACGCGCCGGATCACTCGTCGGTAAACAGATTCTGCCAGGCCTTTTCGAGATAGGCCGGGTTCAACTGTGGTTCGACCGCGTGATAGGCACAGATAGCCCGTGTCTGATCGATCAGAAAGCGCGGGTGGAAGGCGTGGAACTCCGCCCCCGGCGTTTTCGCGTAGAGTTCGAACAGGACGAATTCGAGAACATCCTCGGTCAGTTCCATGCCAAAGCCCTTCGCAGCCCTCGCAAAGATCCTGATATAGGTGTCGCGGTCGGGCTGGCCGACCATGATCTTGTATCGAAGGCGCCGGAGCGCGGCCTCGTCCACCAACTGTTTTGGCGGTATGTTTGTCGAGAAAACCGTCAGTGCGTCGTAGGGCACTTCGAATTTGCGCCCCGTAACCAACGAGAGATAGTCGACGTTCTTTTCGAGCGGGATGATCAGCCGGTTGATCAGATCCAGCGGGCTTTGATGCTGGCGTCCGAAATCGTCGATCACCAGAACACCGCCGGCCGCCTTCAACTGCATCGGCGCTTCGTAGACCCGGCTGACGGGATTGTACGCGAGATCGAGCATGTCGAGCGTCAGTTCCCCGCCCGTCTCGACCCGGGGGCGCTCGCAAATCATGAAGCGCCGGTCGAACTCGGTGCCGCCGCGCCGCAGACCGAGCTGTGATGTCTCTCTCTCGCTGATCGGGTTGTGCACGGTTGGATCATAGAGCGCGATCACTTGGTTATCGACGGAGATCGCATGGGGAAGATAGACCTCATCGCGGAACGCCTCGCACAATGCCGTCGCGATCGACGATTTCCCGTTCCCCGGCGGACCGTAGAGCAACATCGAAGCGCCCGAGTTAACGGCGGGTCCCAGTTGGTCCATCAGATGAGGCGCCAGGGTCAGGTTCGCAAACACCCGTTCGAGCACGGGAAGGGTCAAGGTTTTCGCGCGGATCGACTGGTGGACCGCCTGCTTTTGAAAGGTCTCGAGCGTGACGGGGCAGGGCCCGGCCCATTCCGATTGCGAGAGAGCCTCGAGCGCCCAGTGCTTGCCCTTCTCGGTCAGCGCATAGCGCATCGCGGCGCTGAAGGATGCACCCAGTTGGCCCAGCGGCTCGATCAGCAGAGTTCCACGCCCGATCTCGATCAGTTTCTCGATCAGAGCCGGGGGCAGGCAAATTGTATCTGCCATATCGCTGACCAGCTGATGGCTGTTG
>JBCCHW010000152.1:0-8933 GCA_039028555.1 Pseudomonadota bacterium | reverse complement strand
TACCTATGGAAATCTCGGTACCGACTACATGATCCGCGAGGGCTATGGCACGCTGGTCACCCGGATGGGACGGGACCTGCCGGTCCAGCTGGAAACGCCCGCAACCCGCATCGACTGGTCTGGCGAGGGCGTGCGGGTCGAGACCCCGCGCGGCACGCTGAGCGCCCGGGCCTGCATCGTGACCGTCTCGACCGGGGTGATGGCCGCCGATCAGATCCGGTTCACCCCCGCCCTGCCCGAGTGGAAGACGCAAGCCATCTCGGACGTGCCGATGGGGTTGCTCACAAAGATCGGGCTCGAATTCGATGGCGCGCGGTTTGGCCTCGCGCCCAATGACTGGCTCACCTATTGGGTCGGGCCCAAGATGCCGGCGCGCGCGTGTTACTTCCTTTCCTTCCCGTTCGACTTCAACCTGATGATCGGCTTTGTCGGTGGGCAGATCGGCTGGGAGATGGCGCGCGAGGGCGAGGCCGCGACGGTCGATTTCGCGCTGGGCGAACTGGCAAAGATCCTTGGCAGCGACGTGCGCAAGCACTTTGTGCGCGGCGTCGCGACCGACTGGGCCACCAACCCGCTGACATGGGGCGCCTATGCCGCCGCGCGCCCCGGCCGCCACGACGCGCGCGCGGTGCTGGGCCGCCCGGTGGGCGAGCGGGTCTTTTTCGCCGGCGAGGCCCTGGCCGGGCCCTATATCCAGCTTTGCGGCGGCGCCTTCCTCAGCGGAGAGGCCACCGCCAACGCCGTTGTCGCCTCGCTGGACTGCGACACCTGCGCCAGCCGTAAACAGCGATTGAACAGCCGGGTTTTACAGCCATGAACACCCAGGACAAAAGCCTCGCGCGCTCAAAGCGCGATCCGCGCTATGACATCCTGTTCGAGCCGGTCAAAATTGGCCCCGTGACGGCGCCGAACCGCTTTTACCAGGTGCCCCATTGCAACGGCATGGGACGCTCGTTTCCCTCGACCATGGCGGCGATGCGCGGCGTCAAGGCCGAGGGGGGCTGGGGCGTGGTCTGCACCGAAGAGGTCGAGATCCACCACACCTGCGACATCAGCCCCGCGGTCGAGGGGCGGCTTTGGGATGACCGCGACATCCCGCTGTTTGCCAAGATGTGCGACCGGATCCATGCCCATGGCAGCCTTGCGGGGATCGAGCCGACCTATAGCGGTGTCGCCTCGACCAACCGCTACAGCCGCGAGATCCCCATGGGCCCCTCGGCCCGGCCGATCGACTATTACGACCCGGTCCAGGCCCGCGCGATGGACAAGCAGGACATCCGCAATCTGCGCCGCTGGTATGTCGATGCCGCCCTGCGCAGCCGCCGGGCGGGGTTCGACCTGATCTATGTCTATGCCGGGCACGACCTGCCCACGCTGATGCATTTCCTCTCGCGCCGGCGCAATGACCGGTCGGACGAGTATGGCGGCAGCCTCGAGAACCGCGTGCGGTTGTTGCGCGAAGTGCTGGAGGACACCAAGGACGCGGTCGGCGACACCTGCGCGGTTGCCGTGCGTTTCGCTGTGGATGAGTTGGCGGGGGATGACGGGCTATCCGCCGATGGCGAGGGGCGCGATGTGGTCGAGATGCTGGCCGATCTCCCCGATCTGTGGGACGTGAATGTCAGCGACTGGGAGAATGACAGCCAGACCTCGCGCTTTGCCAAACAGGGGTTTCAGGAGGACTACATCTCGTTCGTCAAAAAGGTCACGTCAAAGCCGGTGGTGGGGGTCGGGCGCTATACCTCGCCCGACACCATGGTCTCGCTGATCAAGGGCGGCATGATGGACCTGATCGGCGCCGCCCGCCCCTCGATCGCCGACCCCTTCCTGCCAAGGAAGATCGAGGAGGGACGGCCCGAGGATATCCGCGAATGCATCGGCTGCAACATCTGCGTCTCGGGCGACTATCTGATGACGCCGATGCGCTGCACGCAAAACCCCACCATGGGCGAGGAGTGGCGGCGCGGCTGGCACCCTGAACGCATCGCACCGAAGACCGCCGATGAAAGCGTGCTGATCGTCGGCGCCGGGCCCGCGGGGCTCGAGGCGGCGCGCGCGCTCGGCCAGCGGGGCTATCAGGTGACACTGGCAGAGGCGCGCGACGAGCTTGGCGGGCGTGTCGCGGTGGAGAGCCGCCTCAAAGGGCTGAGCGAATGGCGCCGCGTGGCCGATTACCGTGAATACCAGATCAGCCAGATGGCCAATGTCGAGACCTATCTGGCCAGCGCGCTGACGGCAGAGCAGGTGCTGGAATTCGGCGCCGACCACGTGGCCATCGCCACCGGCGCCACCTGGTGCACCAGCGGCATCGGGCGCGAGAACCATGCCCCCGTCCCTGCAGCCGCGGGCGCCATGGTCCTGACCCCGGACGATATCGCGGCGGGGGTGCGCCCCCAGGGGCCGGTCGTCGTCTTTGACGATGACCATTATTACATCGGCGGGCTGATGGCGGAGATGCTGCGCGACACCGGCGCGCGCGTGACGCTGGTCACGCCCGCAGCAGATGTCTCGCATTTCACCCATAACACACTGGAACAGAACCGGATTCAGCGCCGGCTGATCGAGATGGGGGTCGAGATCATTCCACTGCACTCCCTTGCGGAAATCGGGACTGGCACCGCAACGCTTGAGTGCATCTATACCGAACGGACACGGGAAATCCCGGCTGCGGCCACGGTCATGGTCACCATGCGCCGCCCGGTGGATGCCCTGTTTCACGAGCTTCAGGCGCTGGGCGGAATGAAACCGGGCGCCTCGCTGACCCGGATCGGCGATTGCTATGGCCCCGGCACCATCGCGTCGGCGGTTTATGAAGGGCACAAATTCGCCCGTGAGCTGGGCGAGACGCCGCCCCCCGGCGTGCCGTTTCGCCGCGAACTGCCCGAGCTAGCCAAGGACTGATCCATGCAAGGCCACCTGCCGCGCGATCCGCGCTATGACATCCTGTTCGAGCCGCTGAAAATCGGACCCGTCACCATCAAGAACCGGTTCTACCAGGTGCCCCATTGCACCGGCATGGGCTGGCTGCGCCCCCAGGCGCTGGCCGCCATGCGTGCGGTCAAGGCCGAGGGGGGCTGGGGCGCGATCTGTACCGAGTACAACTCGATCCACCCCTCGTCGGACAATCTGCCCTATGTCTCGGCCGCGCTGTGGAACGATGACGACATCCGCGCCCATGCGCTGATGACCGAAAAGGTGCACGCCCATGGCGCGCTGGCAGGCGCCGAGCTGTGGGCGGGCGGCATGCGGTGCTCGAACTATTTCAGCCGCGAGGTCTCGCTCGATATCGGCAGCTTTCCCGCGCCCGAGGGGCACCCCTTTCAGACCCGGGCGATGGACAAGGCCGATATCCGCGATCTGAGGCGCTGGCACCGCAAGGCGGCGATCCGGGCACGCGATGCGGGCTTTGACATCGTCTATGTCTATGCCACCCATGGCTATCTGCTGGCCCATTTCCTGGACCCGCGGGTCAACGAGCGCGGCGATGAATATGGCGGCAGTCTGGAAAACCGCACCCGTCTGATCCGCGAACTGATCGAGGAGACGCGCGACGCCGTCGGCGCGCGCTGTGCGGTCGCCGTGCGGTTTTCAGCCGACGAGACCATTGGCGAGGACGGGGTGCCGGAGTTTGGCGAGCGCCGCGACATGTTCGCGATGATGGCCGAGATGCCGGACCTCTGGGACATCAATATCGCCGATTACGATGTCGAAATGGGGTCGTCGCGCTATGTCAAGGAAGGGGCGCTGGAACCCTATATGCGCGAGATCAAGGCGATGACCACCAAGCCGGTGGTCACTGTCGGGCGCTTTACCTCACCCGACACCATGGTGCGCCAGCTCAAACAGGGGCTGGTCGATCTGATCGGGGCTGCGCGCCCCTCGATCGCCGACCCCTTCCTGCCCAGAAAGATCGAAGAGGGGCGGCTGGCAGAGATCCGCGAATGCATCGGCTGCAATGTCTGTTATTCCGGCGACAGTCTGGGCGTGCCGATCCGCTGCACCCAGAACCCGACTATGGGCGAGGAATGGCGCAAGGGCTGGCACCCGGAAAAGGTCGAGCCCGGCCGCTCGGAGGCAACCGTGCTGATCGTCGGCGCCGGCCCGGCGGGGCTCGAGGCCGCGCGGGCGCTGGGCGCGCGGGGCTATCAGGTGATGCTGGCCGAGGCGAGCCGTACCCTCGGCGGCCGGGTCGCGCGCGAGGCCACCCTGCCCGGCATGAGCGAGTATATCCGCGTGCGCGACTATCGCGAACAGCACCTGAACACCATGCCCAATGTCGAGATCTTTCGCGAAAGCCCGTTGCGGCCCGACGACATCCATGCCGTGGCCGCCGATCATGTGGTGATCGCCACCGGCGCGCGCTGGCGGCGCGATCTGTTCGACGGCAAGGCCTATCGGCCCGTGACAACGCCCGACGCCGCGCAAGCGCTGTTCACCCCGGACGACATCCTGGGCGGTGCGATACCAGAGGGGCCGGTGCTTTTGTTTGACGCCGACGGGTACTATATGGCCGTGGCCATTGCCGAGCGTCTGTTGAGCGCGGGCGTCCCGCTCACCTTTGCCACCGCTGCCGACAGCCTTGCCGACTGGGCCGGCAACACCTCGGAACGCTGGCGCATGCGCAGCCGTCTGATGGCGCTGGGCGCCGAGATCGTCACCAGCCATGGGCTGAAGACCTTCGATGGCGAGACGGTGACGCTGAGCTGCGCCTACACCGACCAGTCGCGCCCGGTCAGTGCCCGCTCGCTGGTCCTGGTCGGCCAGCGCGCGCCCGAGGACGGGCTTTTCCACGCGCTGACCACAGCACCCGAGGGGCCGCCGCCCTTTACCGTCACCCGCATCGGCGATTGCGAGGCGCCGGGGATCGTCGCTCAGGCGGTTTACTCCGGCCACCGGTTCGCCCGCGGGCTGGACGCGACCGAGAACGCCGACGACCCGCTGCGCCATGAGCGCGTCGATCTGGGGCCAAAGCCCGGACCAAGCGAAAGCGCCACCGAAACCGCACCCGAAAACGCAACCGACAGCGCCGCCGACACTGCACCCGACCCGCATCAGACCTATCTCGACACGCTGCTCCTCTATTACGAGGAGGAGATCATGGGGGATGCCTATTTCCGCGCCCTGGCGGAGCGGTTCGAGGCGCCCGACCGCCGGACCAAGATGACGCTGATGGCCGATGTCGAGCAACACGCGGCCCGCCTGGTGCGTCCGGTCGTCGAGAAATACGGGCTGACCGCGCGTGCGACGGCGGAGCTCGAAGCGCTCGGCCGCGCCGATGCCGAGGCAGAGCATCGCGACTGGGACGCGCTGATCGCCCATATGCACAGTTACTTTCCCGATTACATGGACGACTTTGCCGGGCTCGAGGCCATGGCGCCCACCGGGGATCTGCCCGCGCTCAGGCTGTTGACCCGGCATGAGGTCGCGGCCATCGATTTCCTCAACCGCGAGGTGGCGGGCGAGCCGGAGAGTGCCGTGCCGCTGAAGGACTATCTCGCTCTTGGCGCAGCAGAGGTGACGGCCTAGGCCACCCCTTGGGTCGCGGCGCGGCCGCGCGCCTTGCGGGCGGCGGCCTGATGATCGATCCGGGCGATGAACCTGGCCGCCCGGGCGACCGGGTCGTGCAGGTACTGATCGGGGCCCAGCATCTTGCGCGCGTTCAGATCCGCCGTTGACAGCAGGTCGAACTCGACCCGCGCCACAACGCACTCCCAACCGGCATCCTCACGCCGCCACCCATTGCGGTGATGGGCAAGCAGCCGCGCGCGCGCGCAATAGCCGTGATGGTCAAAGGCGATCTCGCCATCGGTCACAAAGATATGGTTGCCGAAACGATCGCCGGTGGGCGTGATCTTTTCCGCATACAGCCCTGTCAGCGGCGCATCCCGCAAATAGACCCCCGCCAGAATGGCGCAGGCCCCGTGGCCAAAGAAGATCCGATCCGGCAGCGCCCAGCGCCGCACGGGATCGCGCTTGATACCGGGTTTCAGCCGATAAATCGCTCAGAACCCCTTGAGGCCCGCGATGTCGAGCTGTTCGAAATAGGCGAGCTTGTCCTCGACCGGGGCGGAGCCGTCGATCTGCACCAGCACCTTGCCGTCGATCAGCGACTGGACCTGCCCGTCGGGGCTCACCACCAGTTTCTGGCGGTTGATCCGCTTGACCGTGCCCATCGAGCCCATCAGCGCCGCGTTGCCCATCGCGCCCGCCATGGCGGCCACCATCGGATTGTCGGCCATCAGCCGGATCGACAGATCCTCGGACCCTTTGACATAATCCGCCTCGGCCAGCAGCCCGCCGCCAAAGGCCGCCGCCCCCATCGACTGGGACGCGCCGACCTCGCGGGTCCAGCCGGGCAAAGCCTGTGGCAGGTAATCGGTCAGCCCCGCCGCCTTGAGCTGGCCGAGGAGCTGATTGGCATAATCGAGCTCTTCCTTGGCGAGCGACACGTCACCCGCCTCATAGGCCTCCAGCGCCGCCTGGATCGTCTCGGAAATCTCGTCGCCATGGGCCGTGGGGGCCGACAGCATCACGGCAAGGGCAAATGGGGCGATTACGCGCATCGGGGCCTCCTGATCAGAACGGGTGGGAGTTTACGCCAAAGCGATCCGCCTGCACAGGCCGCGGGTTTCACGCGTGGCAGGCGGCCCCGGACGGCAAGCCGATGGCCGCCCGATCTGAGGCCGGGTCAGAGCTCTTCGTCGCCGGTCAGCGCAAAGTCGAGCATCGCAGCGCCGCCCCGCGAAGATTTTGGCTTGGTCCTTGCGGTCATGCGCACCTCCTGCACCGCGTGGACCAGAAAGGCGCCCCCCTGGGCATGGTCAAGCGCCGCGTCATCCAACAGTTCAGCTACGCTCGTTGATGTCATCGCATTGATCATTTCGATTTTCCCAATCACAGACTTCGTTACGTCAATGACCCCATCATAGCGATCGAGGCAGGGGCTTCTGTGAGGATTCCTACAGGGGGCGATTCAAAGCTGGCGCGCGATGATCAGTTTCTGGATATCGTTCGTGCCTTCGTAGATCTGGCAGACCTTCTGGTCGCGATACATCCGCTCCACCTCGTAATCGGCCAGATAGCCATAGCCGCCCAGAACCTGGATCGCCTCGGATGTCACGCGCTCGGCCGCCTGGGCGCAAAACAGCTTGGCCATGCAGGACTCTTTCAGGCAGGGCACGCCCCGGTCCTTCATCCGCGCGGCGTTCAGCACCATGTTGCGGGCGCATTCCACATCGGTCGCCATGTCCGAGAGGCGGAACTGCACCGCCTGCAGATCATAGATCGGCTTGCCAAAGGCTTCGCGCTCACGCGCATAGGCGAGCGCGCGGTCAAAGGCGGCCTGGGCCAGGCCGGTTGCCTGTGCCGCAATGCCGATCCGCCCGGCCTCAAGGCTCGAGAGGGCAATCGCATAGCCCTGCCCCTCGTCGCCGATCCGGTCCTCGAAGGGGATCTTGAGGTCTTCGAAGGCAAGCGCGCAGCTGTCGGAGGCCTTCTGCCCCAGCTTCTCCTCGACACGGACAACCTCAAAGCCGGGGGTGTCGTTGGCCACCGCGAAACAGGACATCCCCTTCTTGCCCGCCGCCGGGTCGGTGATGGCAAAGATCACCGTCGCCTTGCCGATCCGCGCCGACGAGATGAACTGTTTCGAGCCATTGACCCGATACCCCTCGTTGGTCCTCTCGGCCCGGGTTCGCAGATTGGACGCGTCCGACCCCGCCTGCGGCTCGGTCAGCGCAAACGAGCCGATATGGCGCCCCTCGGCCAGCGGGCGCAACCAGCGCTCCTTTTGATCGTCATTCGCAAAGCGGTCGAGCACCGAACAGACCGGCGCGTTATGCACCGAGACCAGGGTCGAGACCGAGCCATCGCCCGCCGCGATCTCGATCAGCGCCAATGCATACGAGACGTAATCGGCCCCCGCACCGCCCCAGGCGGGGTCGATCGTCATGCCGAGCAGACCCAGCTCTGCCAGCTCTCCCACGATTTCGGGCTCGATCTCGCCGGCTTTCTCGCGGGCCTGGGCGGAGGGTGCCAGACGCTCCTGCGCATAGGAACGCACGGTGTCGCGGATCAGACTCTGTTCTTCGGTCAGCATGTGCGTCTCCTGCCCTGGGCTGGGGCTGCAATCTAGGCGGCACAGGGTCTGCTGTCACGTGTTCTGAAACCCAGGCGGACCAGAGGCCCCACCCGCCGCACCGGCAGAGGGACTGCCGCGTCGCACCGCGCGCCGTGCCCGGGCGCTGGTCGCGCGCGCAAGGCCGACCGGGGATGCGATGATCGGGGAACCGGCTCTCGGCGCCGATGTCCCAGCCTGTGCTATCGTGGAGCCGACCGTCGCCAACTGTTGCAGCCCCGGCGGGAGAGAGACAGGATGCGCCAGACCCTGATCGCAACAGGGGTCACGGCGCCGAGCGCAAGCGCGGACAACGCGGCAACGCGGGCGCCGCGCCCTGAACGGCCCGAAGATGTGCAGTCGAGGAGACTAGAAGGATGCAGATCTCGCCCGAGCATATCGGATTGCTGCGGTCGACCTGGGCCCGGGCGGTTCCGGCCTCAACCCTCGCCTCGGAATTGTTTTATGGGGAGCTGTTCAGGCGCGCACCGCAAACCAAGCCCCTCTTCAAATCGGATCTGCGCGCGCAGGGTGCCAAGCTGATGGCGACGCTGGCCTTTGTCGTCGACCATCTCGACAAACCCGAAACCCTTTTGCCCGCCGCCAGGGACCTCGCCATCCGGCATGTGGACTATGGTGTGACGCCCGAGCATTACCCGGCCGTGGGCGCTGCCCTGCTCTGGACCTTCGAAGAGCTCCTTGGCGCCGGGTTTGGCGCATCCGAACACGACGCCTGGGCCAAGGCCTATGCGGCGTTGAGCGAGGTCATGATCGAGGCGGCCTACCCGGAAACGGCCTGACAGACCTGCCGCCGCGC
>JBCCHW010000151.1:0-8969 GCA_039028555.1 Pseudomonadota bacterium | reverse complement strand
GCACGGCGCGGTTGATGATCTTGAAATACCCGCCACCGGCGAGTTTCTTGAACTTCACCAGCGCGAAATCCGGCTCGATGCCCGTCGTGTCGCAATCCATCACCAGCCCGATGGTGCCGGTGGGGGCGACGACCGAGGCCTGCGCGTTGCGATAGCCATGGGCCTCGCCCAGCGCGACGGCGCTGTCCCAGGCGGCCTTGGCCCGCTCGACCATGGTCTGGTCGGGGCAGTTCGAGGCATCCAGCGGCACCGGCAGGGTCGCCAGTTTCTCGTAGCCTGCCGCCTGTGAGTGGGCCGCCGCGCGGTGGTTGCGCATGACGCGTAGCATGTGATCGGCGTTCTTGGCATAGCCGGGGAAGGCGCCAAGCTCACCCGCCATCTCGGCCGAGGTGGCATAGCTGACCCCGGTCAGAATAGCCGAAAGGGCACCGCAGATGGCCCGGCCCGCTTCGCTGTCATAGCCGAGCCCCTGGGTCATCAGCAACCCGCCGATATTGGCATAGCCAAGGCCGAGGGTGCGATATTCGTACGAGAGCTGCGCAATCTCGGGCGAGGGGAACTGCGCCATGGTCACCGAAACCTCGAGCGTGACCGTCCAGAGGCGGACCGCATGCTCGTACGCGACCGTGTCAAAGACGCCTTCGTTGAGGAAGGTCAGCAGGTTCAACGAGGCCAGGTTGCACGCCGTGTCGTCCAGGAACATGTATTCCGAACAAGGGTTTGAGGCCCGGATCGGCCCGCTGGCCGGGCAGGTGTGCCAGTCGTTGATCGTGTCGTGATACTGGATGCCCGGATCGGCACAGGCCCAGGCGGCATGGCCGATCTGGTCCCACAGATCCCGCGCCTTTACGGTCTTGGCGATCGACCCGTCGGTGCGCCGGATCAGCTCCCAATCAGCATCGGTCTTGACGGCCATCAGGAAGGCATCCGTCACCCGGACCGAGTTGTTCGAGTTCTGGCCGGAAACGGTCAGATAGGCCTCGGAATCCCAGTCGGTGTCAAAGACCGGGAATTCGATGGTGGAAAAACCCTGTTCGGCATACTGCATGACCCGTTTGACATAGTTTTCCGGGATCATCGCCTTGCGTGCATCTTTGATGGCGGCTTTCAACTGAGGGTTCTTTTTCGGGTCGACCGCGTCCGCAATCAGGCCGTCCCAGGCGTTGATCGCCGCCATCAGGGCGTTGAGTTTCTGCTCGTGCGCCTTGGAGCCGGCGACCAGGGCCGCGACCTTCTGCTCTTCGCGCACCTTCCAATCGATGAAGGTTTCGATGTCGGGGTGATCCATATCGCAGATCACCATCTTGGCCGCGCGGCGCGTGGTGCCGCCCGACTTAATGGCGCCGGCGGCCCGGTCTCCGATCTTCAGAAAAGACATGAGGCCGGAAGATTTGCCGCCGCCGCCTAACGACTCGTTCTCGCCACGAACCAGGGAGAAATTCGTGCCCGTTCCAGAGCCGTATTTGAAGAGACGCGCCTCACGCGTCCACAGATCCATGATCCCGCCCTCGTTCACCAGATCGTCCTGCACGCCCTGGATAAAGCAGGCATGGGGCTGGGGGTGCTCGTAGGCTGATTTCGATTTGACCAGCTTGCCGGTCTGGAAATCGACATAGTAGTGGCCCTGGCTTGGCCCATCGATTCCATACGCCCAGTGCAGGCCGGTGTTGAACCATTGCGGAGAGTTCGGCGCGGCCATCTGTTTGGCCAGCATGAACTGCATTTCGTCGAAATAGGCCTGCGCATCGGCCTCCGAGCTGAAATAGCCGCCCTTCCAGCCCCAATAGGTCCAGGCGCCGGCAAGGCGGTTGAACACCTGTTGGCCGCTGGTCTCGCCGCCATAGCGGTCTTCTTCGGGCAACTCGGCAAGGGCCGCCTCGTCGGGCACCGAGCGCCAGAGGAAGCTGGGGACACCTTTTTCGCGCACCTTTTTCAGGCATGCCGCGACGCCTGCCTTGCGGAAGTACTTCTGCGCGAGCACGTCGGCCGCGACCTGGCTCCAGGCTTTGGGCACGTCGAACTCCGGCAGGCTGAACACCACCGAGCCATCCGGGTTGCGGATTTCCGAACTCGCCTGCCGAAAGGCGATTGCCGCGTATGGCGATTTTCCGGCTTCTGTAAAGACGCGGTTGATCTGCATCGTCGTATCCCTCTTGCGCGCTGTGCCAGCGACTCGTTGTCCATCTCGCCGGAACGCGCCGGCCAGTTCCCCGGGAGGTCCGCCCCCGGAGTGATCTGCATTTGCCTGAATTGGTGACCCCCTCGCGGTCCCCAAGATCCCGTCACAGACACTAGATATAGCGGTCTCTGCATCGGTAACCGCTACTCTTATGTAAGCTGCGGGACCGGTCAACGGGTTTTTTCGCGATATCCGCTATATTTTGTGGTTGACGGCTGGGCTGCCACAAGCATGTGGAGAACGAATTAGGAACCTACGGTGCCAAAGCCACATCCAGGGCCGCCCCCAGCGGTGTCGACGGGGTGCCGCCATGCCAGACGGGATCGGTGCACCCCTGCGCCTCGAGGGAGGCGAGGAGCTGTTCTGTCTCGAAATAGTACGATCCGCCGGTCTCGACATCGGGATAGTTGGGATCCATCCGTTTGTTCGACCGGGCGCTTAGCCAGTCTTCGGCCAGTTCCAACAGCTCGGGGCCCGAGGGCCCGCCCATCATCGGGCGGCGGTTGTGGAAGAACCCCGGATCGCCGTCGCCAAAAATGGGGAGCGCGTCGGCGAGCATCGCGACCGTGTCCGATTCGATCGTCAGCTCGACCAGCATCAACTGCATCCGGTCCGAGACCGCAAAGCGGCGATAGAGGTCGGGGTCCGTTGTGATCCGCTTCAGCCCGCTCCGGTCATCGGCGGCGATGCACCAGCCCGCCACGTGCAGCACCGGGCGCAGGGCGGCAACCTTTTGCGCGGTGACGGCCATGGCAATCTCGGGCGGCAGATCGACGGGATAGGTGCTGCCGACCTCCGGCGCGGTGGGGTTTCTCGGGTCTTCGAGATACTGAAACAGCAGGCTTAGCTCGGTATAGCGCGGGCGGATCCAGGGCAGCGGGGTGATCCGGTCGGACAAGGCGGCCAGCGCGACCGGCCCTTCAGGCTTGCGCGGGGGCGTGCTCTGGGTGATTTCAGCGGGCGTACCGTTCTGCGTGCCGCTCTGTGCCCCGCTCTGTGCCCCGTTCTGTGCCCCGCTCTGTACATCGTCTTGTGCCCCGTTCTGCGCATCGCCCTGCGCGGCGGTCGAGGGGGCGGCAACCAGGGCGCGCCGGGGCGGCATCGCGGCCTGTTCCGGCCGGGCGGGAAGCGCCAGACGTGCCTTGACCGGTGTGATCCCAGACGGATCGCTGCGCGCCTCAACCGGGGTTGCCCGTGGCAAAAACAGGGGCGCCGACGGACTTTCGGTGTCGATCATCGACGCGGGCAGCGCAGGGGCATTGTAGGCCAACAGCAGTGGGGCGGCGGCGGCCATGCGTGCCCTGGCGGGCGCCACCGCTGCCATCGACGCACGGGCGACCGGCTGCGGGCGGGCGACAGGATAGGGAACCAGAAGCGCGTCATTCCCGGCGGCTTCCCTTGTTTCGGGCGCGGGTTCGGACGTGGCGGCGATCGCTTGGGGCAGCGACGGGCGTCTGGGCGCCTTTGGAACCGGCCGGACAGGCTGCGCCGAGGTTTCAACCGGGTCGGGCGGGGTGGACCGTTCGGGCCGCGGGGTCACGCTGAGCGGCGGATGCACCTCGGCTATGATCGAGGGCGCGCGATCACGGATCGCCGGGGCCTGCTGGCCCGTTTCGGCCCGGCGAGGTGGGGGCGGATCAGACAGCGCCGCCTGCACTGTCCCGGGCCCCGTGACCGCCTCGCCCAGCGTGGCCAGACTGTTTTGCGCCACCTCGGGCGCGACCAGCGCCGAGGCAAAGCCCGTCTTGACCTCGATGCCCCCGATCACCACGAAGGCCCAGCAAACAGAGAGGGCCAGCGTAAAGCGGCGCGCAAGGACGGCGCCCCGGAGCGACAGGGCGATGAAAACCCCGGCCCCGACAAGGCACAGCGCCAGCGCCGCCATCAGCCAGTCGACCGGTGAATTGCCCGCAAACCAGACGGGCAGATAGGGAACGATGAACCGGGCCGCGAGAACATAGACCCCGCAGGCGAGCATGAACCATGCCCATTCCCTGAGCGCATGGAACAGATCCAGCCAATCGGCCTTTGGCGGCAAAGGCTCGGGTGCCGGGTTGCCCTCGGCGCCAAAGCGATGGGCCGTGGTCCCGACGGACGGCGCCGGTTCCTGAACCCGAATGATGTAGAGCGGCTCGCCCTGTTCGACCCGATCGCCCGTGGCGACCAACGGCACCACGCGGCCGCGATGCGCGGCATGAACGTTCTGGCGGCCCGAACTGGTGGACAGGCCCAGGACCCGGTCGTCGATGTCAACCTTATCGCCCGGGCGAACGAAAAGCTCGGTCACCTCGGCATGCGTCAGCTTTTGCGACCACGGCATCTTGACCGTCAGCTTTCGCGTCGAATCCCACATACGCACCGTCACTCCGCATCACGACGATCCCTTACCTGACAACAGCCTGGTGGTGGTCTGTTGGCGGATCGGCGAGAATCCCATGCGCTGATACAAGGGCAGCGCGCGCGGATGATCCAATGTACATGTGTTCACAGTAAGGCGATTTGTGTCGCTGGTGTCCCAGGCGGTCTGGATCGCGGACTCGAGCAGCCAGCTGCCAAGGCCGCGCCCCAGCGCCTGCGGGATCAGCCCGAAATAGGCAAGATCGCAGGTGCCCGCCTCGCGCGTATCCAGCATGAAGAACCCGCCGGGCCAGCCGTCGACCATCAGCGTGAAGAGGGTCACATTGGGGTCCTGTACAAAGGCCGTCTGTGCCGCCGGGCTTTCCGCGAACCAGTCGGTCCAGTCATGGGCGGCCCCCACCGTGCCGTAGAGATACAGGAAATAGCTCACCGGCGGGGTTTCGGCCCGGATCAGGGCGATATTCGCGTTGGCGGGGGGGTGCAGCTTTGCGGCCGGGCGCGCGGTCATCTCGAGATAGGTGATGACAACCTCGACCTCGTCGCCGGATTGCGCCATCAACCGGTCTCCACCGCGAGGTCAGGGTAGGCGCCCCATTCGACCCAGCTGCCGTCATAAAGCGCATTGCGGGTATGCCCCAGCCGGTGCAGCGCCAGGCTCAGGATCGCCGCCGTGACGCCCGAGCCGCACGAGGTGACGATCGGTTGCGAAAGATCGACCCCGGCGGCCTCGAACACGGCGCGCGTCTCGTCGGGAGATTTCATGGTCTGGTCATCATTGAGCAGCGTGCGGTAATGGACATTCAGCGCGCCCGGCATATGGCCTGCGCGCAGGCCCGGGCGCGGCTCGGCCTCCTCGCCCCGGAACCGGCCGGGAGAGCGGGCATCGACGATCTGCTCGCTGCGCAGCTTTGCCGAGCCTGCGATCTGGGTGACATCGCGCACCATCCCCGCATTGCGCCGACCCGTGAAGTGCCGCTCGCGCGGGTTGACGGGTTCGTCATCCACCGGCTTGCCTTCGGCGATCCATTTGGGCAGCCCGCCATCGAGGATCGCGACATCGGTATGGCCAAAGACCCGGAACATCCACCAGGCCCGGGCGGCAGAGAACAGCCCGGTCTGGTCATAGGCGATCACCCTGTGCCCGTCGCCGATGCCCATCTTGCGGACCTTCGAGATGAATTTCTCGGCCGGCGGCAGCATGTGGGGCAGTGGCGATTTGCCGTCGGCGATCTCGTCGATATCAAAAAACCGCGCGCCGGGCAGATGCCGGGCCTCGTATTCGGCCCGCGCGTTGCGGCCGGTATCGGGCAGATGCATGCTGGCGTCGACGATCCGGATGTCCGGGGCATTCAGACGCTCATGCAGCCAATCCGTCGTGACTATAAAATCCGAATCGCTCGCCGACATGGGGCGCGGTCCTTTTCGTTTGTTCACCACTCCTCCTCCCTTACCGATCACAGAGGACGCGGGCAAGAAGTGGTGGCTATCTTGGCACTTCAAACCGGCATTGCATCAAATGTGGTCAGCGCGTGGCGCTGGTCTGCGGCGCTTTGTGCCGGTCAAGGGATACTTGTGCGTATTCTCTTGCGCTTCAAAAAAACTAGTGGTGCAGTCCGGCATCAAGGGGGCGGATGGCCGGCAATCGCTTCCCCGCCCCGAAGGCACGACAAACGAGGACCACTTGGCACCAGGTGAATCACCCCCGTCTATCTCGGTCGATATCGAACGGATCTCGAAGGTTTTCGGCGCCGGCAGCGAGGCCTTCAAGGCGCTGAACGACGTCTCGGTCGGGATCCGCGAGAACGAGTTCTTTACCCTGCTGGGCCCCTCGGGCTGCGGGAAGACGACGCTGCTCAGGTTGATTGCAGGCTTCGACCACCCGACCTCGGGCCGGATCCGGCTGCACGGCGAGGATATCGCCCATCTGCCCCCCTATCAGCGCCCGGTGAATACGGTGTTTCAAAGCTATGCGCTGTTTCCCCATATGAGCGTGGGCCAGAACATCGGCTTTGGCCTCGAGATGCAGGGCAAGCCGAAGCGGGAGGTGGCCGAGACGGTCGAGCGGATGCTGGCCCTGGTGCGCATGGAGCCCTTGCGCGACCGCCAGACCAGCCAGATCTCCGGCGGGCAGCAACAGCGCGTCGCGCTGGCCCGGGCGCTGGCGCCCCATCCCAAGGTGCTGTTGCTGGACGAGCCGCTCTCGGCGCTTGATCTGAAACTGCGCAAGGAGATGCAGATCGAGCTGAAACGGCTGCAGAACGAAACCGGCATCACCTTTGTCTTTGTCACCCACGATCAGGAGGAGGCGCTGACCATGTCGGACCGGATTGCGGTGATGAGCGCGGGCCGGATCCTGCAGGTGGGCAGCCCCCAGGAGATCTATGAACAGCCCGCAGACCGGTTCGTTGCCGATTTCATCGGCGAGACGAATTTCCTCACCGCCGAACTCACCAAGATCAACGGCGACATGGCCAGGGTCATGCTGGCCAGCGGGCGCCAGGTGATGGCCGGCCTGCCCGAGGGCGCGACGCCCGAGCCCGGCAATGTCTCGCTGGTGGTGCGGCCCGAGCATGCCCGGCTGATCCCGCCCGGCGACAATGCGCATCTTTCCGGACGGCTCGACAACATCGTCTATTTCGGGACCGATACGCATTTCCACGTGGCGCTGGCCGATGGGGGCGCGTTTATCGTGCGTCAACAGAATGCGCGGGCCCCGGAACTCTCGATGGAAAAGGGCGCGGATGTCGGCATCGTCTTTGACCGCAACGCCGCCCAGATCCTGAGGGACTGAGATGGCCGAAAGCACGCTGACCTCGTCGCAACCTGCCGATCCCGCGCCCGACAGTGCCGCGGCCGCCGTGGCGGCCGAACGCGAGGTTGTCCGGCGGAACATCCTGCTCAGCACACCGGCGCTGATCGTGCTGTTCTGCGCGGCCAGCGGCCCGCTGATGATCGTGCTTGTCTATGCCTTTCTGACGGCGGGCGACTATGGCGGGGTCGTGTGGACATTCTCGACAGAAGGTTGGCTCAACGTCTTTATGCAGCGCGATATCTTTGACGAGACGCTGACGGTTGCCGATGCGCATATGTCGATCTTCTGGCGCTCGGTCAAACTGTCGTTCCTCACCACGGTCACGGCGCTGGTGCTGGGGTTTCCGACGGCGTATTTCATCGCGACCCGGCCGGTGCAGACGCGCAACCTTTGGCTGTTCCTGATCACCATTCCGTTCTGGACCAACCTGCTGATCCGGACATTCGCGATCATGGAGGTGATCCGCAACCAGGGGGTGATCAACTCGGTCCTGATGTCGACGGGCCTGATCTCGGAGCCGATCCAGATGCTCTATACCGATTTCGCGATCATGCTGGGGATGACGTATGTCTATCTGCCGCTGATGGTGCTGCCGATCTATGCCTCGATGGAGAGGTTCGATTTCCGCATCGTCGAGGCGGGATACGACCTTTACGCCTCGCGGTTTCAGGTGCTGCGGCAGCTGATCATCCCGCTGGTCAAACCGGGGATCATCGCCGGCTCGATTCTGGTCTTTGTGCCGTCGCTTGGCGCCTATGTCCCGCCGCGGGTGCTGGGCGGGGGCAAGAACATGATGCTGGGCAATCTGATCGAGTTGCAGTTCGGCCAGGGGCGCAACTGGCCGCTGGGGGCGGCACTGGCGATCACGCTGTTGATCATCGTGATGTTCGCGCTGATCTTCTATGTCCGCTCGGCGCAAAAGAACGGGGGCGGGCATGGCTGACGCCTCGATGCCGCGGCGCCCGCGCAGGCCCTTCAACCTGCGCCAGCAGACCGGCTTCACCACGCTCGCGATCATCTGTTTTCTGATGCTTTATGCGCCGATCATCACGCTGGTGGCCTATTCCTTCAACGCCGGCTCGTCGCTGGCGTTGTGGGAGGGGTTTTCGTTTCGCTGGTACAGGGTAGCGTGGGAGAATGAGGCAGTGCAGGACGCTGCCATTCGCTCGCTGATCGTGGCCGTCAGCGCGTCGTTCCTGTCGACCGTGCTCGCGACCATGGCCGCGCTCGGCACCACGCGGACCAAACCCTATCGCGGGCAGACGCTGATCTATGCGATCATCAACCAGCCGCTGATGGTGCCCGAGATCGTCACCGCTGTTGCCCTGTTGATCCTTTTTGCCGCGGTCAAGACCGCGACCGGGTATCAGGGCCTCGGCTATCTGATCCTGGCCCATACGGCGTTCTGCATCCCCTTTGCCTATCTGCCTATCCGCGCGCGGCTGGAGGGGATGGACCTCGCGCTCGAGGTGGCGGCGAGCGACCTGTATGCCACGCCCTGGATGACCTTCCGGCGCGTGACATTGCCCTTGCTGACGCCCGGTGTGATCGCGGGGTCGATGCTGGCCTTTGTGATCTCGCTCGACGATGTCGTGATCACCGAGTTTGTGAAATCGCCCG
>JBCCHW010000150.1:0-9005 GCA_039028555.1 Pseudomonadota bacterium | reverse complement strand
GCCCATCTTCGAGCCGTCCGCCTTGGTCAACAGCGGCGTGGTCAGGCCCCAAACCTGGGTGTCCGACATCCGCCGTGTCAGCTCGATCCCGTTGACGATGTTGCCCCACTGGTCCGAGCCGCCCATCTGGAGCCTGCAGCCATGGCGCCGGTTCAGCTCCATGAAGTCATAGGCCTGCAGGATCATGTAGTTGAACTCGAGAAAGCTGAGGCTCTGCTCACGATCCAGCCGGGACTTCACGCTCTCGAAACTCAGCATCCGGTTGACCGAGAAATGCCGCCCCACATCGCGCAGGAAGGGCAGGTATTCGAGCCCGTCGAGCCAGTCGGCATTGTTCGCCATCTCGGCCGCGTCAAAGTCGATGTATTTCGAAAAGACGCCCCGGATCCCGGCGATGTTGCGGGCGATCTGGGCATCCGTCATCAGGCTGCGCTCATCGGCGCGAAAGCTGGGATCGCCGACCTTCGAGGTGCCCCCGCCCATCAGCACAATCGGCCGGTGGCCGGTCTTTTGCAGCCAGCGCAGCATCATGATCTGGATCAGGCTGCCCACATGCAGCGAGGTCGCGGTGGCGTCAAAGCCGATATACCCGGGCACGACCCCGCCCTGCAGCGCCTGGTCAAGGCCCGCAAGATCGGTGCAATCGGCCACAAATCCACGCTCGATCATCACGCGCAGGAAGTCGGATTTCGGCTGGTCGGTCATCTCGTCGTCTCCTATGGTCGGGCGCGGAGATACTATGCGGCGCGCGGAAAGGGAACCCCGTGATCGATCTGAGGAGCGGTAAGCCGATCCTGGCGCTGGGGCTGATGTCGGGCACGTCGATGGACGGGATCGACGCCGCCCTCATGATGACCGATGGCGAGGGGGAGCTCGGCTTTGCCGGGAGCGGTTTTGCCCCGCTTGGGGATGGCACGGTTTCAGCGGCGCGCGCGATCATGGCCGACTGGGCGGCGCACCGCCCGGCGCGGAGCCAGGGCGCGCGCGCCACCCTTGCCGCCGCCGAACGCGGGATCCTGATGGATCACGCCCATGCGGTGATCGACACGATCGGGAACGCGGGCCTGCCCGGCGTCGCGGTGATCGGCTTTCACGGCCAGACTGTCGCCCATGCGCCCGACGCGGGGTGGACCTGGCAGATCGGCGACGGGGCGGCCCTTGCCCGGCTGCTCAACCGCCCGGTGGTCTGGGATTTTCGCAGTGCCGATATGGCGGCGGGGGGCGAGGGGGCCCCGCTCGCCCCCTTCTACCATTTCGCGCTGGCCCGCCATATCGGCGCCCGCGCCCCGATTGCGTTCCTCAATATCGGGGGCGTGGGCAATGTCACCTGGATCGATCCCGCCAAAGACGGGCCGGAGGAACCCGGCGCGCTGATCGCATTCGACACCGGTCCCGGCAATGCGCTGGTCAATGACTGGATGACGCAACAAACCGGCGCCGCGCTCGATCAGGACGGCGCCATGGCGGCCGGGGGCCGGGTCCATCGCGACCGGCTGTCGTCGAACGCGGCGCGGCATTTCCTCGACCGAACGCCGCCCAAGTCGCTGGACCGAAACGAATTCTCTGGCGTGCTTCGCGCGATGGAGGGGCTCGCCACCGCCGATGGCGCGGCGACGCTGACGGCCTTTACCGCCGAGTGTGTGGCCGCGAGCCTCACCCACATGCCCGCCCCGCCCACGCGCTGGCTGATCTGCGGCGGGGGGCGGCATAACCGGACCATGATGGGCATGCTGGCCGACCGGCTGGGCGCCCCGGTCGACCCGGTCGAGGCGGTGGGCCTGGACGGCGACATGCTCGAGGCGCAGGCCTTCGCCTATCTGGCGGTGCGCGTGCTGCGCGGCCTGCCGACCTCGGCGCCCGGCACAACCGGGTGCACGGCACCCGTCTCCGGCGGGCGGATCAGCCGGCCCTGACAGGGGGCGCATGTAAAAATCTGTCGCAGAACCGTGATATCTGCGGTCGCGGACGACCAAGATGCAAAGGACCGTGCCGCATGCCCGCCAGAAAACGCCTCGCGCTCGTCGCTCACGATCAGAAAAAGCCCGAGATCGTTGCCTGGGCCAAGGCGCATCGCGATCAGCTCGCGACCTGCGAGCTGTGGGGCACCGGCACCACGGGCGGGCAGGTGGCCGAGGCGACGGGGCTCGCGATCCATCTGCTCAAAAGCGGGCCCCATGGCGGCGACCAGCAACTGGGCGCGATGATCGCCGAGGACAAGCTCGACATCCTGATCTTTTTCTCCGACCCGCTGGCGGCGATGCCCCATGACGTGGATGTCAAGGCGTTGCTGCGGATCTCGACTCTCAAACAGACGGTGATCGCGTGCAACGAGGCGACGGCGAGCTTCGTGATGGCCTCGCGCCTGATGGACGCGCCCGCCCCGGGGCAGCCGAGCGACCAGACCAAAATCGTTTCACCCTGACGCAGGTTGCAAAGGGGTTTTGGCCCGGATTCAGCTCTTCGAGCCAAATCCAGGGATCTGACGGGTTCGGTCAGACCAGGTTTTGCTCTGGGCAACACGTCAGCCCCCCTGGCCACCCGCCTCGTGCATCCTATCTGGGCAGACGGGAACAGTCGTCAGGCGCGACGCCGACCCGGCCCCACGCCGGGGCGTGCCGGGCCGCGACCCGACCGTTAGCCGAGCCAGGAGGAACCGATGAGCTGGAACCCGACGCAAAACCCCCTTTGCCCCAAAGACGGCAAACTCGACAGTATCGAGACGCTGATCGTTCCACGCGCCCATGATCTCGGCGGGTTCGAGGTGCGCCGTGCGCTGCCCGCCCCCAAGCGGCAGATGGTGGGCCCGTTCATCTTTTTCGACCAGATGGGCCCGGCCGAGTTCATCACCGATGGCGGGATCGACGTGCGCCCGCATCCCCATATCGGGCTGGGCACCGTCACCTATCTCTATCAGGGGGAGTTCGAGCATCGCGACTCCCTCGGCACCCATCAGATGATCTATCCCGGCGAGGTGAACTGGATGCTCGCGGGGCGCGGCGTCACCCATTCCGAGCGCACAAGTCCCGAGACCCGGGCGGGCCGGCATTCGCTGTTCGGCATCCAGACCTGGATCGCACTGCCCGAGGACCGCGAGGACATGGCCCCCGATTTCGAACATCACAAACAGGCGGCCTTGCCCCTGATCACCGACGCGGGCGTCGAGGCCCGGCTGATCCTGGGCACTGCCTGGGGCGCGCGGTCGCCGGCGACCATGCAGTCCGCGATCTTTTATGCCGACGTGGTGCTGGCCCCGGGCGCGGTTCTGCCCCTGCCCGATGAGCATGAGGATCGCGGGCTCTACATCACCAAGGGCGCGGTCGAGATCGCGGGTGAGCGGTTTGAGGCGGGGCAGATGATGGTCTTTCGCCCCGGCGACGCCATGTCGGTGCGCGCGGGGGCGCAAGGCGCGCGCCTGATGGCGCTGGGCGGCGAGACGCTGAACGGCCCGCGCTATATCTGGTGGAACTTCGTCTCGTCGTCCAAGGACCGGATCGAAGCCGCCAAGGCCGCCTGGAAAGAAGCCGACTGGGACAAGGGCCCGTTCCATCTGCCCCCGGGCGACGAGGCGGAGTTCATCCCGATCACCGGTGAGCTTGACCGGATCCGAATCCGGGGCTGAGGGCCGCGCGGCGCTCAGACCCCGCGCCGGTTTCCCCAAAGGATCACATGCAGCTGCGGCAGCACCCGCGCCGTGAACCAGCGATCTTCGAGGGTGCGCGCGACCAGCCAGTCGAGCCGGCTCACCACCCCGTCCATATCCACCGCCACCGCGTCGTCATCGGCGGCGGGCGGCGTGTGGTTGCCCGGTTGCAATACGATCTCCCAATCGGGATAGCGATCCGCCACATGGCGGGCATAGGCATAATCCGCGTCGTCAAAGACCACGATTTTCAGCACGCAATGCCCGGCGGCAAGCTCGAAACACCGCTCAAGCGCGCCGAAATCAGTCTCCATCCCGCTCGACGGGGGTTTCGGGCTCAGCACCAGCATGTCGAGATCGGCAAACCAGGGCCGGGCGAGCGAGCCCTGGGTTTCGAGCGCAAAGCGATAGCCCGCCTGCTTGCCGCGCCGGATCAGCCCGGCCAATGGCTGGATCGCCGGATTCCCGCCCGAGAGCGAGACCCAAAGCGGCTGGCCAGCGGAAAGCCGCGTCACCTCGGCCCAGATCTCGGCCGCGGTCATCGCCGCCCAGTCGTGGCGATGGGCAGTGTCCACCGCATGCAGGCTGTCGCACCAGCTGCACCGGTAATCACAGCCCCCGGTGCGCACGAACACCGTGGGCGCGCCGATCAGCGCCCCTTCGCCCTGGATCGTCGGCCCGAAGATCTCCGAGACGCGGATGCGTGTCTCCGCCATCATGGCCGGTACTCGGCCCAGGTCTTGGGCGTCTCGCTGACGCGCACGGCGGTCACCTCGTCCCAGCGGGCCTTGGCCCAGTCGAACAGTGCTTTAGCCAGGAACTCCGCCGTGACCGCGTCATGGCCAAAGACATCGTTCAGATGCCGATGATCCAGCACCGTGTCGATATGCTGCTTCAGCGGCGCGAGATCGCGGTAGTCGCGGACAAAGCCGTATTGGTTCAGCTCATCGGCACTCAGCTCCACCTGCACGATATAGTTGTGCCCGTGCATCCGTGCGCAGGGATCGCCGGCGGGCAGGCCGGTCATCTCGTGCGAGGCGGAAAAGGCGAAATCCTTGGTGATGCGATACATCAGCCCGCCGCCTCCATGCCCGCCGCCTTCATTTCCGCCGCCTTCATTTCCGTCGCCGCGCGCCAGTATTCGGGGTCGTCATAGATGGTGGGGTCGGCGACGCCCGCCAGCGCAAAGGCCTCGCGCCGCTCGACACAGGTGCCGCAGCGCCCGCAATGATGCGCGCCGCCCTTGTAGCACGACCAGGTCTGGGCAAAGGGAACGCCCAGGCGCGCGCCTTCGGCGGCGATATCGGCCTTGGAGCCTGTCAGGAACGGCGTATAGAGCCGGATATCCCCCTGACCCTCCAGCGCCTCCAACTGCATTGCCTGGAAGGCGGCCATGAAACCGGGGCGGCAATCGGGATAGATGAAGTGATCGCCCCCATGCATGGCCGCAGCCACCGTGTCGAGGCCGCGCGCCGAGGCGACGGCGAACGCGATCGTCAGCATGATCGCGTTGCGGTTGGGCACGATGGTGACCTTCATGGTCGCCTCGGCATAGTGCCCGTCGGGCACCGCCACATCGTCGGTCAGCGCCGAGCCGGTGAGATGCGCGCCGATCGCCGAGATGTCGATCAGGCTGTGGGCCACGCCGAAGCGCTTGGCGCAGGCGGCGGCTTTCTCGAGTTCCTTTTTGTGGCGCTGGCCGTAATCGAACGAGATCAGACCGGCCAGCGTGTCCTCGGCCGCCACCTTGTGGGCAAGCGTGACCGAATCGAGTCCGCCAGAGCAGACGACGAGCGTGTTCATATCGGGGTCCTTGTTTTTACCGGGTAGGCTGCGACCGGGCCCATACGGGCTGTTGCGGCGTCTAGCACCAATCGGGGCGCTTGTTAAGCCGCGAAATCAGGCAGGCGTCGGGGAAGGGGGGCTCAGCGCCCGCCCTGGGTGCGGCGCATCTCGACATAGTCCTTGGTGGTGTCGATCATTTCTTCGAGCCCGGGGGTAAAGAAATGGTTGGCGCCTTGCACGATGGTGTGGGTGATCGTGATGCCCTTTTGCGCCTTCAGCTTGGCCGAGAGTTTCTCGACATCCTCCATCGGCGCGATCTTGTCGTTGTCGCCATTGATGATCAGGCCCGACGAGGGGCAGGGCGCCAGAAACGAGAAATCATACATGTTCGCCGGCGGCGAGGCGGAGATGAAACCGTTGATCTCGGGCCGCCGCATCAACAGCTGCATGCCGATCCACGCCCCGAAGGAAAAGCCCGCGACCCAACAGGCCTTGGCCGCCGGATGCATCGCCTGGAGGTAGTCCAATGCCGATGCGGCGTCGGACAGCTCACCCACACCCTGGTCGAACTCACCCTGGCTGCGTCCCACACCGCGGAAGTTGAACCGCATCACGGTAAAACCCATGTCCTTGAACGCATAATGCAGCGCATAGGTCACGCGATTGTTCATGTTCCCGCCAAACTGGGGGTGCGGGTGCAGGATGATCGCGATGGGGGCGTCTTTTTCCGGTTGGGGGTGATAGCGTCCCTCGAGCCGGCCCTCGGGCCCGGGGAATATGACTTCTGGCATGAATATCCTCGTGGTCGGCGCTGGATTGTTGACTTCTTCTGTCGGGAAAACTAGAACAATTCTAAGTTTGCTGTATCGACACTCTCCCGGCTGGCAGTTTCCAGCGATCGAAGGGAGGTAATCTGTCGCGGCGTCGAGGTCAAGCAAACTGCGCCCTGAGCAGGAGCAACAAGGAGGACAGGCCGTGAAACTGAGCACCAAGGGTCGCTATGCGGTCACAGCACTTGCCGATATCGCGCTGAACGGCACCGCGGCGCCCGTCGCCCTGGCCGAGATTTCCGAGCGTCAGGACATCAGCCTGGCCTATCTCGAACAGCTTTTTGTCAAGCTGCGGCGCAACGGGCTGGTCGAATCGGTGCGCGGGCCGGGGGGCGGCTATCGCCTTGCAAAGCCCGCCGGCCAGCTTCGGATCTCCGACATCATGGTGGCGGTGGACGAGCGGCTGAACGCCATGGGCTGCGACGGCGAGATCGGGCAGGGCTGCGGCAAGTCGCGCGAGGCCTGCCTGACCCATTCGCTGTGGGAGCAGCTGTCGGCCCATGTGCATGTCTTCCTCAGCCAGACCACGATCGCCGATGTGATCCACGACCGGATGATCCCCTGCCCGGCGGTCCCCGACTTCACCGAGTTGCTCGAGGAGGAAGAAGCCTCGGCATGACCGGTCTCGACGGGCATCGCGTCTATCTCGACTGGAACGCCACGGCCCCGCTGAGGCCGGAGGCGCGCGCGGCCATGTGTGCCGCGATGGATCAGGTCGGCAACCCCTCGAGCGTTCATGCCGAGGGGCGCGCGGCAAAGCGGATCGTCGAGACTGCGCGCGGCCAGGTGGCCGAGCTCGTCGGGTGCGACCCATCGGAGGTCATCTTCACCAGCGGCGCGACCGAGGCCATCGCGATCTGGTTCCATGGCGTCGATACCGCGATTTGCCCCCCGACCGAGCATGACGCGGTGTTCGATCAGGTGGCGAGCAAGGCGTCTCATGTGCTGTCACGGGTGGCCCCGGATGGCCGCATCGTGCCGGCCTCGCTGGTCTTTGATGCAAACGGTACTTCGGCGCTCCAGACCGCGAATTCCGAAACCGGGGTGCTGCAAGGCGTGGCCGACCTGCCGGTGGTGTTTTCCGACATGACCCAGAGCGTGGGCAAAACCGCGGACCGCTTCGACGCGCTGGATCTGCGCGGGGCGGCAATCTCGTCGCACAAACTCGGCGGGCCGCAGGGGGCGGGCGCGCTGATCGCCAAGGCGTCGAGGGATCTCTATTCCTGGGCGTCCGAGGGCGGCGGGCAGGAACTGGGCCGCCGCTCGGGCACTGAAAACGTCATCGGGATCGCCGGGTTTGGCGCCGCTGCCGCGGCCGCCGGGCGCGAGCGCGAGGCCGGCGTCTGGGACCGGGTCGAGAAACTCAGAAATCGTCTCGAAGAAACCCTTGCAGCCGCCGCGCCAGAAACCATCTTTTTCGGACAGCAGAGCCCCAGGCTGCCGAATACCTCGTGTTTTGCCGTCCCCGGCTGGAAGGGCGAGACACAGGTCATGCAGATGGATCTGGCCGGCTTTGCCGTCAGCGCGGGCTCGGCCTGCAGCTCGGGCAAGGTGAACAGGGCAAGCCGGGTCCTGACGGCCATGGGCCATGACGAGACAACGGCCTCGAGCGCGATCCGCGTCTCGATGGGCCCAACGACAACCGAGGCGGAGGTGATGGCCTTCGCCCGCATCTGGATCGAGCAGTACACCCGCCGCAAATCGCGCGCGGCCTGACCGGGAGAACGACATGGAAGACCTCGCCCATAGCGACGTGATCGTCAAAGACGGCGTAGACCAGGAAACGGTCGATGCGGTCCGCACGGTTGGCGCAAAGTACAAGCATGGCTGGGAAAGCGATGTCGAGACCGAGTTCGCACCCAAGGGGCTGAACGAGGATATCGTCCGCCTGATCTCGGAGAAAAAGAACGAACCCCAGTGGATGCTCGACTGGCGGCTCGAGGCGTTCCGCCGCTGGCAACAGATGGAGGAACCCGATTGGGCGATGCTGGACATCGAACCGATTGATTATCAGGATCAGTATTACTACGCCCAGCCCAAGGGGTTCGACACCAAACCCAAGTCTTTGGATGAGGTCGATCCCGAACTGCTGCGCACCTATGAAAAGCTCGGCATTCCGCTGCAGGAACAGGCGATCCTGGCGGGTGTCGAGGGCGCGGCCGAGGCGCTGGAACAGCGCCGGGTCGCCGTGGACGCGGTCTTTGACAGTGTTTCGGTCGGCACGACGTTTCGCGAGGAACTGGCGAGGGCGGGCGTGATCTTCTGCTCGATCTCCGAGGCGCTGCAGGAACACCCCGAACTGGTGAGGAAATACATCGGCTCGGTCGTGCCGACCTCGGACAACTATTTCGCGACGCTGAATTCGGCGGTCTTCTCCGACGGGTCGTTTGTGTACATCCCCGAAGGCACCCGCTGCCCGATGGAGCTGTCGACCTATTTCCGCATCAACGCGGAAAACACCGGCCAGTTCGAGCGCACGCTGATCATCGCCGAAAAGGGCGCCTATGTGAGCTATCTCGAAGGCTGCACCGCGCCTCAGCGCGACACCAACCAGCTGCACGCCGCCGTGGTCGAACTGGTGGCGCTGGAGGATGCCGAGATCAAGTACTCGACCGTGCAGAACTGGTACCCGGGCGACGAAAACGGCAAGGGCGGCCAATGGGCCCGCATTAACCTTTGCCGCCGCCCGACTACGCGTTTCAGTGGGTGACGACTGACTTGATCACTCATTTGCCCCCGACTGAACGTGG
>JBCCHW010000149.1:0-9110 GCA_039028555.1 Pseudomonadota bacterium | reverse complement strand
GATCCGATCCATCTCGGCATCATCATGGTGGTCAACATGGAGATCGGCATGATCACGCCGCCGGTGGGGCTGAACCTCTTTGTCACCTCGGGGGTGGCGGGGATGCCGATGATGGCGGTGGTGCGCGCGGCACTGCCCTGGCTGGCGATCCTGTTCGTCTTCCTGATCATGGTGACGTATATCCCGGCGATCTCGACCTTCCTGCCCACGCTGATGATGGGGCCGGAGCTGATCACCAGGTAACCGCATTGCCCATGGCGCCCCGGTGCGCCATGGGCGGATTTCTGGCCCCGGGCGGTTGACCGCATACCCGGGGCTGGGGCATCAGGGCGCGGTAATGCCAAGGGACCGCCAATGAACCTGTTCGCCGATATCAAGACCCTCGTGACCGACAGCCTCGCCCGGATGGCGGCAGAGGGCGCGCTGCCCCCGGGCCTCGACCCTGCCAATGTCACGGTCGAGCCGCCCCGCGACGCCGCCCACGGCGATATGGCGACCAATGCGGCGATGGTTCTGGCCAAACAGGCGAGGATGAAGCCGCGCGATCTGGCCGAGGGGCTGGTGCCCCATCTCGCCGCCGACCCCCGCGTGACCGAGGCGACGGTGGCGGGCCCGGGGTTCATCAACCTGCGCCTTGGCCCCGAAACCTGGCGCGGTGCCGTCGCGGCGGCGCTGGCGGCGGGCGCGGATTATGGCCGCTCGACCCTGGGGGGCGGGCGCAAGGTGAATGTCGAATATGTCTCGGCCAACCCGACCGGCCCGCTGCATGTGGGGCACACGCGCGGCGCGGTGTTTGGCGACGCGCTGGCGCGGCTGTTGGCCCATGCCGGATGGGACGTGACCAAGGAATACTACATCAACGATGGCGGCGGGCAGATCGACACGCTCGCCCGGTCGGTGCATCTGCGCTATCGCGAGGCGATGGGCTCCGCGATCGAGATTGCCGAGGGGCTCTATCCCGGCGACTACCTCGTGCCCGTGGGCCAGGCGCTGGCGGCCGAGTTCGGCGCACAATATGTCGACGCGCCCGAGGCCGACTGGCTGGCGGTGTTTCGTGAGCGCGCGACCGATGCGATGATGGACCTGATCCGGGCCGACCTCGCCGCGCTCGGCGTCACGATGGATCGCTATTATTCCGAAAAATCGCTCTATGGCACCGGCAAGATCGAGGCGGCGCTGGCCGATCTCGACGCCAAGGGCCTGATCTATGAAGGCGTGCTGGAGCCGCCCAAGGGCAAGGCGCCCGAAGATTGGGAGCCGCGCCCCCAAACCCTTTTCAAATCAACCGACTACGGTGACGATGTCGACCGGCCGATCAAGAAATCAGACGGCGCCTGGACCTATTTCGCGCCTGACATCGCCTATCACTATGACAAGATCGAGCGTGGCTTTTCCGCGCTGATAGATGTGCTGGGCGCCGACCATTCAGGCTATGTCAAACGGATGAAGGCGGCTGTCGCAGCCCTGTCCGATCAAAAGGTGCCGCTGGATATCAAGCTCTGCCAGCTGGTGCGGCTCTACAAGAACGGCGAACCCTTCAAGATGTCGAAACGCGCCGGCACGTTCATCATGCTGCGCGACGTGATCGACGAGGTGGGGCCGGATGTGACCCGCTTTATCATGCTGACGCGCAAGAACGACGCCTCGCTGGATTTCGACTTTGACAAGGCGCGCGAACAGACGCGCGAAAACCCGGTCTGGTATGTGCAATACGCCTCGGCCCGGACCCATTCGGTGTTTGCCCGCGCGGCGGCCGAGGGAATCACGGTCGACGATTCGGATCTGGCCGATCTCGACCTCTCGGCCCTCTCCCATGCGGCCGATCTGGCGCTGATCCGCAAGATTGCCGAGTTTCCCCGGCTGGTCGAGGCGGCCGCTCACCACAACGAACCTCACAGGATTGCGTTCTATCTGTATGATCTGGCGTCGGAATTTCACGCTCACTGGAATCTGGGCGGCAGCGATCCGGCGCTGAAAGCGGTGCAGCCCGATGCGGTCGAAACCAGCCTGGCAAGATTGGCGCTCTATCGCGCCGTCAGAGTTGTGATTTTCGCAGGTCTTGGTATTCTTGGTGTCACCCCGATGACCGAAATGAACTAAAACAAATCAATCGGTAGGGGTTGAGCAGGATGTGACCCCAGTATCTGGATCCCGGTATCTGGATACCAGTAGCTGGGCCGGTATACGGGCAGTGGACCGATGGATGATGATTACGAGCATGGCTCGGCCGAGGCACCGCATGAGGGTGCTGCGCGAATGCGAACGGTCGGGCAGACGATTTCGACCTGGATAGGCGCGACGCTGGCGATGGCGTTGCTTTTGGGTCTGGGGACGTGGTTTTATCACCTGGGTGTGCGCGATGCGCGCCAGGTGCCGATCATCCGCGCCTCGAGCGAGCCGGTGAAAACCCGCCCCGCCGAGAAAGGCGGCGAGGTGACGCCGCATCAGGAGATTGCCAGCTATGACGCCGGCTCGGTCGACCTGGCACCCGAGCCCAAGCCGAAACTGGCCCCCGCCCCGCCCAAACCCGCGGCCGAGGATGTGGCGATGGCCGAGCTGCCCAAACCGGCGGCGACAAGCCCGGTCGTGCCCAAACCGGCGGTGCCGCAGGTGCTGGCGCAGAACCCCGACTCGGGCACCATCGAAGCCCCGACGGCAGGCGTGATGACCATCATGCCCGAGGGCGAGCCCGAACCCGCGCCGCGCCCCGAACCCGCCCCCGTCGCCACGGAGGTGGTCGAGGAGAGCACCGCAACCGCGGTCGAGACCGTGGAGGCGCCGCTGCTCCCCACCTCGAAACCCGCGCCCTCCGAGCAGGAACAGGTGCAACAGGCGGTCGAGGAGGTGGTGGCGGAACTCTCGCTGGAGCCGGAGGCCGTGCCGCTCACCCCCCAGGGCCGTCTGGCGCAGCCCGCCTCGACGGGGCATGAATTCGCGCCCGATTACAGCCCCCGCGTGATCAAGCGGCCGCCCGATCTCGAGCAAAAGGCGCTGGAGGCCCGCGAGAACAGCGCCGAAAACGAAGCGGCGGCGGCGGACCAGCTGGCGCTGTTGGCCCAGCAATCCAGGATCAAGGTCCAGCTTCAGGCCTCGCCCAACCGCGACGACATCATCTCGTCATGGAACCGCATCCGCAGCCAGCATGGCGATATCGTGGGGCAGAAATCACTGGCCGTTCAACTGACGAAATCGGGTGGTGTGACCTATTACCGGCTGCGGCTGGGCCCGTTCCGCGACCGGACCGAGGCCAAGGCTGTCTGCTCGGCGCTCAAGGCCCGCAACCAGGATTGCATTGTCACCTCGGATGGCTGACGCGGCGGCGATACTGGGCCTTGGCGGCCCCGGGCTGACGGCGGAGGAACGCGCGTTCTTTGCCGATCTCGCGCCCTGGGGTTTCATCCTGTTCGCCCGCAATGTCGAGAGCCGCGACCAGCTTCGCCGGCTGACCCACGATTTGCGCGACGCGGTGGGGCGCGAGGCGCCGATCCTGATCGATCAGGAGGGGGGCCGGGTCGCGCGCCTGCGCGGGCCCGAATGGTTCGAATGGCTGCCCGTGCGCGAGCTTTGCGAGGGGCTGTCAGACGAGCTTGCGGTGATGGAGGCGCTGCATCTGCGCTATCGCACCATCGCGCTGGAGCTGCGCGATGTGGGCGTCGATGTGAACTGTGTGCCGCTGTTGGACGTGCCCCAGCGCAACGCGCACCCGATCATCGGCGACCGGGCGCTGGGCTGGACCCCGCACGAGGTGGCGCTGCGCGCGCGTGAGGCGGCGGCGGGCCTGCTGGCGGGCGGTGTGCTGCCGGTGATCAAGCATCTGCCGGGCCATGGCCGCGCGCTGCATGACAGCCACGAGGCGCTGCCGCGCGTGACAGCCCCCATGGGCGCGCTGCGCGATATCGACTTTCCCCCCTTTGTCGCCCTGCGCGACGCGGCGCTGGGGATGACCGCGCATGTGGTCTATGACGCGATCGACCCCGAGCACCCGGCGACCCTGTCGCCCGCCGCCATCACGCTGATCCGCGACGAGTTGGGCTTTGACGGCCTGCTGATGACCGACGACCTCTCGATGAAGGCCCTGTCGGGCCCGATGGAGGCGCGCACGGCGGCGGCGCTGGACGCGGGCTGTGATGTGGTGCTCCATTGCAATGGCGATATGGACGAGATGCGCGCGATTGCCGCCACCGTGGGCACGCTGACCGGGGCAGGCGCGCGCCGGGCCGAGGCCGCGCTCGCCGCCCGGCGGGCGCCGGACCCGGCCGAAATCGCCGATCTGCGCGCGCGCCACGATGAACTGACAAGGGAGCTTGCCGTTGCCTGACGATATCCTGGATCTTGCGCCTGAAACCTTTGACACTCCGCCGCGGGATCAGGCGGCCATCGAGGCCGAGACGCTGTTGATCAATGTCGACGGCTTTGAAGGCCCGCTCGATCTGTTGCTGACGCTCGCGCGCACGCAAAAGGTCGATATCCGCAAGGTGTCGATCCTGCAACTGGCCGAGCAGTATCTGGCATTCGTGACCGAGGCGCAGAAGCTGCGCATCGAACTGGCCGCCGATTATCTGGTGATGGCGGCCTGGCTCGCCTTTTTGAAATCGCGCCTGCTGCTGCCCCCGCCCCTGCCCGATGACGAACCCTCGGGCGAGGAGCTGGCCGCGCGGCTGGCGTTTCAGCTGGAGCGGCTGGAGGCGATGCGCAAGGTCGCAGCGCAACTGATGGCGCGCGACCAGCTCGACCGCGACTTCTTTGCCCGCGGCATGACCGAGACCGTCACCGTCAAGCGCGAGACCACCTGGAAGGCGAGCCTGTCGGACCTGTTGAAGGCCTATGCCCGCGTGCGCACGCGCGAGGAATACAAGCCCCTGCAAGTGGACCGCAGCGCGCTCTGGGGCATTGATCAGGCGATGGAACGGCTGAAATCGGTGATCGGCGAAGCGCTGGACTGGACCGATATCGCGGGCTATCTGCCCGACGGGTTCCGGATGGAGCCCAAAAAGCGGCGCTCGGCGCTGGCCTCGACCTTTGTCGCCTCGCTGGAACTGGCGCGCCGGGGCGAGGTGGAACTGCGCCAGGAGCGCCCTTTCGCGCCGATCTTTCTGCGCAAGCGCGCCGGTGCCTCATGAGCGGCGCGCGCGCTGAGGAGCCGGCCGGGGACGCCGGGCAGGATGCGGTCGAGGCGCTGTTCGACGCGCCGCCCCTGGCCGAACAGGAACGGATGATCGAGGCCATTCTCTTTGCCAGCTCGGAACCCATGAGCCTGGCGCAGCTGGGCGAGCGGCTGCCCCATGGCGCGGATCCCGGCGCGGCGCTGGAGCTCTTGCGCAAACGCTATGAGGGCCGGGGGGTGCGGCTGAACAAGATCGGCACCGGCTGGGCGTTTCGCACGGCCCCCGATCTGGGCTTTCTGATGCGCCGCGAGGCAGTGGAGAACCGCAAGCTGTCGCGCGCGGCGATCGAGACGCTGGCGATCATCGCCTATCATCAGCCGGTGACGCGCGCCGAGATCGAGGAGATCCGCGGGGTCAGCGTCTCTCGCGGGACCATCGACATGCTGCTGGAGCTGGAATGGATCCGGCTCGGCCGCCGGCGCGAGACGCCGGGGCGGCCGGTGACCTTTGTGGTCACCCAGGCCTTTCTGGATCACTTCGGGCTGGAGAGCGCGCGGGATCTGCCCGGCATCAAGGAGCTGCGCGCCTCGGGCCTGCTCGAAAGCGCGCCACCGGGCATGGCCGAAGAGGGCGGCCCGGAGGCCGAGGACGATACGGGCGAGCTGTTCGACGAAGATCTCGAGGACGCCGCCGCCACACATCCCGCAGCGGCGCCGGAGCGCCCCTGATATGAACCGCATGCTCGCGCGGCTGATCCAGGTCGTGGTGGTCGCGGGTCTGTGGCGTGCGGTGCGCTGGGGCATCGATTGGTGGGCCGAGCGCGGTACGCACAGCTCCGACCCGACCCAGCGCCGGCAAAACCGGCGCAAGGCGGGCGAAATGCGCCGCCATGTCGGCCTGTTGCGCCGACTGACCCGCTGGATGCGCTGAGCCCGCAAAACACCCGCAGCCGCTGACCGCCGCCCGCAGGGCGCGCCCCCCCGAATGCCTGATAAACGCTGGAATACGCGGGGAAATTCGGCCGCGAGCCGCGGCCGGGGGCGCGGTGTGGTGATACACGCAAAAGTAGATTTATTGGATTTTTACAGCGTATTGGAAGAAATACATGACAAATTAAGCAAAATGAGGCCAATAAAGACGGTTTGATATCCAAAAAAGTCAAAAAGCCACAAAAGTGCCACAATCATTAACGAGTGGTTAACGGCGAGTATGGGTATCAAGTTTGAGGGTGAAACCATGACCATCATGCGGGTGATCACGTCCTTTGGCGTTGCTGCTGTGTTGAGCGGCGGGGCGCAGGCGGCAACAATCGTCGACAGTTTTGATCTGAACGTTCTCGACAGCTCGGGGACGGATACAACGGCGATTCTGGCCGATCAGGAGCCCTATCTGCTGACGGTCAGCGGGACGTTCTTTATCGGCAGCACCGGGGCCAGCCCGCTGGGCGATGCCGAGTTCCTGAATGTCAGCAATGCCGGTGCCTCGCTGGATTTCGTTGTCTCGGATGACGATATCGGGGTCGGCTTCAATGGCGTGGATATCGATTTCGGTGCCTTCCGGGCCGACGGGATCTATAGCGCGGTTGTGATCGGGACCGGTGCGATTGCCAACATCTTTTATGCCGATACGTTCTACAACGACAACAGTGGCTCGTTGCAGGTGTTGATCGAGACGATCAACGGCGGTACGACCGCGGTGGTGCCGCTGCCGGCGCCGGTTCTGTTGCTGTTGAGCGGGCTGGGCGGGCTGATCCTGCTGCGCCGTCGCGGGCAGGGCTGAGACCGGCCCTTCTTCACACCCGAGCAATCAAGCGGTGCCGGGCGTTGCCCGGCGCACGATCCCCTCGGTCTTGCCTCCGGCGCGACCGAGGTGTGGCGCCGCGTGGCTGGCGTCACGCGTTCTGGAAATGTTTCGCGAGTTTGAGCGCCTGGCCCTGATAGTTCGAGCCGATATCGCGGCCATAGAGGATATCGGGTTCCCGGGTCATGCGTTCATAGACCAGGCGGCCCACCATCTGGCCATGTTCGAGCGCGAAGGGGGCTTCGTGGCAGCGCACTTCGAGGACGCCCCGCGAGCCGCTGCCGCCCGTCGATCTGTGCCCGAAGCCCGGATCGAAGAAACCGGCGTAGTGGACCCGGAACTCTCCCGCCACGGCCATGTAGGGCACCATTTCGGCGGCCGTCAGGGGCGGCACGCTGACCGCCTCGCGGCTGACCAGGATATAGAACGCCCCGGGGTCGAGGATGATGCCGCCGCCGGGCCGGGCGCGGACCGGGGCCCAGAATTCGTCGACCGGGTAGTGGTCGATCAGGGTCAGATCGATCAGCGGGGCGTTCTGGCGGGCGCGCCATCCGACCACGCCGTCGCTCCGTGCGGGGGTCAGATCGACGCTGAAGCCCAGCCCGCCATCGATCAGGGCGGTGCCGTTGACGAGCGGATCCCCGGCATTGAGCGCCGCAAGCTCGGCATCGCTGAGCACCGAGCGCCCGCGGGCAAACCGGATCTGGTTGAGCCGCACGCCCGGGCGCACCAGAACGGAAAAGGTGCGCGGGCTGATCTCGGCATAGAGCGGGCCGGCATAGCCTGCATCCACCCGGTCGAACTCGGTCATCCGGTCGGCGATCAGGCGGGTGAAGAGATCGAGCCGCCCGGTCGAGCTTTTCGCATTGGCCGAGGCCGAGACATGGGCGGGCAGGGCGAGGGTTTCGGCGAGCTCGACCACATAGACGCAGCCCCGCTCGAGCACCGCGCCCCCGGTCAGGTCGAGCTCGTGCATCGCGAAATCGCCGAGGCGCCGGGCAACCGTGCGCCCGGCGCCGGCGAGGAAGCTGGCCCGCACCCGCCAGGCCCGCGTGCCGAGGCGCAGATCGAGGCTGGCGGGCTGGATCTGTTCATCGGTCACCGGGGCTTGGGCTGCAATCTCGCCCTGCGCGATCATCGCGCGCAGATCCTGGGAGGCGAGCACGCCATCGCCGGTGGCGGCGGGCTGTGGCTGGGTTGTCATCGCGAAAGAGGCTCCCCTGCTGGCTGCTCCCCCAAACCGCCGAGACGCCAGCGGCGGCACCGCTGGCGTCTCGATCGGTTGGTCGGGCCGGCGAGATTCGAACTCACGACCTTCCGTCCCCCAGACGGACGCGCTACCAAGCTGCGCCACGGCCCGTGACCGAACAGCCGACTATCACGGGCCGTGTTGGCTTTGCAATGGGAAAGGTTCATCGGCACTGAGCGTTGTTTGCGGGCAGACCGCGCGCATGCCGGGCCTAGGCGGTGCCCTGCCGGGCGCCGGGTGCCCGGGGGGCGGTCAGCCCTTTTCCAGGCGTACGAGCAGGGCCTCGAGCCGCGCGATCGATTCCTCGACCCGTTTGGCATTGCTCGGCTTGGTCGCGCCATCTGCCGTCTCGACCTTTTCCTTGAGGGCGGCGAGGCGTTCGCTGACATCGCCGGGTGTCGTGAGTTCCAGCGAGTCGTCGCTGTCACCGCGGGCGATCACCGCCTTGATCCCGCGATCGCGCAGAACCTTTTGCACGCCCTTGATCGTCAGACCGTCATCATAGAGCAGCGCCCGGATCCCGCGCAAAAGCGCCACATGGTCGGGGCGATAGAGCCGCCGGCCGCCGCCGCGTTTGAGCGGGCGGATCTGGCTGAAACGTGTTTCCCAGAAACGCAGGACGTGCTGGGGGAGGTCGAGTTCAGCGGACACTTCGGAGATCGTCCGGAACGCATCGGCCGACTTGACCGTTTTACTCTTGGGTACCTGGTCCGCTGGCTCCACCATCAAGCAGCGCCTCCGTCATTGACCCGCTCTTTCATGATGTGGGAGGGGCGGAAGACGAGGACACGCCTGGGGTCGATCGGCACTTCTTCGCCGGTCTTGGGGTTGCGGCCGACGCGCGCGCCCTTGTCGCGCAGGGCAAACGTGCCGAACGAGGAGATTTTCACATTGTCGCCTGAAACAAGCGCATCTGCGATGCGATCCAGGATCGTCTCCACAAGTTCCGAGGACTC
>JBCCHW010000148.1:0-9123 GCA_039028555.1 Pseudomonadota bacterium | reverse complement strand
GACCGCGCCCACCACCGCCTCGATCAGCCGCAGCGCATGGTCAGGCTCGCGCATCAGCGACGAGCCCGCCGCCCCGCTGGTGACCTTGCGCGCCGGGCAGCCCATGTTGATATCGATGATACGCGCGCCCTGCCCGGCCAGCAGCTTTGCCGTTTCGGCCATGGGTGCCGGGTCGCGGCCTGCGATCTGCACGGCAGAGTTCTCCGCCGCCGCGGCGATTTCGGCCTTGGCATGACGTGACTGGCGGTTGGCAAGCACTTCCCGGGTGGCGATCATCTCGGAAACGACCAGTCCCGCACCAAAGCTGGCGACCAGATCACGAAACGGTCGATCGGTTATTCCTGCCATAGGAGCAAGCAAAGCCGGATATTTGATTGATCTTTCACCAATTCGCAACATTCGATTGCCTGTTTTCTGGGCAAGGTCTGACATTTTCTATTTGCGAAGCTTGAATAGATCAAGGCCGGTGGCTAAGGAATTGGCAGAAATTCACGAAATGGATCTTCATGACATTTGCCGTTCTGATTGTTGCTGCGGGCAAGGGTCTTCGCCTCGGCGGGCCGGTGCCCAAACAGTACCAGCCCCTGGGGGACCGCCTGGTCCTGACGCGCACGCTCGACAACGTATTGGCGAGTGCGACTTCGCTGGTACAAGTGGCGATCCATCCCGATGCGGCCGGGCTGTACGATCAGGCAACAGCGGAAATCGACGATCCGCGCCTGCTGCCTCCCGTGCCGGGCGGGGCCGAGCGGGCCGAGACGGTGCGCCTCGCGCTCGAGGCGCTGGCGCCCCATGCGCCCGAAACCGTTCTGGTCCATGATGCGGCGCGCCCCTTTGCATCGCCGCGTCTTTTCAACAGCTTAGCAGCGCGTGGCGCTGAGGGTGGCGCAATTGCGGCGGAGCCTGTCGTCGACGCGCTATGGCGTGCGGATGTCGCCGGGTACGCCACAACCCCGGTGCCCAGAGACGGGCTGTGGCGGGCTCAGACACCCCAGGCTTTTCCGTTTGCCACCCTGCTCCACGCGCATCGCACCGCCAGTGGGCCGCCTGCCCTCGACGATGCCGAAGTTTTTCGCAATGCCGGCCTGCCGGTCGCGCTGGTGCCCGGCGAGACGGACAACTTCAAGATTACCACCACGGCGGATCTCGCGCGGGCGCGCCGCCTGATCGAGCAGGAGGAGGGCGCCATGGATGTGCGCATTGGTCACGGGTTCGACGTTCACCGGTTCTGCCCGGGCGACCATGTGATGCTGTGCGGCGTTGCCGTGCCGCATGATCGTGGCCTGCTGGGCCATTCGGATGCCGATGTGGGCCTGCATGCGCTCAGCGATGCGCTTTATGGCGCGCTGGCCGAGGGCGATATCGGCACCCATTTCCCCCCGTCAGATCCCCAGTGGAAGGGGGCGGCGAGCCATGTTTTCCTCACCCACGCGGCCGGGCTCGTGCGGGAGAAAGGCGGTAAAATCAACAACATGGACGTCACTCTTCTGTGCGAGAAACCGAAAATCGGCCCTCACGCCGCGGCCATGAAGGCGCGGGTGGCCGAGATTTCCGGTGTCGCGGTCGAGCGGATCTCGATCAAGGCGACGACCATGGAGCGGATGGGCTTTGTCGGCCGCGAGGAAGGCATGGGCTGCATTGCCACGGCGACAGTGGAGCTGGGCGGATGATCCGGGCCTTCGTCACCGTCTTTTACCTGGGATTGCTGCCAAAGGCGCCCGGCACCTGGGGCTCGGTTGCGGCGATTCCACTAGGTTATGCAATGCATTACCTCGGCGGGTTCATGTTGCTGGCGGGGGTAACGGTCGCGCTGTTGATCCTGGGCATCTGGGCGACGGGCATCTACCTCGCCGGGCGGTCGGAGGACCCCTCCGAGGTGGTGATCGACGAGGTTGTGGGCATGCTCATCACCCTTTGGCCGCTCAGTTGGGGTTTGACACAGGCGGGCGCCGACCCGCATGTGTTCCCCTGGCCGGGATGGGTTATCGGGTTGATATTGTTCAGGTTTTTTGATGTGCTCAAACCGCCGCCGATCCGCTGGCTCGACCGCCCCAATGCGGTTGGCGTGATGATGGATGATGTGGCGGCGGGCATCATCAGCGCGATTCTCGTTTATCTGGCAGCATGGGTGGCACATGGCGGGATTTGAGGAACTGGCGAGCGAGGTTCTAGCGCTTTGCAAGGCGTCCGACCTGATGCTCGCGACGGTGGAAAGCTGCACCGGGGGCATGGTTGCCGCCGCGCTGACCGACATACCCGGCTCGTCATCCGTGGTTGAGCGTGGCTTTGTAACTTATTCAAATCAAGCGAAAAACGAGCTTGTCGGTGTCTCGAACAAAGTGCTGGAGATCCACGGTGCCGTCTCGGAGCCCGCAGCACGGATGATGGCCGAGGGCGCGCTCCTCCACGCCCCGGTCGCCCTCAGCGTGGCAGTGACGGGGATCGCCGGGCCCGGCGGCGCGACCGAGACAAAGCCCGAGGGGCTGGTCCATTTCGCCTGTGCGCGCACCGGGCGCGACACCCGGCATGCCCGCATCGAATTCGGCGCGCTGGGCCGGGCCGAGGTGCGCCGCCGCTCGGTCATCCAGTCGCTCGAGATGCTGCGCGACATGGCGGAAAAGCCCTGAATCGGGGGGGATGCAAAAGGGATGCTTTGGGGATGCAAAGGGAGTGGCTTTTTCCCGCCGTCACTTGGCCTTTTCGCCATAAAGCTGGGCCGCCCGCGCCTCGAACGCGCGCACGATCCGGTTCATTGCCTCGCCAAAGACGACGCCGATGATCGCCTGCAAGGTGCGGCTCTTGAATTCGAAATCCACAAAGAAGTTCACCTGACATCCCTCGCCGTCCGGCGTGAACTCCCAATGATTGTTGAGATAGCGAAACGGCCCGTCGAGATAGGCGACATCGATGGTCCGCCCGACGGGTGCCAGGGTTATCCGGCTGCCGAACTTCTCGCGGAAGACCTTGAACGAGATCACCAGATCGGCGTCGACGATGCCGGCGCCATCGGGCCCGCGCCCGTCCTTGCGCACCCGGCAGGCGGCGCACCAGGGCAGGAATTCGGGATAGGATTCCACATCGGCGATCAGCGCATACATCTGGTCCGCCGTGTACGGCATCCGCCGCTGTTCTGAATGCGTTGGCAAGTCGTCCCCCAGAAAGGCCCCTGAGAGGGTTAGGGAATCCCGCCGCGAAAGAAAAGCCCCCGCCGCCGGTCAACCGCCAAGTTTTGCAAGCCGCGCCGCGCGCAACCGGGCAAAGTCGTCGCCTGCATGGTAGCTCGAGCGCGTGAGCGGCGTCGCCGAGACCATCAGGAACCCTTTGGCATAGGCGGCCTTTTCATAGGCCTCGAACGCCTCGGGCGTGATGAAATCCGCCACCGCGTGGTGTTTGGGCGTGGGCTGGAGGTACTGACCGATGGTCAGGAAATCCACACCCGCCGCGCGCATGTCGTCCATGACCTGGAGCACCTGGCCGCGCGTCTCGCCCAGCCCCACCATCAGGCCGGATTTGGTGAACATGGCCGGGTCCAGTTCCTTGACCCGCTGCAACAGGCGCAGCGAGTGGAAATAGCGCGCCCCGGGGCGGACCTCGAGGTAGAGGCCCGGCACCGTCTCGAGATTGTGGTTGAAGACGTCAGGGCGGGCCGCGACCACCGTCTCCAGCGCGCTGGGTGCGCATTTCAGGAAATCGGGGGTCAGGATCTCGATCGTGGTCTCGGGCTGCTTGCGGCGGATCGCGCGGATCGTCTGGGCAAAGTGCTCGGCGCCGCCATCGGCCAGGTCGTCGCGGTCGACCGAGGTGACGACGACGTGGTTGAGCCCCAGCTTGTCGACCGCCTGCGCCACCCGGCCCGGCTCGAACACATCGAGCGTGTCGGGCCGCCCGGTCGCGACATTGCAAAAGGTGCAGCCGCGCGTGCAGATCTCGCCCATGATCATCATGGTGGCATGGCCCTGGGCCCAGCATTCCCCGACATTGGGGCAGCCGGCCTCTTCGCACACGGTGACGAGGCCATGCTCGCGGATGGTTTCCCGCGTCTGGCGATAGCCTTTCGAGACCGGCGCCTTGACCCGGATCCAGGGCGGCTTGCGCGGGCTGTCATTGCTGGGCCTGTGGGCTTTCTCCGGGTGGCGCTCGGCCGGGACCGAAAGATCGCGATCTGTCATATCCGCTCCTTGTCTGGGGGGAATATAGGGCAGTGGGGGCCATAGGGAAACGGGGATTTGATGGGGATCTCGGCTGGACGTCACAGCGATCTCGTAACGAACTCACCAGAACCTCACGGCGTTCTCACGGCTATCTCACGGCGGCTTCACCCTCAGTCCCGCGCAGGTGAAAGAGCTTGATTTCACATTGCGGCGCGGCGGTGCCAGATCGGAGGCATCCGCAGTCGTACCACAGGGGAAGGCCTGACATGACACTGATGAAATCAACCGTAATCGCGTTCGCCGCCGCCCTTGTGCTGAGCGCCTGCGTGCCCGAGGAAACCGCCCCGGTCGCCCTCGCCGACAGCACCGCGGCTCAGGCAACCGCGCGCGGCAGCTTTACCGGCAAAAGCAACCACGTGACCACCGGCCATGCCAGTATCGCCCGGCAGGACGGCCAGTGGGTTGTGGTGCTCGAGGATGACTTCACCTTTGACGGCGCGCCCGACCCGCATGTGGCGCTGGGGAGCGACGGCTACCGTGCCGACGCCTCGCTCGCGTTGCTCAGCGCCAATGCCGGCAAACAAGTCTATCTGATCCCGGCCGAGATCGATGTCGCCAACTTCAACGAGATCTGGATCTGGTGCAATCAGTTCTCGGTCCCGCTGGGGGTCGCGCCGCTGACCCTGACCTAGATGACCCTGACCTGGATGACGGTGATCTACATGACCGTGATCTAGGCATCGCCCTCCGGGCCGGAGCCATAGCCGTATCCGGCCCGCATCTTTTCCAGCACCCGGTCGATCTCGGCCGCCTCCAGCAGCGGCGGGTCGCCCAGCTGCATCGCCATCAGATATTGCGCGGCCAGCGTTTCGACCTCGATCGCGAGGCCCAGCGCCGCGCCGAGATCGGGCCCGCAGGCGATCATCCCGTGATGCGCCATCAGGCAGGCCGTACGCCCCTCGAGCGCCTCGAGAACCAGATCCGAGAGCGCCTGCGTGCCAAAGGTCGCATAGCCCGCGCAGCGGATCGTCGGGCCGCCCGCCATCGCCACCATATAGTGAAAGGGCGGGATCCCGCGCCCATGAACGGCCAGCGCGGTCGCGTTGACGGGATGGGCATGCACGACCGCGCCCACATCCGGGCGGTGATGCAGAATATCGCGGTGAAAGCGCCACTCGGACGAGGGGCGCACCCCCTCGCCGCGCCAGCTTCCGTCAAAGTTCATCGCCACGATCTCGCCCGGGCTCATCGTGTCATAGTCGCGCCCCGACGGCGTGATCAGAAAGCCATCGCCCTGCCTGGCCGACACATTGCCAGAGCGCCCCTGATTGAGGCCGCAGGCATTCATTTCCCGTGCGGTCTCGATGATCTGCGTGCGCAGCGCGACGCTCATGAGGCGGCGCGGAACTCGGGGAACAGCGCGCCAAGCCCGGCGGGCTCGGCCACGCCCCGCTCGGTGATCAGGCCGGTCACCAGCCGCGCCGGGGTGACATCAAAGGCCGGATTCGCGGCGGGAGAGCCGGGATTGACCACCTCCGCGCTCACCACCCGGCCATCAACCAGGCCCGAGACATGGGTGACTTCGCGGTGGCTGCGTTCCTCAATCGGGATATCCGCCCCCCGGTTCAGCCGCCAGTCGATGGTGGGCGACGGCAGGCAGACATAGAACGGCACGCCGTTGTCACCCGCGGCCAGGGCCTTGAGATAGGTGCCGATCTTGTTGCAGACATCGCCGTTGGCCGCCGTACGGTCGGTGCCGACGAAACAGATATCCACCTCGCCCTGCTGCATCAGATGGCCGCCCGCATTGTCGACGATCACCGTATGCGGCACGCCGTGCTGGGCCAGCTCCCACGCCGTCAGATGCCCGCCCTGATTGCGCGGGCGGGTCTCATCGACCCAGACATGCACATCGATGCCGCCGTCATGGGCCTGATAGATCGGCGAGGTCGCGGTGCCCCAATCCACGGTGGCCAGCCAACCGGCATTGCAATGGGTCAGCACATTCACCCGGCCCTTTTTGGCCGCGATCGCCTCGATCAGCGCCACGCCGTGGGCGCCGATCCGGCGGTTGATCTCGACATCCTCATCGGCGATCTCTCCGGCGCGGATCCAGGCGGCGTTGGCCCGGGCCGAGGGCGGCAGCGCCTTCATCAGCGCCGAGAGGTCATCGAGCGCCCAGCGCAGATTGATCGCCGTGGGCCGGGTTGCATGCAGCCGCTCCCAGGCGGCGAGGATGTTGTCGTCCGAGGGATCCTCGCGCATCGCCAGCGCCATGCCATAGGCGGCTGTCGCCCCGATCAGCGGCGCGCCGCGCACCAGCATCGCGGCGATGGCATGCGCGGCATCCGCCTCGGTTGCCAGCTCGACCGTGGTGAATTCGAAGGGGAGTTTCGTCTGATCTATGATCCAGACCGCGTCTCCTTTTGCCCAGATCGGGCGCCAGGGGGTGCCGTTGACCTTCATGTGTTCCTCCGCCGGGTTTCTTGTGGCTTCGAGCCCGCGTCAATGCTGGCAGCAACCAAGAGTTCCCGCAACTCCCGCGTCCAGCGCTGGCCGCTGGAACTTTCGCGGATCACCAGCCCGATGGTGCGCAGGGGCTCGGGCTCGGCAAACCGGTGCAGGTCGAGGCCCTGCCCCTCGACCCCGGCCGCGATCTCGGGCAACAGGGTCACGCCGTGCCCCTCGGCCACCATGCGGGCAATGGTCGTCAGGCTGGCCGCCCCCAGCGAGGCGGGCCCCCGGCGCAGCCCGCAGATCGAGAGCGCCTGATCCGCCAGGCAATGCCCGTCATCCAGCAACAGCAACCTGTCGCCGGGAATCGCGGCGGGTTTCAGCCCCCGGGGCGCCGGGTCGCCCTTGCGGATCGCATAAAGGAAGCGGTCGTCGAACAGCGGATAGCTCACCACCTCGGGCGCATCGACGGGCAGCGCACAGATCACCGCGTCGATCCCGCCGGTGCCAAGCTCGCTCAGCACCCGCTCGGTCAGTGCCTCGAGCACCTGAACCGAGGTCTCGCCCTCGGGAAACATCGACAGGATCCGGGGCAGGAGATAGGGCGCCACCGTCGGAATGATGCCCAGGCGCAGCGGGCCCGACAGCCGGTCGAGATGCGGCGCCATCCGTTCCAGATCGGTCATCAGCGCAATGATCGGGCTGGCCTTGGCCACCACCTGCTCGCCCGCCCGGCTGAGTTTGACCTGACGCCCGCGTTCCACCAGTTCGGCCCCCAGATGCGCCTCGATCTCGCGGATCTGCTGGCTGAGCGCGGGCTGCGAGACACCGGCACGCTCGGCCGCCCGGCCGAAATGCGCCTCTTCGGCCAGCGCGAGCAGGTATTCGAGTTGCCGGAACGTGATCTTCATAACCTGTTTCTATCACTGCATGACGGATTTAGAAGCGCAATTGATTGCGCTGCGGTGCGTGCCACATGCCGCGTTTGAAATGGCGCCGCCCCTTGAATTGCGCCCTCCGCCTCATCACGTGATGAGCACCGCAGTATTGAAACGAGGACCAAATGAACGCGACCATCGAAGGCAATTCGCAAGCACCGAAAGACTCTCGAAAAACGGTCTGGATACGTGGGCTGTACATGGTTTTCTTTGTGATCGCCATCAGTATTACTCAGACACTGATCAACGTTATCGCTCTTGTTCAGTTCCTGTCGATGCTATTGCTTCGCGAACCCAATGAAATGCTAAAGCAATTCGGCGCGAGCCTGGGACGCTGGCTGCAGCAGGTTACCGCGTTCCAGTCGGGCGCGACCGAGGACAAACCCTTTCCCTGGGCCGCTTGGCCGACCGAGAAGTAACCAAGGCCGGGCGCCGTCCGCGCCGTGCAGACCCATCAGACGATAGTGGCGCCGGACCTTTCGGGTCCGACGCCACATCAGGGGGTAAACATGACAAAAAGCACCGCAGTGAACCACAAGCAGCTACGGATTCCTAACAAGCAACGCAAACCCGTTTCTCTGCGGTGAAACGCAACTAACCAAACGCCTCATGCCCGAATTGTACCGATTCTGTGCATTCTCAAATGTGACTTTCGCCACATTGTGCCGGATTTCGATAAAATTGCTTCATTCTGAGATCGCCAACGCGGGATTGCCAGCGGCCTCGCGTGGCGCTACCTGATGCGCCATGGTACAGACTGACCCGATCCACATCATCGGCGGCGGCATGGCCGGGTGCGAAGCCGCCTGGGCGGCCGCGACGCTGGGCGTCCCCGTGATCCTGCACGAGATGCGGCCCGACAAGGGCACCTTTGCGCACAAGACCGATGCGCTGGCAGAGCTTGTGTGCTCCAACTCCTTCCGCTCCGACGATCATACCGGCAACGCGGTCGGCGTCCTGCATGAGGAGATGCGCCGCGGCGGCTCGATCCTGATGGAGATGGCGGCCCATCACGCGGTGCCCGCGGGCGGGGCGCTGGCCGTCGACCGCGACGGGTTCAGCGCCGCGGTGACCGGGCGGCTGCTCTCGCACCCGCTGATCACGCTCGAGCGGGGCGAGATCGCCGGATTGCCGCCCGAGAGCTGGCGGAATGTGATCGTGGCGACCGGGCCGCTGACCTCCGATCCGCTGGCCGCCGCGATCCGTGATCTGACGGGCGAGGACTCGCTCGCCTTCTTTGATGCGATCGCACCCATCGTCTATGCCGACAGCGTGGATATGACCAAGGCCTGGTTCCAGTCGCGCTATGACAAGGGCGAAACGCAAGAGGACCGCACGGCCTATCTCAACTGTCCGATGGACCGCGACCAATACGAGGCCTTCATCGACGCGCTTCTGGCCGCCGACAAGACCGCCTTTCGCGAGGGCGAGACGGCCGGATATTTCGACGGCTGCCTGCCCATCGAGGTGATGGCCGAGCGCGGGCGCGAGACCCTGCGACATGGGCCAATGAAACCGGTCGGGCTGACAAACCCACATGCGCCGGATCGGAAACCCCACGCAGTGGTGCAATTGCGCCG